>DAMCRY010000408.1:0-213 GCA_032115075.1 Massilia sp.
CCATGGCCGCGCGAAATCACGCCGGGGCGCAGGCCCGCCTCGCGCAGGGCCTGGGCCAGCCAGATCGTCAACGGGGTCTTGCCGGTCCCGCCGATAAAGATATTGCCGACCACGACGACGGGCACCGGCAGGCGCCCACTGTCCTTGATGCCGGTGCGGTAGAGCAGGCCGCGGATGCCGGCCAGCAGCCGGAACAGCAGCGCGAGCGGCAGC
>DAMCRY010000408.1:263-3458 GCA_032115075.1 Massilia sp.
GGCCTTACTTCTTGCCGCCGGTCTGGGCCGCAAAGGTCAGCTTGTCGTAGCCGGCCACGCGCGCCGCTTCCAGCACGTTGATGACCATCTGGTGCATCGCGAACTGGTCGGCGTTGACGATCACGACCGGGTCCTGCGCCGGCTGGCCGTTGGGCCCGCCGCGCGCCGCGCTGCGCAGGTCCTCGGCCAGCCCGGCCACGCTGTGGAAGGCCACCGGCGCGTTGTTCACCGTGTAGTTGCCCTTGGCGTCGATCGTCACGTTGATCTCGAAAGGGCGCTCCTGCACCTTCTCGGCGTCGGCGGTCGGCAGGGTGATCTGCAGCTCGGTGAACTTGCTGTAGGTGGTCGACACCATCAGGAAGATCAGGACCACCAGCAGGACGTCGATGAAGGGGATCAGGTTGATCTCCGGTTCCTCGCGCTGGCGGCCGCGGCGGAAGTTCATCATTTGCGGGTCCCGTGGACGACGTCGACGAACTTCACGGCCTGCAGTTCCATCTCGACGATGAAGCTGTCGACCAGGGCGCGGAAGTGGCGGTAGAAGACCAGGGCCGGCATGGCGATCGCCAGGCCGAAGCCGGTGTTGTACAGGGCCACCGAAATGCCGTGGGCCAATTGCGCCGGGTTGCTGCCGCCGGTCGGGCTCTGGGCGCCGAAGATCTCGATCATGCCGACCACGGTGCCGAACAGGCCCATCAGCGGCGCCAGCGAGGCGATGGTGCCGAGCGTGGTCAGGAAGCGCTCCAGGCCATGGGCGACGCCGCGGCCGGCTTCCTCGATGGATTCCTTCATGACGTCGCGCGGGGCGTCGACGTTGCGCAGCGCGCTGGCCAGCACGGTGCCGAGGGGCGAATTGTGTTCGAGCTTGTCGACCACGTCCGGGGTCACCTTGCCGGCGCGATGGACGCGGATCACGTCATCCAGCAGGGCCTTCGGGAGGATCTTCTCGCGGCGCAGGTAGATCAGGCGTTCCACGATCAGTGCGACAGCGACGATCGAGGCGATCAGCAAAAGCCAGATAGGCCAGCCTGCGGCTTGAAAAATGGCGAGCAAGAGAAACTCCTGAGGGTAAGAAATCAATTCGCCAATGTAACAAGTTGCCAGCAGTGCGGCAAGTGCGGTCCATCCGGGGTTCTACACAACTTCTGTGGATAAAAATGTGCGCAAGGCCCCCTTTGGGATCAAAGATCCTTGATTTGAAAGGATATTCTGTGCCTGCGCAAGAAAATGGCAGTTATTGGATGAGCATGCTTCCAGCCTGTCAGTGTTTTCCCCTAACGTATTGACCTAGCTCAACGATTCACAGTTACGAACAAATTCTGTGGACAAAATTGTGCGCAATGGGGCACTGTTGGAGGTAAGTGCTTGATTTTTCTTGGGAAATTTCTAGGGCGCAAAAAATAAGCACCAGACGGCGCGGCGGGAAACGAGACGGCTGTGTACGGTTCCTCACATTTTTTGTGGACAAAAATGTGAGCAAGGGCACTTTTTAATACGTAAGTGATTGATCTATAACAGAAAACTTTCGCTGCACAAAATTTCATCAAGCGGCAGTTTGGCAGGGTTTTGTGTGCAAAACCATGCTTTTATGCATGGGTTGTTCTGCCCTGCTGCGCTAGAGGCAAAGAAAATTCATATCTTCACATTTTTTGTGGATAAGAATGTGACGAATCCTGTACGGCAAGCCCTAAGTCATTGATTCGAAAGACATCATGCCCTGCTGCCGTGGAAACGGGCAGATAAGCGGAAACCCGCCTTCGACCGGCTGTCTGACTCGGTTTTGCCTGGACGGGCCTTCCCGAAACCGGGCCGATCCGGGGACGTCCGATGCGCGCTCCCCTGCCCTAGCGCTCTTGTGCACACTTTTTGTGGACAAAATTGTGCGCAAGCCTACCGTCATGGCCTTAAGTCCTTGATCTACAACAACAAACTTTCTTAGCGTCATTTTTAAGCATGGAAGCAGCGTCGCATGCGGATCGCCGGCCGGACGCTCCGGTATGCCAAGGAACAGATGAGCTATGCACACTTTTTGTGGACAACAATGTGCCCAAGCCAGGCATATGCACGCTAAGTCCTTGATACCTAAGGGAAGCAGCCCTGACGCACATTCCATGCGCACTCATGTGTCTTCTGGATGAGTTGCCCACAGTTTTTGTGGATAAAGTCGCTCCAAAAGATGAAGACGCCTCCGCAAGCCATTGATTCCAAAGCGTTTCAATAGAATGCATTGAAAACTGGCAACAACATGGTGTTGCGCGTGGTGGCCGCGCACGCCTGCCGTCCGGCGCTTGTCGATTTGCCCAAGATATGACATAAGCATCACCTTTGCCTGTCATCCCGAACACCATGGAACGCCCGACCGACGCCGATCCCGCCTACGCCACCCCGACCATCATGACCGTGACGGCCCTGAACCAGCAGGTCGCGCGCCTGCTGGAACGGAGTTTTCCATTGGCCTGGATCGGCGGCGAAATCTCCAACTTCACGCGCGCCGCTTCCGGCCACTGGTATTTCACGCTGAAGGACGATGCCGCCCAGGTGCGCGCCGTGATGTTCCGCGGCCGCGCCCAGTATGCCGGCTTCGTTCCGCGCGAAGGCGACAAGGTCGAGGTGCGCGCCCTCGTCACCCTGTATGGGGCGCGCGGCGACTACCAGATCAACGTCGAGACCATCCGCCGCGCCGGCGTCGGCCAGCTCTACGAAGCCTTCCTGCGCCTGAAGGAAAAGCTGTCGGCCCAGGGCCTGTTCGACGCCGACCGCAAGCGCCCCTTGCCGCTGTTCCCGCGCACCATCGGCATCGTCACCAGCCCGCAAGCCGCTGCCCTGCGCGACGTGCTGACCGCCCTGCGCCGCCGCGCGCCGCACGTGCGCGTGATCCTCTACCCTGCCCCGGTCCAGGGCCAGTTCGCCGCGGAAAAGATCGCCGAAGCCATCATGACGGCATCGCGCCGCGCCGAGGCGGACGTGCTGCTGGTCTGCCGCGGCGGCGGCTCGATCGAGGACCTGTGGAGCTTCAACGAGGAATGCGTGGCGCGCGCCATCGACGCCTGCGCGATCCCGGTGGTCTCGGGCGTCGGCCACGAGACCGACGTCACCATCGCCGACTTCGCCGCCGACGTGCGCGCCGCCACGCCCACCGCCGCCGCCGAGCTGGCGGCCACGCCGCGCGCCGACTGGCTGGCCTCCCTGTCCGCC
>DAMCRY010000409.1:0-3434 GCA_032115075.1 Massilia sp.
TGGCGCCGACGCGGGATTTCACCGCGTTGACCATCACGTCGGTAAGGAAGGCCATCACCTTGCGGAACTGCTCCAGGCGGTAGGCCTCGGCCTGCGGGCCGTAGCCCAGCCGTTCCTCGTCCAGCCAGTTCGGGTTGTAGCCCGACACCACGGCCGACAGGCCGTAGCCGCCCGGCGCGTTCTTGGCGGCGCCGACGTCGGACAGGTCGAGGTACTGCACGATGTCGCCGTCGATGGCATAGGCCATCTGCTGGGCCGTTTCCTCGTCGAGCTGCTGGCCGGTGTGGCGCAGCGCCAGCGCGGCCACGCAGCGCGCGCCGTACTCGCGCCAGACCAGGCCGGCGCTGGCGTAGGGCACGCCGGACATGCGGGCGCCGTCGAACCCCTTCTGGTGGTGGTCGAAGCGGCCCGTGGCCGGGTCCCAGATGCCGCCGACGTCGACGGCGAAGTCGCCGGCCTCGATGGTGGCCGGGTCGCGGGTGCGGACGATCTCCGCCTCGGGGAAAAGGATGTGCAGGACGGCCACCGCCCATGCGTCGTCGGCGTGGAACTTGCCGTTGTGGGTCACGATGACCATGAATGCTCCGGGTTGCGCAATGCGAAGGCCGCATCATACCCGCATAATGCCGCTCCCGGCGCGAGCCGCCCGGCCCGCACTTCCGTCCATTGTCAGCGTTCGACGAACACGTCGATCGCCTTCGCCGCCGGCACCTTGCTCTCCTTCGCGTGGTGCCACAAGGGAATCAGGTCGTTCAGTTCCGGGTAGTAGCCGGCGATGCAGCCTTCGGGCACGTCGTAGGGCACGACCGCCAGGCCAGCGACTTTCCGCTCGACGCCATCGTCCGCCGCCGTCCGCAGCGTCACCAGCTCGCCCTCGCGCAAGGCATGGCGCGCCATGTCGGCGCGCGCCATGAACAGCACCATGCGGCTGCCCTGCACGCCGCGGAAACGGTCGTCGTAGTTGTAGATCGTGGTGTTGAACTGGCCGTCGCTGCGCACCGTGAACAGGCGCATGGTGGCGCGTCCGCCGGCAAGGTCGGGATTGCCGTCGAGCGTCCCGGGCGCCGTAAAGTGGGCCTTGCCCGACTCGGTCTTCCACACGCGGTGCGCGGCGCCCAGCGGGCGGCGAAAGCCCCCTGGCGTCCACATGCGCGCATTGAAATCGTGGAAGATCTCCGGATAGGTCGCGGCGATGGCCTCGCGCACCAGGCCGTAGTCGGCCACCCAGCGGTCCCAGTCGAGCTTCGGGTTCGGCGCGAGCGTGGCCTTGGCGATGCCGGCCACGATGGCCGGCTCGGACAGCAGCGTGTCCGCCACCGGCTCGGCGCGGCCGCGCGAGCCGTGCATGCAGCCGGTGCTGTCCTCGACCGTGACGTCCTGCGGGCC
This sequence comes from Massilia sp., assembly GCA_032115075.1. Classification (GTDB taxonomy): domain Bacteria; phylum Pseudomonadota; class Gammaproteobacteria; order Burkholderiales; family Burkholderiaceae_D; genus Telluria. The sequence goes on from DAMCRY010000409.1 coordinate 1,387, forward strand.
GCCGGCCTGGCGGTCGATCTCGATGCGGCCCAGGCAGGGCAGCACATAGGAGGCCTTGCCGTGGATGACGTGGTTGCGGTTGAGCTTGGTGGCGATCTGCACCGTGAGCGGGATCTCGCGCCAGGCCGCTTCCATCAGGACGCGCTCCGGCACCGCGCGCACGAAGTTGCCGCCCAGGCCGATGAAGGCCTGCACCTTGCGCGCCAGGATGGCCTCGCAGGCCTCGACCGTGTTCATGCCGGTCTTGCGCGGCGCCGTGAAACCGTACTGCGCTTCGAGCTTGTCGAGCGGCGCCAGCTCCGGCTTCTCGGTGATGCCGACGGTGCGCTGGCCCTGCACGTTGGAATGTCCGCGCACCGGGCACACGCCGGCGCCGGGCTTGCCGATGTTCCCGCGCAGGAGCAGCAGGTTGACGATCATCTCGACGTTCTGCACGCCGTTGCGGTGCTGGGTCAGGCCCATGCCGTAGATGCCCATCACGGCGCCCGCTGCGCAGTAGACGGCCGCCGCGCTTTCCAGGTCGGCGCGCCGCAGGCCGGACTCGCGTTCGATCGCATCCCAGCCGCAGGCGCGCACCGACGCTTCGAATTCGGCGATGCCCTGCGTGTGTTCCTGGATGAAGGCGACGTCGAGCACGCGCTGTGCGCCGGCGGCCAGCGCCGCGTCGTCGCGGTCGAAGATGGCCTTGCACAGGCCCATGATGGCCGCCGTGTCGCCGCCCGGCCGGACCTGGTGGTATTGCGTGCTGATCGGCGTCTCCTGCCCGGTCAGCATCTCCACCGGCGATTGCGGATTGACGAAGCTGACCAGGCCGCGCTCGCGCAGCGGATTGAAGGTGACGATGGGCACGCCGCGGGCGCGCGCTTCCTGCAGCTGGTGCAGCATGCGCGGGCTGTTCACGCCGACGTTCTGGCCGAAGAAGAAGATGCAGTCGGTCTCCTCGAAGTCGTGCAGCACCACGGTGCCGACCGGGACCCCGATGGTCTTCTGCAGGCCGACCGAGGTGCTTTCGTGGCACATGTTCGAGCTGTCGGGCAGGTTGTTGTTGCCGTACATGCGCGCCAGCAGCGAATACATGTAGGACGTCTCGAGCGAGGCGCGGCCGGAAGCGTAGAACACCACCTGCTCGCGGTCCATGCCGCGCAGCGCCGCGCCGATCTCGGCGAAGGCCGTGTCCCAGCTCACCTCGCGGTATTTATCGGCCGCGGCGTCCCAGCGCAGCGGCACGGTGAGGCGGCCCTGGTCTTCCAGGGTGTGGTCGTCCCAGGCTTCCAGTTCGGTGACCGTATGGCGTTCGAAGAAGCCGGCGCCGATCGTCTTGCTGGTGGTTTCCCAGGCCGTGGCCTTGGCGCCGCTTTCGCAGAATTCGAAAGGATGGGGATTGGCCGGCTTGGCCCAGGCGCAGCTCACGCAGGCAAAGCCGTCCGGCTTGTTCTGCTTGAGCAGCAGGGCGCTGTCCTTGATGGGCACGCCCTGGTCCAGCAGGATCGTCGTCACCTTCGACACCGATCCCCAGCCGCCGGCGGCCGACCACGGCCGGCCGATCTTCACATCCCCTCCCGAGTGCTTGCTCATGGCTGTCCTCCTTCCGAATAGACAGGCTACCGTAGCCGCGATCTGCGGCGCGCTCGGTACGCCGGCGAACAGTGGAGCCGGATGAGTGGGACAAATCCTGTGCAAGATTTCCCCACCTATCACTAAACATTCTTGCAGGAATATTAATCTTTGCAGCCTTCGATGCGCCGCAAGGAAGACGTTGGTTGCCTTCTTGTTCACGGCGGCCGGGCTGGCTAGATTGTTCAGGCGAGCTCATGCATATCGCATGGGCGCCTTTTCGGGAGCATACGATGAAACGCGTCTTCCCCGCCCTTCTCCAGGCCGCCCAGCGCCTGGCGGCCAGCCTGGCGCCGTCCACCCGCAGCGTCGTCCCGCCGCGACGGCGCCTGTTCCTCTCCGGCGCCATGCTGGCGACCGCCATCGCCTTTTCCAGCCAGCCGGCCGGCGCCCAGGACTGGCGCACCGAGAACTGGACCGGCACCTGGGGTACG
>DAMCRY010000410.1:0-3416 GCA_032115075.1 Massilia sp.
CCGGCGCCGGGCGCGCCGCACACCAGCCAGGTCGTCGGCTGCGCGGGCGGCGTGTGCACCGATGCCAGCGGCATGAGCTACAACGCCAGCGGCCCCGGCAACGCCGGCGTCAGCCGCGACGGCCGCCTGTGCACCAGCAACGGCGCCACGGTGCAGTGCTTTTGAGCCGGAGGGAATAAGCTGCGCCCGGGCATGGTTTTTCCTGCCAAAAATTCGCTACAATGCGGCTGTTTGACGTTTACGTAAACGTAATCACTGCGTAATCACTGCGTAGTCACTGAAGACGTAGCGTCATCATCGCGCGGAAGACAGCACTAGAACTTTTAAAAGGGAAAACCATGCAGATTCAGAACAATGTGTTCATCGTCACCGGTGGCGCGTCGGGCCTTGGAGCAGCCACGGCGCGCATGATCACGGAAGCCGGCGGCAAGGTCGTCATCGCCGACGTGCAGGCCGAAGCGGGCGCCGCCCTGGCGGCCGAGTTGAAAGGCCAGTTCGTCAAGTGCGACGTGACCTCGGAGGCGGACGGCCTGGCGGTGGTCGAGGCGGCGGGCAAGCTGGGCACCTTGCGCGGCCTGGTCAACTGCGCCGGCGTGGCGCCGGCTGTCAAGACCGTCGGCAAGGACGGCCCGCACCCGCTGGACGCCTTCCAGCGCGCGGTGAACATCAACCTGGTCGGTACCTTCAATATGTGCCGCCTGGCGGCCGACGCCATGGGCAAGCTCGAGGCGTCGGAATACGGCGAGCGCGGCATCATCATCAACACCGCCTCGGTGGCGGCCTTCGACGGCCAGATCGGCCAGGCGGCCTACGGTTCCTCGAAAGCGGCCGTGGCCGGCATGACCCTGCCGATGGCGCGCGACCTGGCGCGCAGCGGCATCCGCGTGATGACCATCGCCCCGGGCATCTTCGAGACCCCGATGCTGATGGGCATGCCGCAGGAAGTGCGCGACTCGCTGGGCAAGATGGTCCCGTTCCCGCCGCGCCTCGGCATGCCGAAGGAGTACGCGCACCTGGCCAAGGCCATCATCGAGAACGTCATGCTGAACGGCGAGACGATCCGCCTGGACGGCGCGATCCGCATGCAGCCGAAATAAGCTTCGCGGACACTTCCTGAAGCCATTTGCCAATTGTTGTAGGATTGACAGATGTCGGGCGCGCGGCGCACACCGCGCGCCCGTTTGCTTTCTGGAGAAACGATTGAAGAACATGACGATGCGCCAGGCCGCCCTGGCCCTGGCGCTGGCCTTTGCGGCCACCCCTGCATTGCAGGCCCAGGACACCCGCCAGGCCGCGCCCGAAGCCGCCACCGGCTATACCGTGAAGCCCGGCTGGCCGGCCAGGAAATACATGGTGGCCGCCGCCAACCCGCTGGCCGTGGAAGCCGGCTACCGGATCCTGAAGCAGGGCGGCAGCGCGATCGACGCCGCGATCGCCACCCAGATGGTGCTGACCCTGGTCGAGCCGCAGTCCTCGGGCATCGGCGGCGGCGCCTTCCTCGTCCATTACGACGGCAAGCATACCCAGGCCTTCGATGGCCGCGAGACCGCGCCCTCGAAGGCGGACGAGCACCTGTTCGAGCGTCCGGACGGCACCCCGCTGTCGCGTACCGAGGGCATCGTCGGCGGCCGCTCGGTGGGCGCGCCGGGCGTGCTGCGCATGCTCGAGCTGGCGCACAAGGAGCACGGCAAGCTGCCGTGGAAGGCGCTGTTCGCGCCGGCGATCCAGCTCTCCGAAGAAGGCTTCGCGGTCAGCCCGCGCCTGCACGCGCTGCTCGCGGGCGACGCCCACCTGCGCAAGGACAAGGACGCCGCCGCCTACTTCTACGGCAACGGCGGCCAGCCCTGGCCGGTCGGCCACATCCTCCGGAATCCCGCGCTGGCGAAAACGCTGCGCGAGATCGCCGAGGGCGGCGCCGACGCTTTCTACCAGGGCCACATCGCGCGCGACATCGCGGCCAAGGTGCAGTCGCACCCGACCAATCCGGGCCTGCTGAGCGCCGCCGACATCGCCAACTACCGTCCCAAGGTGCGCACGCCGGTGTGCAGCGACTACCGGAGCTACACCGTCTGCGGCATGCCGCCGCCGTCCTCGGGCGGCATCGCGGTGGCGCAGATGCTCGGCATGTTCGAGACCTTCGACATGCGCGCCCTCGCGCCGAAAGCCGGCGTGCCCGGCCCGGAGGCGCTGCACGTGTTCAGCGAAGTGGGGCGCCTGGCCTACGCCGACCGCAACCGCTACGCGGCCGACACCGACTTCGTCCCGCTGCCGGGCCGTGGCCTGCCGAGCCTGCTCGACAAGAGCTACCTGGCACAGCGCGCCAGGCTGGTGGGACCGCGTTCGATGGGTGAGGCCCCGGCCGGCAAGCCGCCCGGCATGGAGATGGCCTGGCACTGGGGCAAGGACAACGCCATCGACATGCCCTCGACATCGCATGTGGCGGTGGTCGACGGCCACGGCATGGGCCTGGCCATGACCACGACCATCGAGGACGCCTTTGGCTCGCGCCAGTTCGTGGACGGCTTCATCCTCAACAACCAGCTGACCGACTTCTCGTTCTCCTCGCGCGACGAGAACGGCCCGGTCGCCAACCGCGTCGAGGCCGGCAAGCGCCCGCGCAGCGCGATGTCCCCGACCGTCGTGTTCGACCGCCAGACCGGCAGGCTGGTGCTCACCGTCGGCTCGCCGGGCGGCCCGGCCATCATCAACTACGTGGCCAAGGTGCTGGTCGGCACGCTCGACTGGGGCCTGAACGTGCAGGAAGCGATCTCGCTGCCGAACTTCGGCAGCCGCAACGGACCGACCGAGCTCGAGGTGGGACGCTTCCCGTCCACCACGATCGAGGCGCTGAACGCGCGCGGGCACAAGGTGCGGCTGGGCGAGCAGACCTCGGGGCTGCACGGGATCCAGCGTATCGAGGTGCATGGGGTGCCGCTGTGGTATGGCGGGGCGGATCCGAGGCGGGAGGGGATTGCGAAGGGGGACTGATGGTTCGGTGCTGTTACGCTTGCTGTACTGGCGTGTTGCATTGATCGGGCGCCTCCGCTTTCGTCTCCTGAACCAGACGTCGAGGTCACTGGGCGCGACGGGTCTATCGTCACCGCCAACTCCGTGACAGGTGCATCGCCCGGTGCCCAGGCCTCCCTCGCCGCTGCGGGATTTCTGGGCGAGGAGCGCGACCGGCGCGAAGCCGCGTTCCAGGTCCGCCATGACCAGACACCCATCGTGGACTGTTGTAACCTTGTTCCCCTCGATGAGCGGCAGCCGGAATCTGGATCTCAGTGCATATCTTTCCTTGCGGCAATCTCGTACAATTGTCAGTCTGCGCACAAGGCGATAATGGAGCGGCTGACGCTTCCAAAGGGCTTTGTTGCGCAAATCAGGCTCGACCAGCGTAGCACCCGCAGGTCTGGTAG
>DAMCRY010000411.1:0-3414 GCA_032115075.1 Massilia sp.
CGATTCGTCCGGCACGCCCGCGGCGACCCGCGCGCCGCCGCGGCTGCGCAGGGCCTGGACGCCCATCCAGATCAGGTAGAGGCCGCCCACGACCTTCAGCGCCGTGAACGCCGCCGGCGAGGCCGCGATCAGGGCGCTGACGCCGATCACGGCCAGCAGCGTATGGGTCAGGCAGCCCAGCGCGCAGCCGAGCCCGAAAGCGATCCCGCGCGCCCGTCCCTTGGCGATGCCGACGCCCAGCACCATCATGTTGTCGGGGCCGGGGGAGAGGGTGATCAGGATGGCGGCGGTCAGGAATCCAAGGAACTGTTCGGGCGTGAGCATGGTGCTGGCGGGTCGGGGAAAACCAGTATGGTAGCGCAAGGAATTGCAGTGTCGAAATTTCTTACAGTAAAGTATTTTCGCTCTTGTAACTCTTTGTAAACGTGAGGTATTTCAAACTGGCACATTTGTTGCTATACGGAATACTTCAAATAAAACAGGAGCATAATATGAAAAAAACCTTGCTTGCCCTCGCCGCGTCCGCTGCCTTCAGCGCGCCCGCCTTCGCTACCGTCATCGATTTCGAGTCGACCGGCTCACGAGCCGACTACAACGACCTCGACTACGCGATCGACGGTTTTCTCTTCAACGCGACGATGGACAATATCGATGTCGGCGCAAATGGACCGTGGGAAGTCAACGGTCCAGCCCATGGCGGCAGCTATGCGGCCCTCAATAACTATGGCGGCTATGGCGAAATCACGCGTGCGGACGGCGCCGCCTTTACGTTCCACGGGCTGTGGATCAAGAACTGGTACCACCAAGGCGATGCGCAGGGCTCGATCGTCGGCTACCGCAATGGCGCAGTGGTCGGCGCGGTAGACCTGATATCGCGATCCGGCGCCTGGACCGAAGTCACCGCGACCTTCACCGACATCGATGCGCTGCGCATCGACTTAGCGGCCATATTCCTCATCGACGATATCGCGCTCGACCAAGCCGCGCACGATGTGCCGGAACCGACTTCGCTCGCGCTGTTCGGCCTGGGCGTGGCCGGTCTGCTGTCGGCACGCCGCACACTGCGCAAGGCCTGAGCCGGCACACGCACGCCTGTCTTGGACCGCAGCGTATGGCTGCCCATGGACGGCGAAAAATCCGGCGCCCGATGCGGGCGGCTCAGCTATTTGTCTTCGGCTGCACCGCCGCATCCATGTCGAGCTCGACCCAGGTCGGCGCGTGGTCGCTCGGCTTTTCCTTGGCGCGCTGGAACTTGTCGACGCCGGCACCGCGCAGGGCCGGGGCCAGGGCCGGGCTGAGCAGCAGGTGGTCGATGCGGATGCCGGCGTCGCGCCCGAAGGCGTTGCGGAAATAGTCCCAGAAGGTGTAGACCACCTGGTCCGGGTACATGGTGCGCAGCGCATCTAGCCAGCCCTGCGACATCAGGCGCTCGAAGGCGGCGCGGCTCTCGGGGCGGAACAGGGCGTCGTCGAGCCAGCGCTCGGGCTTGTAGACGTCGAGATCGGTCGGGATCACGTTGAAGTCGCCGCACATGACGACCGGGGCCTTGGCTTCGAGCAGCTCGGCGCCGCGCGCGATCAGGCGCTCCATCCAGGCCAGCTTGTAGTCGAACTTCGGCCCCGGCGCCGGGTTCCCGTTCGGCAGGTAGAGGCCGCACACGACCAGCCCCTGGTAGACCGCCTCGATGTAGCGGCTCTGCTCGTCCGACGGATCGCCCGGCAGGCCGCGCTGCAGTTCCTGGGCCGGGCCGTCGCGGGTGAGGATGGCGACCCCGTTCCAGCTTTTCTGGCCGTGCCAGATCGCGTGGTAGCCGGCATCGCGGAGCGCGGCTTCCGGGAATTTTTCCTGCGGCGCCTTCAACTCCTGCAGGCAGACCACGTCGGGCTTGCGTTCTTCGAGGTACTCGAGCAGGGCGCCGAGGCGGGCGCCGATTCCATTGACGTTGTAGGTGACGACCAGCATCTTCTCTCCGCGTGGGATGGTGACTGCTTGCTACTTTAGCATGGGCAGGGGAAGGGCACAGGGTTGAAGCGGGCTGAACATTTCTCGGCGCTTATAGTCGAGAGCGCATTTTCTTATGGCTAATTGTTCGTTCGGCCATGCAAGATCATGCCTTATACTCCTCCGATTGAATTTTTGTAGTCTGGAGAAGAACATGTCCACCCGCCGCTCATTCGCCCAACGCCTCGTCCTCGGCGCGCTTGCCCTGTCCGCCACCCTGGTCGCCGGCGCCGCGCAGGCCGACCAGCTTGCCGACATCAGGAAGAAGGGCACGATCGTCTTCGGCGTGCTCGGCACCGACGAGCCGAACAGCTTCATCGATCCGAAGACCCGCCAGCTGGTCGGCTACGAGATCGACATCGCCACCGCCGTCGCGAAGAAGATCGGCGTGAAGCCGGTATTCAAGCAGATGTCGGTCTCGAGCCGCATCCCCGAGCTGCAGCAGGGCCACGTCGACGCACTGGCGGCCACGCTCACCCACAACAAGGAACGCGAATCGCAGGTCGACTTCGCGCTGACCCACTTCGTCACCGGTTCCAAGGTCATGGTGCGCGCCGGCAGCGGCATCACCGCGCTGCCCCAGCTGGCCGGCAAGAAGGTCGTCACCGTGCGCGGCGGCACCCAGGAAACCAATATCCGCGCGGCGGTCCCGACCGCCGAGGTGGTGACCTTCGAGAACACCCAGCAGGCCTTCCAGGCCCTGCGCCAGGGCAAGGGCGTGGCCTACGTCAACGACGAGTCCTCGCTGCTGGCCGACTACGGCAAGCTGGGCCCGGCCGCCAAGGGCTTCACCATCCTGCCGACCTCGATCGGCAACGAATCGATCGCGCTCGGCCTGCGCAAGGGCGAGAAGGGCCTGAAGGCCGTGGTCGACCAGACCCTGCGCGAGCTGGAAGCCAGCGGCGCCGCCGAGCAGCTGTTCAACAAGTGGTACGGCCCGGGCACCCGCGCCAACATCGCCAAGCGCAGCTTCAAGATCAGCACCGACAAGATCTGATCCAGGGTCCGATTCGAGCAAGGTAGCGTTTTGCAGTTCTTCGATCCCGCCATCCTGCAATCCGGCCAGTACCATGACTGGCTGGTGCAGGGTCTCGTCCTTTCCCTCCAGCTCACCGCCGCCAGCTTCGTCGTCGCGCTGCCGCTCGGCGCCCTGCTGGCGCTGATGCGCACCTCGACGGCCGCGCCGCTGCGCGCCCTCGGCGCCACCGTCGTCGAAGGCATCCGCAACGTGCCGCTGCTGGCGCACCTGCTGTTCTGGTACTTCGCCTTCCCCGAGCTGCTGCCGGACGCCGCGCGCGAGTTCCTGTACGCGCACAACCCGGAAGCCGTGTGCGCCGTCATCGCGCTGTCGCTGTACAGCGGCGTGCACATGGCCGAGGACATCCGCAGCGGCATCCGCGCCGTGCCGGCCGC
>DAMCRY010000412.1:0-3414 GCA_032115075.1 Massilia sp.
GTCGCGCCGCCCGGCGCGGCCGGGGACGAGCTGCTGCAGGCCGGCGTGGTCGGCGGCGTGATCCACATCGCGCTGCGCTGGATCGGGGACGATTACCGGCCGGACATCGAGGCCGTGGTCGATTCGGCGCTGAAGCTGGGCACCGTGCTGGCCACCCGGCCGCGCGGCCAGGTGGCGCGCATCAAGGCGCGCCCGGCGTAAACGCAAAAAAGCCCGGTGCGAGCCGGGCTTTCCCGTTGCGGGCCGACAGGCTCAGAACTGGTACGACACACCCACGCTCAGGTTGGTCGCGTCGCTGCCCGGGCGCTGCAGCTCCAGGCGGGCCGACACGGCCGGGGTGAAGGCGTAGCCGACGCCGACGCCGATCAGGGCGCCCGAATCGTGTTCCTTGGCGCCGCCGAAGCCGCGCACCTTGGCGTCCGCCTCCAGGCGGTTGTAGCCCAGGCGGCCCAGCAGGCTGAAGCCGTTGCTCAGCGGCAGGGTGCCGACCAGGGACAGCGAAGCCTGGTCGAGGTCGACGTCGCCGCTCACGCCGGCGGCGTGGAAGTCGTAGTCGCCGAGGCGGCGGTAGCCGGCTTCGATGGCGACGTTCTGGTGGAAGTTGTAGCCGACGAAGGCGCCGGCGCTGGTGGCGCGGCCCGAGATGTCGTCGACCTTGGTCTTGCCGACGTCGGCGCCGACATAGAAGGTGCCCGGTTGCGCGGCGTATGCCGAGCCAGCGATGAGCAGCGCCGCGGCGGCTGCGATGTGCTTGATCATGGTGATGCCTTTTCTTTTCTGTTTTGCCCGCGTTCATTCGCGGGGGGCGCGATTATTGCACGCCGCGCGCCGATTCCGCTCGTTCGGCTTCAATCGTGCGCGCTGCAATATCATTCGGCGTTCGTGTCAGGAGGGCGGCGCATCTCCGGCCAGGCGGGGAGTGCGCCGAATATCGCCTCTCAGAACTGGTAAGCCACGCCCGCGCTCAGGTTGCGGACCGCGCTGCCGGCCTTCTGGAACTCGACACGGCCCGAGAGGTTCGGAGCGAAAGCGTAGCTGACGCCGACGCCGGCCAGGGCCTTGTTGGTCGAGTCGCTGACGCTGCCGCCCGGGAAGCTGACCTTGCCGTCGAGATGGCTCACACCGAGGCGGCCGAACACGCTGAAGCTTTCGCCGACCGGCATGCTGGCGATCGCGGACAGGGTGGTCTGGTCGAGGCGATCCTTGAAGTTGTAGCCCTTGTGCTCGCCCAGGCGGCGGTAGCCGGCTTCGACCGCGAAGTTCTGGTTCAGGTTGTAGCCGGCGAAGGCGCCGTAGCTGGTCTCGTTGCCGCTCCAGCCACCGCTCACGCGGGTCTTGCCGACGTCCGCGCCGGCGTAGAAGGTATTCGGTTCGCCCGCGGATGCGCTCGAGGCGGCGATGAGGAGGACGGTGGCGCTTGCGATTTTCTTGAACATTTTTATTGCCTTTCTTCTGGAGTGCTGGGGTGGATTCCCGAGCAGCGAAAGCATTATTGCATCTGGGACAGATTTTGCACTAGGTACAAAACTGCAAATATTGTTTGGAGATGTAACAAAGTATGCATGGTTTCTTTGCTCGTGAATCGGCCGGGCCATAGAGATGCATACTCCAAATGAAAACTGCCGCCCGGTTGGGCGGCAGCGTGCGGGAAAGGGCGGCGCGACTAGATATGCAGCGCGTGGCCCAGTGCGCGCAGGGAGGCTTCCTGCACGGCTTCGCCCAGGGTCGGGTGAGCGTGGATGGTTCCGCCGATGTCTTCCAGCTGGGCGCCGAGTTCGATCGACTGCGTGAAGCCGGCCGCCAGCTCCGACACGGCCCCGCCGACGGCCTGCCAGCCGATGATGCGGTGGTCGCTTTTCCTTGCCACCACGCGCACGAAGCCGTCGGTGCTCTCGATGGTCATGGCGCGGCCGTTGGCGCTGAAGGGGAAGCTGGCGGTGACGATCTCGACGCCGGCCTTGTCCGCGTCAGACGGCGACATGCCGACCACCACGATTTCCGGGTCGGTGAAGCACACCGCCGGAATCGCTGCCGGGGCGAAGTGGCGGCGCTTGCCGGAGACGATCTCGGCCACCATCTCGCCCTGTGCCATCGCGCGGTGCGCCAGCATCGGCTCGCCGGTGAGGTCGCCGATGGCCCAGACGTTGCGCATCGAGGTCCGGCACTGGTCGTCGACCTTCACGGCGCGGCCATTCATGTCGAGCATCAGGTTTTCCAGGCCCCAGCCGGTGGTGCGCGGCTTGCGGCCGACCGCCACCAGCACGCGGTCCGCTTCCAGCAGGGCTTCCACCCCGGACGCGTCGCGCACGCGCACGCGGCCTTCCTCGTCGATGCCCTGCACCGAGGTGGCCAGGCGCAGTTCCACGCCCAGGCGCCCCAGCGCCGCGGCGACCGGTTTCACCAGGTCGGCGTCATACGCCGGCAGGATGCGGTCCGCCGCCTCCACCACCGTGACCTGGCTGCCCAGCTTGCGGTAGGCGGTGCCCAGCTCCAGGCCGATGTAGCCGGCGCCGACCACCACCAGGCGCTGCGGGATCTCGCCGGGCGACAGCGCCTCGGTCGAGGAAATCACCGAACCGCCGAAAGGCATGAAGGGCAGTTCCACCGCTTCCGAACCGCTGGCCAGCAGCATGTGCTCGCAGCGGATGCGGACCGTGGCCTCGCTCGACCCTTCCGGCCGCACTTCGACTGTCTTGCCGTCGAGGATGGTGGCCCAGCCGTTGACGAGCTTGACGCCGTTCTTCTTCAGCAGCGCGCCGACGCCGCCGGTCAGCTTCCTGACGATGCCGTCCTTCCAGGCCACGGTCTTGTCCAGGTCGATGCGCGGCGCGCTGCTGGTGATGCCCAGCGGCGACGTCTCGGCCGCGTAGCTGCGCGCCTTGCAGAATTCCTCGGCCGCGTGGATCAGCGCCTTGGAAGGGATGCAGCCGATGTTCAGGCAGGTGCCGCCCGGCGCGGCGCCTTCGACCAGCACGGTCGGCACGTTCAACTGGCCGGCGCGGATGCCGGCCACGTAGCCGCCGGGGCCGCCGCCGATGACCAGGAGGGTAGTATTGATGGTCTCCATTCAGCTTTACTCCACGAAGATGGTCGCCGGGGTTTCGAGATAGCCGCGGATGGTCTGGATGAACTTCGCCGCCACCTGGCCGTCGATGACGCGGTGGTCGAAGGAAGACGAGAGGTTCATCATCTTGCGCGCCACCATGGCGCCATCCCGGATCACCGGACGGTCGACGATGCGGTTGGGACCGATGATCGCCACTTCCGGACGGTTCAGCACCGGGGTGGTGACGATGCCGCCCAGCGGGCCCAGGCTGGTGATGGTGATGGTGGAGCCGGTCAGCTCCTCGCGGGTGGCCTTGCCCGCGCGCGCCGCGTCGGCCAGGCGCGCGACCTCGGCGGCCGCGGCCCAGG
>DAMCRY010000413.1:0-3412 GCA_032115075.1 Massilia sp.
GCCGTCCCCGGCAGCGCCAGGCAGCGCACGTACTCGGCCAGCGCGCGCGGGTCGAAGGGCGCCAGCCCGGCGCTGCGCCGTCCCATCACGTCGCGCACGTAGGCATGGGGATCGGCCTCGATCAGCCGTTCCGGCAGCGGCGCCGGCTGGATCAGGAAGAACCAGTGCCAGTAGGCGCGCGCGAAGGCGTCGCCGGCCTGCTCGTACATGGCCAGGGTCGGGGCGATGTCGAGCAGGACGGCGCGCTCGACCGCCTGCGGATGGTCGGCCAGCAGCCGGTGCGCGACGCGCGCGCCGCGGTCGTGCGCCATCACCCGGAAGCGCTCGAAGCCGAGGTTGCGCATCACCGCCAGCATGTCGGCCGCCATGGTCCGCTTGCTGTAGTTCGCATGGTCCGGCACGGCGTCCGGCTTCGAGGAGTCGCCGTAGCCGCGCAAGTCGCAGTTGACCACGGTGAAGTGGCGCGCCAGCACCGGCGCCACCTTGTGCCAGATCGCATGGGTCTGCGGATGGCCGTGCAGCAGCAGGAGCGGCGGGCCGGCGCCGCCCAGCACGCCGGCGATGGTGGCGCCTTCTGGCGAGTCGATGGTCAGTGGCCGGAAGCCGGGAAAGAGGGCGTCGTGCATCGCGCGGTCCATGTGGGGAGGAAACGAAAGTGTAGCAGCCCGGTGGGCGCGACCCTGTTTGTTGCCAGAAAAACTGTGGCGTCCACTGAGCCGTTTCGAAAGTGTGAAATTGGGCCAAAAGCGGACGATTCGAAAGTCCGATGTGGCCACAGCCAAGAAAGGATTCAGATGGTTGGACGTAGCTTTCGTTGAAGGGCCGTTCAAGTTCCAGCTTGAGTTTGCAGATCCGATGGATCTAGGTGTCCAGGCCCGGCTTGAGGTCGAGTATTCAGGTCGAAGCCAGAGTCTCAAATGGACTGCCGCGCATCTTTGGTTTGAATATGACGCCCTTGTTCGATTTGAAACTGAACTCCGTGACGGCTGCAACGCTCGACTGCTTGACATGAGCGAGTACGAGGTCCTTCACTTCGAGCGGCAGTCGTCTCAGGAGTATTCAACTATCAATCCTCCTTCGCAAAGGCAGTCAAAAGATTGCGACTGCATAGCAATTCGCCTGACGATCGATGCAGGGTCAATGCGAGCGCTGTATGCAGCGTTCGACCAGTTCGGCAAATGGTGGTGACGCAATTGCGAATGCTCCGGGGCGATTCCCCCCCGTGACAGTCCGCGATTTTTCCGCGCTGGCGACCTGATATGCTGAGCGCAACGGCCGGCTTGGGCCAGGAGCGAATGGTCCGTCCAGGCCAGGGAGGCCAACGGCACGGGAGGTCGACAACATTTAGGAGTATTTGATTGAACAGCACGAGCCTCGTTTTCTTTCGTGACGGTTCATCCTCGCTGCAACGAGCTGAGCAAGAACTCAGGCGGTACAAGTTTGACGTTCGTCCTGATGAGGATTCATTGTTGGTAGCCGGGCCTGGTGCGCAAGACTTCCGCATCACGCTTGCGCGGCAGCCGCACGTACTAAAAGAGGCGCAAGAAATTGGCCGTGGGACCGAATACGAACAGGCGCTCAGCCGATGTGATGCTCGATTCGAGATCGACATCCCTGATCTGGACGAAGCACTCGCCGAAATCAATACGCTTATGGAGGTTCAGGGCGCATTACAAGATGCTTCCGCTGGTTACTTGTTTCTCCCTTGGAATTGTAAGATTACGGGACCATGGGTACCTGACAGCACCGACAATGGTGAAAGAAGAACGCTGACATCTACGCTCGTTCACCTCGTCAACCGATTTTGGCGGAGATGACCGTGTTTGTTGTCAGGACACCGCTATTTGTCATGCCGTTCGGAACGACAGTGTCCATTCCGTCGTCGGACGTTGCAAGCTTACGTCCGACATCGGGCCGATAGCGAATGTGCACAGCCGTAATTTGGCGGCTAGTATGGCGGCCATGTACCAAGAGGGACGGATGCTATGGTTAGAGCGCTTCTCTCGACAGACCTAGCCGGACCGAGACTCGGCTGATCGCGGCAGGCTCCGCTGCAAACACCATTTGTTTCGCGGGCCAACGTGGTTACCGCTGGTAAGCAGGACCTCGAGCCCGCGGAGACGACTCGAGTTTTTGAATCGAGTGTTCTTATCCCACCGGTAGAAGCCATCCCGGCAGTGAATGGGCTTTCCGGCCGCGCCAGCAAACATCCAGGTAAGATGCGTGCCGAGCGAGTGTACGTTTCAACACCGCATCGCGCCTGGCTGCGCCGATGAGCCATCGCGGCGCGTACGGCATGGGGGTTCGTGAAAGGCTCCGCTGATGCCATTTGCTTACCCAGCCGTCCCAGGGATGGGTACAGCGCTTGCGCAGCTTGCGCATCCGGCATGAGCGCCGAGCAGACATCCACCAGGCGCTTCTTTCGCTCGCCGGCTCGCCATCTGCCGGCGCTATCCCCAACGGCCGGTCAGGCGCTGTTCAGTCGGCCGCCATGACGCCCGACAGGTCGGCGCCCGCGCCGGCGCTGAGCAGCCAGCCCATGAACAGCATGAAGACCAGGAACAGGCAGAACAGGGTGGTCAGTCGTCCGGCTTCTGGTTCGCGGTCGAAGATCGGCTTGCGGCCGTAGTTCACGCCCACGAAGTAGGCGGCGTAGACGGTCGCCAGGTAGTGCATCGCGCCGAACAGCTCGCCCAGCTCGCCCTTGCGCGGATGGTCGATCAAGAGGTGCGACAGCGCGACCAGCACCAGGTAGGGGATCGAGGCGGCCAGCGGCGGCAGGTAGAGGCCGAGCGATTCGACCCAGCGCTGGACGCCCGGCCTGGCGCGCGCCACCAGTGGCAGGATCAGGTTGTGGGTGATGCCGGCGATGAAGATCAGCTTGAGCAGCACGTTCTTGTGCAGGCTGCCCGAACCGACCGCCAGGTTGTGCAGGTTGGTCTCGCCCTGGCGGTTATTCTGCAGGAAGAACTCCGAGGACTGGACGTTCAGGATGCGCTGGAACCAGCTGATCTCTTCCAGCGCCGCCAGCGCGCACAGCAGGCTCAGGCCGCCGAGCGCCAGCAGTTCGAGCTTGCCGGCGCCGCCCGCCTCGATGCGCTGGGCGAAGGTGTAGCCGAGCAGCGCCGAGATCACGGCGAAGCAGAGGAACTGCGACCACTCGACGATGCCGTCCTCGACCAGCAGGCGCGACAGCTCATGGGGATTGCCCGACCAGTACACGGCCAGGCCCAGGACGAACACATTGACGGCGATCCCGGTCGCGATGGCGGGATGGATGGACCACTTCTTGTTACTCAAAACTACTCCTTGATGGGTGAAAACGGTTCGCCGCCCGTCGCCTGCAGGGCCGGCAGTTCCAGCTCCGGTGCGGCGGCGGCCGGCTCGTCCTGGCGGCGCCCGCCCAGCATGC
>DAMCRY010000414.1:0-3389 GCA_032115075.1 Massilia sp.
GGCGCCGGGGCGGTTGCGGTCGCCGCGTACAGGATCGCGCAGCCGGCCGCGCCCACGGCAGCAACGGCGACGACACGCCGTTGAAGCTGTATGCGCCGGGCAAGGCGGCGGGTGTAGGGATAGCTGCGGTCCATGGAGCGATGTGGGCGGAGTAGGATATGTCCTACAGGATAGGCTATTTCCGTTAATAAATCTACATTCCTCCCGGAAAATCGCCGCACTTGTCGCGAAAACCGCGTTTTCGCACCTGAGGGGCGCCTTTCCGGCCCCGATCGGCTATCGAAAGATCCATGTGCTGGATGCATACACCACGTGTTCGCCGGCTGCGAATACGCTACACTGTCTGCTCATGCCAATTCATTAACAGAAGGATGGGGACTATGCGTTTACTCTTCGGCACCGTCAAGAACCTGGGCTTCGCCGTCGCGGCGTCGGTGTTATCGTTCAGCGCCATGGCGCAAAACTGGCCGACCTCGACGGTCACGATGGTGGTGCCCTGGCCGCCGGGCGGTCCGTCCGACATCGCGGCGCGCCCGCTGGCCAAGGGCCTGACCCAGTCGCTGGGCCAGCCCTTCGTCATCGACAACCGCGCCGGCGGCGGCGGCAACATCGGCACGGCGGCTGTGACCCGCGCCAAGCCGGACGGCAATACCGTCCTGGTCACTTCGAGCGCACCGATCGTGATCAACCCGAGCCTGTACAAGAACATGAACTTCGACCCGCTCAAGGACCTCGCGCCGGTGACCAACCTGCTGCGCGTGCCGCTGGTGCTGGTCGCGCATCCTTCCGTGCCGGCCTCCACCCTGAAGGAACTGATGGCCTACATCCAGTCGAAGAAGGGCCAGTTCTCCTACGGTTCCTCGGGCAACGGCACGCCGCAGCACCTGACCAGCGAGCTGTTCGCCAGCGTGACCAAGCTCGAGATGACCCACGTGCCCTACAAGGGCTCGGCGCCGGCGATCTCCGACCTGCTGGGCGGCCACATCCCGGTGATGTTCGACAGCACCATCGCGATCATGCCGCACATCAAGAGCGGCAAGGTCAAGGCGATCGCCATTTCCAGCGCCAAGCGCTCGCCGCTGCTGCCTGACGTGCCGACCTTCGCCGAAGCCGGCCTGCCGCAGATCGAGTCCTACGCCTGGTACGGCTTCTTCGCGCCGGCCAAGACGCCGAAGGCCATCATCGACAAGATGAACGCCGCGGCGCAGAAGGTCATGAAGGGGGCGGAATTCCAGAAGGTGCTGTCCGATACCGGCTCCGACTACGTCGGCGACACGCCGGAGAACTTCGGCAAGTTCGTGGCGGCCGAGCATGCGCGCTGGTCGAAAGTCGTGAAGCAGAGCGGCGCCACGGTCGACTGAACCGACGCCACGCCTCACGCGCAACGCCGCCCCAGGCAACCGGGCGGCGTTTTTTCTTGCGCGCGCGCATTTCTAATTCGAAAGAAACGTGGGTAGGCTTGATCCGGCATAAACGATGTGCCGAGACCGCCGCGGGTCGCCGGCGACCTGGCTAGAATCGGTCATGCCTTGCCAGTCGAGGCCCATCCGCCACATTCCCCGTGAGGCCGACCATGTCGAACACAACATCTTTCCCGGCCCGGTGCGCGCTCGCCGCCGGTTTCCTGTCGTGCATCGGAAGCGCCGCCGCATTCCAGCAGTCACTGCAGCAGTCATCGCCTGCGCCCGAGTTCGCGTGGCTGGACGGAGACCGCGCCCAGGGCGTGTCGCCTCCCGCGGCCTTCAACGCCGCCGTGGAGCGCGAGCTCCAGCGCGCCGAGATGGACCGCATCGGTTCGCTGCCCGTGTCCTGCCATGGCCGGCGCCAGCACGGAGTGCTCTACCACGTGCGCAAGCTCCCCATCGGCGACGCCACGGAGGTGGCGGCCCCGGCCCTGAACAACGCCGGCCTGGTGGTCGGCTACCGGGCCAACCCCGAGGATGTCATACCGACGCTGTGGGCGGGCACGACGCCCTACGATCTCGGCGCGCCGGAGGGCGAGGGCGGCGAGGCCCATGGCATTGGCGAGAACGGTGCGATCGTCGGCATGGTGGGCGTTCCCGGACCGATGAGAGGATTCGCGGCCGCGCTGTGGTACAAGGGGGCGCGGTGGATATTGCGCAGTCCCGACCCCGCCAACACCGAGCCGTTCACCGTGGCGGTCGCGATCAACCGGCACGGTACGATCGTCGGCAACCACCACACGCTGGCGACCGACGACGACCGCCCCGTCGTCTGGCGCCGCGGCGTTCCGGCCTTCCTGCCGTCGCTGTTCTCGAGCGCATTCGCGCGCGCGATCAACGACGCCGGCTACGTGGTCGGCAGCAGCGATTATTCTGGCGGCGTGTTCCACCAGCGCGCCGTGCTGTGGACGCCGGACGGCCGCGTCGTCGAGCTGGGGTCCCTGGGCGGCCCCGACAGCCGGGCATTCGACATCAACAATAAAGGGAAGATCGTCGGCAGGGCAACGCCTGCCGATGGAAGCACCTTGCTGCCTGTGCTATGGTACCGCGGGCGTGCGCGGGTCTTGCCGGTTCCGGGCCGCATCGCAGCGAGTGCCCAGGCGATCAACGAACACGACCAGGTCGTCGGATACCAGATCGCCGGCCCCGCCGCCACCCGCCGTGCGGTGACCTGGTATGGCACGGCCTTCTACCGGCTCGATTCGCTGCTCGACGACGAAAGCCGGGGCGTCGTGATCAACGATGCGCAGGACGTCAACGAGAAGGGGCAGATTCTCGCCTCGACCGTCCTGCCGAACGGCGTCACCCAGCCGCTCCTGCTGACGCCGCGGCTCTGTTACCGCCGCTGAGTGGAACACCGCCGCCGATCCGCCGGCCGCGCCTGGTGTCAGGATGCCGGGCGGCGCTCGGGGCGGGAACGAAGCGTCCGATCAGGTACGCGGACGCTGGCGGTGGAAGGTCAGCGGGATGTAGGGCACTGCCGAGGGCGGCGGCGACTTCAGGATGTTGTCCTTCATCGCACCCACCACGTGCATCTCGCAGGGCTTGCAGTCGAAGCGCAGCGTGTAGCGCTCGTTGCCGCTGACCAGGGTCATCGGCTCGGCGCGGACCTGGCCCTGCACGCCCTGCACGCCCTTGGCCTGCTTCGGGCACAGGTTGAAGGAGAAGCGCAGGCAGTGCTTGGTGATCATCAGCGACACCTCGCCCGGCTCCTCGTGCGATTCGTAGGCCGCGTCGATCAGCTGCACGCCGTGCTTGTGGTAGAAGGCACGCGCCTTTTCGTTGTACACGTTGGCCAGGTAGCTGAGCTGCTGCTCCGGGTAGATCGCCGGCGGCTCGGCCGGGGCCTTGCGCTGCGGACGGTCCCAGGCGGCCAGGCGCGCCGCTTCGTGGGCGGCGACGGCGTCGCGGCGCAGCGCGTTGATG
>DAMCRY010000415.1:0-3364 GCA_032115075.1 Massilia sp.
CCGGCGCGCGCACGCCGCTCGAGCCGTCGTCCAGCGACAGGCCATGGGCGCGGATCGCCTCCGCCAGCTCCGGGCCGGCGCCGCGCACGGCGACCGCGTTCAGCCGGTATTTCTTCAGCAGCGCCACCAGGGCCGGCCAGTCGATCGCCGCCGCCTCATGGGCAATGGCGGCGACATCGATCACCGCGAACTCGTCCTCGAAGAAATCGGACACCCCGCCGGTCATCTGGAGCAGCGCCGCGTCGATCGCGGCCTGGTCGGCAGAATGCAGGATCGTCGAAATGGCGACGACCGTGGAGATCTTGATTTCTATGGGCAGCAAGGTCGAGGTTTTCGGCATAGAACGGGAATGGTTGGCGTTGCGCTCGTGCATTCTACTGTGAAATTTGACCGAAAGGACAGCCGCGCACGCATCATTCCTAGTAGAAATAAGTGTTGCTTTGCCTGTTCAAAAATTATGCAACAAGTCGCTTTCGAGCCGTGTGCAGCCCGGTTGTATTCGGTGGATAAGCTGATAAGATTGATTTTGCACAAACGCAGGTATCGTGCGGACCTTAAGATGCATGGCTTTACGGCCTTGCCGTCTCAACAATCCCCGGCCAAGCCGGAACTAGGGAGATCTGATATGGAAGACGTCGTCATCGTCGCCGCCGGCCGCACCGCGGTCGGCAAGTTCGGCGGCACCCTGGCCAAAATCCCTGCCGCCGAACTCGGCGCGCACGTGATCCGCCACCTGCTGGAAAAGACCGGCATCGACCCCGCCGCGGTCAGCGAAGTCATCATGGGGCAGGTGCTCACCGCCGGCGCCGGCCAGAACCCGGCACGCCAGGCCGTCATCAAGGGCGGGTTGCCCGACATGGTGCCGGCGCAGACCATCAACATGGTCTGCGGCAGCGGCCTCAAGGCCACCCACCTGGCGGCCCAGGCCATCAAGTGCGGCGACGCCGAGATCGTCATCGCCGGCGGCCAGGAAAACATGAGCGCCTCGCCACACGTGCTGAACGGCTCGCGCGACGGTTTCCGCATGGGTGACGCCAAGCTGGTCGACACCATGATCGTCGACGGCCTGTGGGACGTCTACAACCAGTACCACATGGGCGTGACCGCCGAGAACGTCGCGCGCAAGTACGAGGTCTCGCGCGCCGAGCAGGACGAATTCGCGCTGCAGTCGCAGCTCAAGGCCGAGGCGGCCCAGAAAGAGGGCAAGTTCAAGGACGAGATCATCCCGATCGAAATCCCGTCCAGGAAGGGCGCCATCGTGTTCGACACCGACGAATACCCGAAACACGGCTCGACCCTGGAAGCCCTGTCCAGCCTGCGCCCGGCGTTCAACAAGGAAGGCACCGTCACCGCCGGCAACGCCTCCGGCATCAACGACGGCGCCGCCGCCGTGATCATGATGAGCGCCTCGAAGGCCAAGGAACTCGGCCTGACCCCGCTCGCGCGCATCAAGGCCTATTCCTCGGCCGGCCTGGACCCGTCGATCATGGGCATGGGCCCGGTCTCGGCCACCCGCCTGTGCCTGCAGAAGGCCGGCTGGACCCACGAAGACGTCGACCTCATGGAAATCAACGAGGCCTTCGCCGCCCAGGCCATCGCGGTCAACAAGGAAATGGGCTGGGATACGGCCAAGATCAACGTGAACGGCGGCGCGATCGCGCTCGGCCACCCGATCGGCGCCTCCGGCTGCCGCGTGCTGGTGAGCCTGCTGCACGAGATGGTGCGCCGCGACGCCAAGCGCGGGCTGGCCAGCCTGTGCATCGGCGGCGGCATGGGCGTGGCGCTGGCGGTCGAACGCGACTGAGGCATTGCCGGGGCGCGGCCCCGGCCGGGCTTTTTGGAAGCAGTGACAATATAAAACTGGAGAAGACAATGGCACGAGTAGCATTGGTAACGGGCGGCATGGGCGGCCTGGGCGAAGCGGTGTGCATCAAGCTGGCCGCCTTGGGTTACAAGGTCGTCACGACGTATTCGCCGGGGAACAAGAAAGCGGAGAGCTGGCTGAGCCAGATGAAAGAACAGGGCTACGACTTCAAGGCCTATCCCTGCGACGTGGCGGACTACGACTCGGCCCAGGCCTGCGTGCGCCAGGTCGAGCAGGAAGTCGGCCCGGTCGACGTGCTGGTCAACAACGCCGGCATCACGCGCGACATGACCTTCAAGAAGATGGACAAGCCGAACTGGGACGCGGTCATGAAGACCAACCTGGATTCCGTGTTCAACATGACCAAGCCGGTCTGCGACGGCATGGTCGAGCGCGGCTGGGGCCGGATCATCAACATCTCGTCCGTGAACGGCCAGAAGGGCGCTTTCGGCCAGACCAACTACTCGGCGGCCAAGGCCGGCATGCACGGCTTCACCAAGGCCCTGGCCTACGAGGTGGCGCGCAAGGGCGTGACCGTCAACACCATCTCGCCGGGCTACATCGGCACCAAGATGGTGATGGACATCCCGAGCGAAGTGCTGGAAACCAAGATCATCCCGCAAATCCCGATGGGCCGCCTGGGCAAGCCGGAAGAAGTCGCCGGCCTGGTCGCTTATCTGTCGTCGGACGAGGCGGCGTTCGTGACCGGCGCCAACATCGCCATCAACGGCGGCCAGCACATGCAATGACCGCTGCGCCGTGGCGCAGGAAGAGCACCGCTGCGGCGGTGCTTTTTTTTCGCCGCCTCGCTTCGCTAGAATAGTCGTGATCATGCGACCACGCGACCACGCGACCAACACCGATAACGATACCGAGAAGACTCCCCATGCACACCCTGCCCCGCGACGGACTCGCCCTGTCCAGCCTCGACGAACAGCTCCTGCAGCCCGGCACCAAGGGCCTGCCCCTGACCGAACCCCTGCGCCAGGGCGCCGTCGGCCTGCAGGGCTGGAACGTGCTGCGCGGCGACACCTCCTTCCCGGTGGCGGTACTCAAGGCATCCGCCCTGCTGCACAACCTCGCCTGGATGCGCGCCTTCTGCGAACGCCACGGCGCCACCTTGTCTCCGCACGGCAAGACCACGATGAGCCCGCAGCTGTTCGCGGCCCAGCTGGCCAACGGCGCCTGGGGCATCACCCTGGCCAGCGCCACGCAAGTCCAGGTCGCGCACCGCTTCAACGTGCGCCGGGTGCTGCTGGCGAACCAGCTGGTGGCGCGCGCCGACATCGCGGCGGTGCTGGCGCTGCTGCATGAGGATCCCGATTTCGATTGTTTTGTATTGGCCGATTCGCTCGAGGGCGTGGTGCGGCTGTCGCAGGCGGTGACGGCGCGCGGCCTGGCGCGTCCCTTGCCGGTGCTGGTCGAGCTGGGCATCGAAGGCAAGCGCGCCGGCTGCCGCACGCTCGACGAGGCCCTGGCGGTGGCGCGCGCGATCGCCGG
>DAMCRY010000416.1:0-3354 GCA_032115075.1 Massilia sp.
AAGGCCGGGCACGGCCAGCGACAGGCCGGCGGCGGCAGCCTGCATCACGCGGCGGCGCGCCGGGTCGTCGGGTTGCGCATCAAGGGGGGAATGGTGGGGTTGCTCGTGCACTGCCTGCTCCGTCTCGCTTCAGGGAAACGGGCATTATCGGCGCTTTTCTTTCCAGTAGGAATATTGACACCGGGCGGCAGGGAGAATTTGCAACACGCTGTCAAACGCCCGTCACATTCGGCGGGCAGAATGCAGGTGCTCTCTGGGAAGGGATGCTGGCGGCGCGAGCCGCCCTACCGGCGCCGGCGGTCGGGAAATATACCGGCACCAATTTACACGCTGCGCAGCGCGCGCAGTGGGATCGTTCTTACAGCAATGGGATCAGGATGTCGTAGGCATTGTCCGGCCGCGCGCCGTCGTGCAGGGTGGGCGTGTAGCGGCGGTCGTAGCGCTCCAGGCGCCAGCCCTCCTCGTCCTGCACCATGCCGAGCTGCTCGATGGCGGCATAGCCGGTCAGGTAGGTGGCCTGGACGCGCGCCATCGGTCCGCGGTGCGTCAGCATCGCGTAGCGGCGCTCCGGGATGCGGATCCCGATCATGCCCGGCGGCAGGTTGTTCAGGTCGGCGACTTCGGCGGCGACGCACTCGACGTGCACCCCGTCCTTTTCTTGCAGGCTGACGCCGTAGCGCAGTCCATTGGTTTCGCCCAGCTCGCTTTCGCGTTCGAGGAAGGTCTTCCAGACCTCCGGCATGTCCGTTTCCAGAACCGAAAACGGACCTGCGAGCGGCAGTCCGGCGAGCTTCATTTCAGGTAGTGTAACGGTAGAGATGTGCATGATAGTGGTGTGCAAAGTGACGGGAAAATTATAGCCTTATCTCTTCGACAATATTGGCATCCGCGCAATCGTGCGCACGCATTTGTCGCGAACAGGCAGCGATTTATTTATAAATGCCCGCAAGCACCGTATTGACGCCAAGCAGTCCCTCCGCCTGAGCGCCCGCGCAAAACGCAAAAGCGCTTCCCGGAACCGTCCAGCCCCGTGTTTTTGCAGTTCGTCGCAAACGCCACCACGGTACTTCTTGCCTCCCTACAATGGCCTCCATACCACCTCACCGGAGACCACCATGCAACGCCTGATCCTTGCCGCCGTCCTGTCCCTCGCTTCGCTGTCCGCCCATGCCGACGAGCAGGTGCGCAACGTTACGCCGTTCAAGGGCATCGTGGTCCAGGGCCCGGTCAGCCTGGTCGTCGAAGCCGGCAAATCCTTCTCGATGCGGGTCCAGGGCGACCCGCGCTTCATCGACCGCGTCACCAGCGAGGTCGTGGGCGGCGAACTGCGCCTGGGCATGAAGGACAGCAAGCGCAACAACTTCGAGTCGAGCGACCGCGTGGTCGTCACGCTGCCGGAACTGCAGACATTCAGCGGCGAAGGCGCCGGCGTGATCAACCTGAACAACGTGCGCGGCGAGCAGCTCGACGTCGACTACCGCGGCGCCGGCCGCCTGGCGATCAACGGCGAGGTGCGCAAGCTGCGCCTGCACGCCGAGGGCGTCGGCGAAGTCGACACCAAGGACCTGCGCGCGCGCGACGCCAACGTCAGCTTCGAGGGCATCGGTTCGGTCAAGGTCCATGCCAGCGACAGGCTGAACGCCAACGTCAAGGGCATGGGCAACCTGAGCTACTACGGCAAACCGCGCGTGGTGAACAAATCGGTGTCGGGCATCGGCAGCGTGACGGCGGTGCAGTAAGCGCTTGGGCTGCGCTCAGCGATTGGCGATCTCGAGCAGCACCTCGGCATGGCAGGGGCCGTCGAGCGGGCACCAGCAGGCCAGGTTCCTGCCGCGCAGTTCGATCCGCGCCTGCTCGGCGATGCGCCGTCCGGCGGGATCCTCCTCGATCCAGCGCCGGTAGGCGGCCACCGCCTCCGCCACCGAAGGCATGGCCGTGTAGCGCGTGCCGACCGGCGTGCCCGGCGCCAGCTCCGGCGCCACCGAAAAGGGATTGCCCCAGCGGCCGGGGCGCGCCACCGACACGGTATCCGGCGGCAGCCTCCAGCCCTTTTTCCTGCTCAGTCGCACACGTACCGGTTTCATCGGCACTCCTATAGCCTGGCGATCTGCGCGTCGATCCTGCGCAGCGCCCGCTCGCTGCGCTCGCTGTAGCGGTCGGTCAGGTAGTCGGAACGCCCGCGCAGCAGGAGCGTGAACTTGAACAGCTCTTCCATCACGTCGACCACGCGGTCGTAATAGGCCGAAGGCCGCATCCGCCCCTCCTCATCGAACTCCTTGTACGCCATCGGCACCGAGGACTGGTTCGGAATGGTGAACATGCGCATCCAGCGCCCCAGCAGGCGCATGGTGTTGACCACGTTGAAGGACTGCGAGCCGCCGCACACCTGCATCACGGCCAGCGTGCGGCCCTGGCTCGGACGCAGCGCGCCCTGCTCCAGCGGAATCCAGTCGATCTGGTTCTTCATCACGGCCGTGATCGCGCCGTGGCGCTCGGGGCTGCACCATACCTGGCCCTCGGACCACAGGCACAGCTCGCGCAGCTCGACCACCTTCGGGTGCGTCTCGGGCACGCTGCCCACCATTGGCAGGTCCATCGGATCGAAGATTCTTACTTCGGCGCCGAAGCGTTCGAGGATGCGCGCCGCCTCCCAGGTGAGAAAACGGCTGAAGGAGCGCTCGCGCAGGGAGCCGTAGAGCAGCAGGATGCGCGGCGGGTGATCCATGTCGCCGCGTTGGGCCAGCTTGTCCATGGTGGGCATGTCGAGCTGCTCGGCATGAATGTTCGGAAGTCCGGGAATGGTGGTCATGGTCGTTCTTCTTCAGCCCAGGCGCAGCGCCAGCGCCGCCAGGGTCAGGAATAAAATCGGCAAGGTCAGGACGATGCCGACACGGAAATAATACCCCCACGAGATGCGCACGTCCTTGCTCGCCAGGACGTGCAGCCACAGCAGCGTCGCCAGGCTGCCGATCGGGGTGATCTTCGGCCCCAGGTCGCTGCCGATCACGTTGGCATAGATCATCGCCTCGCGCACCGCGCCCTGTGCGCTGCTGGCGTCGATCGAGAGCGCGCCCACCAGCACGGTGGGCATGTTGTTCATGACCGAGGACAGCACGGCGGTGATCACGCCGGTGCCGAGGGCCGCGCCCCATACGCCATGCGCCGCGCAGCGGTCCAGCAGCGCGGCCAGGTGGTCCGTCAGTCCCGCGTTGCGCAGGCCGTAGACGACCAGGTACATCCCGAGCGAGAACACCACCACCTGCCAGGGGGCATCGCGCAGCACGGCGCGCGTGGCGATCCGGTGGCCGCGCGCGGCGACGCCAATCTGCAGATCGGGCTGCTGGGCATCGTGTT
>DAMCRY010000417.1:0-3342 GCA_032115075.1 Massilia sp.
ATCACGCGGCGTGGCTGGCTCATCATGAGCTTGATCTGCGCCACTTCGTCGGCCACGGCCTTGCGTGCACGCTCGGTGGCGGCAGCGCGCTCGGCGGCTTCCTTGGCGGCGGCTTCTTTCGCAGCCTTGGCATCGTCGGCAGCTTTCTTGGCGGCTTCGTCGGCGCCGGCAGTGGCTTCCTTGCCGGCAGCGGCAGCTTCCTTGGCGGCAGCGGTGGTGGGCGGGAGCTTGGCGGCGGCGTCGCGCTTGGCCTGTTCGTCGGCTTCGCGCTTGGCCTGCTCTTCCGCGGCCTTGGCCTGGGCGGCCTTTTCTTCCTCGAGCTTGGCCAGGCGTTCCTGCTTTTCACGCAGGTCCGCTTCCTGGCGGGCGATCAGCTCGGCCTGGCGGCGCGCCTCTTCGTCGCGACGCGCCTGCTCGGCGGCGTCGACGACGGGTGCGGCTTCCGCCTTCGGGGTGGTGACCAGGTCGTCGCGCTGCACGAAGGTGCGCTTCTTGCGGACTTCGACCTGGATGGTGCGCGATTTGCCGCTCGAGTCAGC
Source organism: Massilia sp. (assembly GCA_032115075.1). Taxonomy (GTDB): domain Bacteria; phylum Pseudomonadota; class Gammaproteobacteria; order Burkholderiales; family Burkholderiaceae_D; genus Telluria. The sequence goes on from DAMCRY010000417.1 coordinate 540, forward strand.
CTGCTTGATCTCGGTGGTTTCCTTGCGGGTCACCGTGATCTTCTTCTTCTCGCCGGTTTCGGCGGCGCCGTGGGTACGGCGCAGATGGTTCAGCAGCTTGTCCTTATCATCTTTCGACAAGGGATCTGACGTCGAACTTTTTTCGACGCCGGCCGAGCGCAGCTGTGTCAGCAGCAGGTCTGCAGGCATCTTCAGTTCGGTGGCAAATTGGGCTACGTTGTTACTCGCCATTCAGTCCTCTTTTCTATGTGTCGCTGAGATGATAAAGATTTGCAAATTACGCCTTGGCCGTTTCTGCCAGGCTCCAGGCTTTCGCCTGCAGCGCCTTGGCGCGGTCATCGTATTTGCTGTCGACCAGCTTCATCTCTTCGTCGGTCACATCACTAAATTCGTTCTTGATCAGGTCGCGGGCACGGTCCGACGAGAGCGCCAGGATGGCGCCGAATTCGTCGTAGGCAAGTGCCGCGAATGCTTCGACCGTCTTGATGCCAGCCAGGCCGAGCTTGCCGGCGGTGGTGCGGTCCATGCCTTCCAGGTTCACGAGGGCTTCTTCCATCCCTTCGAGGCCTTCTTCGGAAGCGATCGCTTCGGTCACCAGCGCGTCACGGGCGCGGGTGCGCAGTTCGTTGACGGTGTCTTCGTCGAACGACTCGATTTCCAGCATTTCGGAGATCGGGACGTAAGCGATTTCTTCAAGGCTCGAGAAACCTTCATCCACCAGGATGTCGGCCACTTCCTGGTCGACGTCCAGTTTTTCCATGAACAGCACGCGGATCGCGGCGGTTTCCTGGGCCACCTTGTTGGCCGATTCCTCGGCCGTCATGATGTTGATCTTCCAGCCGGTCAGCTCGGACGCCAGGCGCACGTTCTGGCCCGAACGGCCGATCGCGATCGCCAGGTTCTCTTCGTCGACCACCACGTCCATGGCGTGCTTGTCTTCGTCGACCATGATCGAGGAGACATTCGCCGGGGCCAGGGCGCCGATCACGAACTGGGCCGGATCGTCCGACCACAGCACGATGTCGACGCGCTCGCCGCCCAGCTCGCCGGTCACGGCCTGCACGCGCGAACCGCGCATGCCGACGCAGGTGCCGATCGGGTCGATGCGCTTGTCGGCGGTAAACACCGCGATCTTGGCGCGCACGCCGGCGTCACGGGCAGCCGATTTGATCTGCAGCAGGCCCTGCTCGATCTCCGGCACTTCCAGCTCGAACAGCTTCATGATGAATTCCGGCGCGGTGCGCGACAGGATCACCTGCGGGCCGCGCATATTGCGGTCCACGCGCAGGATGTAGGCGCGGACGCGGTCGCCGATGCGCAGGTTTTCCTTCGGGATCATCTGGTCGCGCGGCAGGCGCGCTTCGATCTTGCCCGATTCAACGATGGCATCGCCGCGCTCCATGCGCTTGATGGTGCCGGTGACGAGCGAGTCGCCGCGCTCGAGGAAGTCCTGCAGGATCTGCTCGCGCTCGGCATCGCGCACGCGCTGCAGCACGACCTGCTTGGTGTCCTGGGCGAAGCGGCGGCCGAACTCGACCGACTCGATCGGGTCTTCGATGTATTCGTCGACTTCGATGTCCGGAATCTGTTCCTTGGCTTCGAAGTGCAGGATTTCCTGGTCGGGCAGTTGCAGGCCGGCCTCGTCGGGCACGACGTGCCAACGGCGGAAGGTTTCGAACTCGCCGCTGTCGCGATCGATGCTCACGCGGATGTCGACGTCGCCTTCATAGCGTTTCTTCGTGGCTTGCGCGAGCGCGAACTCGAGCGCTCCGAAGACCACTTCCTTATCGACGTTCTTTTCGCGCGCGAGCGCATCAACCAGTAACAAAATTTCGCGACTCATGCTTTGCGACTCCTAAAATCCACCTGTGGCACCAGGCGTGCCTTGTCCAATTCGGCCAGCGTAAATTCCAACAACGCCGAACCATCTTTATTATCAAATTCCAGACCGACCTTGTCGCCCTCGACGCCGCGCAGGATACCGGTGAAGGTTTTCCGGTTCGCGGTGCCCGGCATCGCGACGCGCAGCTTGACCGTGCATTCGTGCCCGGCGAAGCGCGCAAAGTCGGCCAGGGTCCGTACCGGGCGATCGAGGCCCGGGGAAGAGATTTCCAGCCGTTCGTAGTCCACGTTTTCGACGGTCAGCACGTGCGACAGCTGATGGCTCACCGTGGCGCAGTCCTCGACCGTGATCGGTCCCTTTTCGTCTGCGTCGGCTGCGGGGAAATCGATATAGACGCGCAGGATTCCGCGTTCGCCGCGTTCGACGTCGACGAGTTCGTAGCCGAGGCCACTCACTGTTTTGGCGATTAATTCAAACTGCTGCACGACGCATCTCCGAGAGCTTCAAAACGATTTACCAAAAAAAAAATGGGCATCTGCCCATCTTTTTGTATTCACAACCCAACCAGATGAAAGCACTTGCACCAAGAAAACACTGGGAAGAACTTTGATTAGGCTGCAAATTATACAGAAATCCTGCTTCGCTCGCAATCGCCATGCCAAAGATGGAAAGACAATGGCTCAAAAAGCAACAGTTAGCAGGATAGCCATCATGGGCATGGGCATGGGCTGCATTCTACGGCAATGCAGCAGGAAGTGCCTGTGAGGGCAGAAATTTCTCGCGCTGCAATATTCTATAGGGTGGAAGGCTTCGCCGTCCGCGCGTTCCACTACACGACGCGCAGGCACGGAGCATCCGGGATGCCGGCCACCCTGCCGGACCTCAACCCCGGCGACCGCGGCGCGGCAGGCCGTGCTCGGAACCGCGCGGGCCCTGGCCGCCGCGACGGCCGCCACCACC
>DAMCRY010000418.1:0-3339 GCA_032115075.1 Massilia sp.
GCGGGCGGCACCCCGGCCAGCTGCGCCACCTGCAGGCCGTAGCTCTGCGATGCCGGACCGTCCTGCACCGCGTGCAGGAACACGATGCTGTCCTTGTGCTCGACCGCCGACAGGTGCACGTTGACCGCGCTCGGGTGCGTCTCGGGCAGCTGGGTCAGCTCGAAGTAGTGGGTCGCGAACAGCGTGAAGCTGCGGCTCGATTCGATCAGGTGGCGCGCGATGGCCCAGGCCAGCGCCAGGCCGTCGAAGGTCGAGGTCCCGCGGCCCACTTCGTCCATCAGCACCAGCGAGTGCTCGGTGGCGCCGTTGAGGATGGCGGCCGATTCGGTCATCTCGACCATGAAGGTCGAGCGGCCGTTGGCCAGGTCGTCGCTGGCGCCGATGCGGGTGAAGATGCGGTCGATCGGGCCGATCGTCGCACTGGTGGCCGGCACGTAGCTGCCCACGTAGGCCAGCAGCGTGATCAGGGCCACCTGGCGCATGAAAGTCGATTTACCGCCCATGTTCGGGCCGGTGATGAGCAGCAGGCGGCGGTCGTTCGACAGGCGGCAGTCGTTGGCGATGAAGCGTTCGATCTGGTTTTCCACCACCGGGTGGCGGCCCTCGACGATCGTCAGGCAGGGCTCGTCCACCAACTGGGGCGCGCACCAGTTGTTGCGCACCGCGTGGCTGGTGAGGGCCACCAGGGTGTCGAGCTGGGCCAGGCCGCCGGCGACCGACTGCAGGGTCGTGATGAACGGCGCCAGCTCGCTCAGCAGCTGCTCGTACAGCATCTTCTCGCGCGCCAGCGCGCGGTCCTGGGCCGACAGGGCCTTGTCCTCGAAGGCCTTGAGTTCCGGCGTGATGTAGCGCTCGCAGTTCTTCAGGGTCTGGCGGCGCTGGTAGTCGACCGGCACCTTGTCGGCCTGGCCGTTGGTGACCTCGATGTAGAAGCCGTGCACGCGGTTGTACTCGACGCGCAGGTTGGCGATGCCGGTGCGGACGCGCTCGCGCGCTTCCAGGTCGACCAGGAACTGGCCGGCGTTCTCGGACAGGGCGCGCAGCTCGTCCAGCTCGGCGTCATAGCCGCGCGCGAACACGCCGCCGTCGCGCACCTGCACGCTCGGCTCTTCCGCGATCGCGCGGGTGAGCAGGTCGAGGCAGGCCTCGGGCGGGGCGATCAGGTCGTGGATCTCGCGCAGCAGGCTGGTGTCGCCGGGAACGAAGCAGCGCGCCACGCCCTCGCGCAGGAGCGGCAGCTGCTTGAGGCCGTCGCGCAGGCAGGACAGGTCGCGCGGACGCGCCGACAGCAGGGCGATGCGGGTGGTAATGCGTTCGATGTCGGGCACGTTGGAAAGCAGGGCCGACAGGCCGTGGGTGGCATCGAGCTGCGCCAGAGCAGCGATCGCCTCGTGGCGCGAGCGCGCCACGCGCTGGTTGCGGCGCGCATGGTGCAGCCAGTGGCGCAGCATGCGCGAACCCATCGCGGTGCGGCAGCCGTCCAGCAGCGAGAACAGGGTCGGCGAATCCTGGCCGCGGATGGTCTCGGTCAGCTCCAGGTTGCGGCGGGTGGCCGCGTCCAGGCCGATGTACTCGTTCTCCTGTTCGCAGGCCAGGCTCTTCACGTGCTGCAGGCCGCGGCCCTGGGTCGACTGCGCATAGCGCAGCAGCGCGCCAGCCGCGCCGAAGGCCGCGCCCAGGCCATCCGCGCCGAAGCCGGTGAGGGTGGCGACGCTCAGCTGCTCGAGCAGGGCCTGGTGGCCCTTCAGCACGTCGAAGTGCCACTCGGGCATGCGCTGGGTATGCGCCACCGGCTCGGACTCGAACAGGTCGGCGCAGTCTGCGCGCAAGATCTCGGCCGGCGCGATGCGTTCGAGTTCGTGCGCCAGGCGCGACTCCACCGCGCGCTGCTCGCCCGAGAACTCCATCAGGCGCAGCACGCCGCTGGCCAGCGACAGCCAGGCCATGCCGACGGTGATCGTCTTGCGCTGGCTGTGCATGCACAGGGCCAGCAGCGGACGCTCGGCCTTCTCGGGCAGCAGGTCGCTGTCGGTCAGGGTGCCGGGCGTGACCACGCGCACCACCTTGCGCTCGACCGGACCCTTGGACAACGCCGGGTCGCCGATCTGCTCGCAGATCGCGCAGGATTCGCCGATCTTGACCAGCTTGGCCAGGTAGCCGTCCAGCGAGTGGAAGGGCACGCCGCACATCTTGATCGGCTGCCCGTTCGAGGTGCCGCGCGCCGTCAGCGTGATGCCGAGCAGGCGCGCCGCCTTCTCCGCATCGTCATGGAACAGCTCGTAGAAATCGCCCATGCGGTAGAACACCAGCATGGTGGGGTAATCGGCCTTGATGCGCAGGTATTGCGCCATCATGGGAGTGACTTTTTCCGCCGGGCTGGTCTTCAGGGCGGCGGCGTTGATTTCAGTGGGAGCGTTCATTTCTTCGAAGGTCGTGCGGCAAGGCGGGGGCGAAGCCAGGGTGCGTCATTTTACCAAGATCGGCTGAGCGGGCGCTGTAAAACGGACAATCCACGGCCCACCTGTCGTTTGCGCAACGCACGCGTCCTGATCCACGGGATAGTTAGCCAACGACATTGTAGTGGCGCAAGACATGTCGAAAAATTTTACAGTAAGAAAGTTAATATGCCGTGCGTCGACGCCAAGTCACTGTAATTACGGAATAAATGGTTAGTGGCGCAAAACTTGCTTTAAATAACAAAAAATAGGGATTTGCCATGAAGACAAACTTTTCGACCATACTCGCGGGTATCGCCATCGCCTTTGCGGCCGCAGGCGCGCAGGCGGAAGTCATCGTTTCCGACACTACCTATCGCAATTTCGACAAGTCATCGGGCTACGTCAGCTTCAACGTCGACACGCACGGACTGGTCGGCGACCTGAACGTCGCCATCGAATTCTCGAAGTGCGACAATCCCTACCTGGGAGCGGGCGGAACCAGTTGCGAAAGCGACGACACGCCCTTCGAAAACGAGATCGTGTTCCACCTGATCGGCCCGGATGGCCGCATCGTGCGCCTGGTCGAACCGCGCACCTTCGACGAAGGCGCCACCGGCGGCATCGGCCGCGTCACGATGACGTTCAGCGACGAAGGCCGGGCCCTGGGCCGCCGCGTGCAGGCCGGCACCTACCGGCCGGTGGAGGCGCTGTCCGCCTTCGACGGCATGGACATGTTCGGCGTGTGGAAGCTGTTCTTGCAGGACACCACCGCCAGCGATCCCCTCGAGGTGTATGCCTCGCGCCTGATCTTCAACGCGGCCGACGAGCCGCCGGTGGACGTGCCGGAACCGGGCGGCGTCGCCGTGTTCGGCGCCGGCCTGCTCGGCCTGGCGGTGCTGCG
>DAMCRY010000419.1:0-3310 GCA_032115075.1 Massilia sp.
GGCGTCGCGGCGGCGCGCGGCATGCCGGAAGCGATGTTCATGCTGGCGACCATGCTGCTGGACGGCGACGGCGTGCCGCGCGACGAGGCCGCCGCGCGCAGGTGGCTGGAGGCGGCGGCGGAGCAGGATTATCCGGAAGCGTGGCAGCAGCTCGGCTTGCTCGAGCAGGATCCGCAGAAGGCGGCGCAGTACATGCGGCGCGCATCGCATGCGTTGAGTCACCGGAAATAAGCGGTCATGGCGTGCCGGTTTGCGGCGAGGGCGCGCTCATGAACGATGCGACGGGCGACGAGGACCGCGGCCATGCGCGGATCGCATGGTCGCCGATCAATGCAGCTGCCGCTTCTCCGGCTGCACCAGCACGAAGGGGCTCACGACCGAGGCCCACAGGGTGGCGTCGGCGGCCGTCCAGCTCTCGGCCTGCACGTCGCTGACCTTGGCCACCACGCCGGCCGTCATCCATTTGCTCACGCTGTCCTTGTCGTCGTGCGCGATGCGCAGCGCCACGTCGATCAGGTCCAGCTCTTCGCTCACCCAGATCACCGACCCGCTCGCGAAATGGCGGGCCAGTTCGCTCCATTTGATGCGGCCGGTCTCGCGGTTGATCTTGTCGTGCAGTTCGGTGTCTTTCTCGGGATTCGTCTTCATGCTGTCTACGTTTTTTCGATGATCTCGACCGCCGGGTGCGGCGAGCCCGCCCATGTTAAGCGATATGTCTGCGCCTTGCGAACGTTGCCCACCAGTGCGGGGCGGAAGCACGCCAGGTTGGTGCCGCCCGGGTGCCGCACGCTCGGGTAGATGATGCCCATCGAACCGCGTTCCAGCAGCTCGGCGGCCAGCGCCTGCGAGGCGATGTAGCTGTCCGGATCGAGGCAGGCGCGCCAGTTGTCGAGGCCGCGCAGGTCGTGGAAGCCGGCGTTGAAGTCGGCCAGCAGCGACTGGTAGGTGACGCTGTCGTCGAAGCGGCCGATTTCCACGTACTCGACGGTCTTGTGGAAGATGACCTCGGCGAGCGCGGTCTCGGCGGCGAAGGCGCAGTACCAGGCGCCGCGCTCGCCGTCGTTGAAGCGGCTGCCTTCCGGGCGCGCATAGGTGAAGGCCGCATTGATGATGCGGAAGTGCGGCAGGCCGAACACCAGTTCGTCCATGCCGATGCCCGGCAGCAGGCCGGACTCGCCGCGCAGCCGCTCGTTGGTCGCGTTGTCGAGGTCGAACAGGTCGCGCAGGACGCCGTCGTTCTCCGCCAGCGGCGCCAGCACCGAATCCTCGACGTCGGCGAAGCGCGACGGGATCAGGCGGCAGGTGTCGTACTGGCGCAGCGGGGTGATTTTGTGCAGCACCGGCAAGATCAGAGACCTCCACGGCGCGCGTCGAGCAGCTTGCGCACCGTCTGCATGGCGACCAGGCCGCCGGCCAGCATGTAGGCCAGCGGCGCGCGGCCGGCGAAAATGATGTTGGTGTTCGGCAGGTGCACCCATTCGCCGGCCAGCTTGTCGCCGTACAGGATGTGCAGGGCCTTGTAGATGCCGAGCAGGTAGGAGATGCGCGTGATGCGGTCGACTTCGAGCACCCGGTCCGGGTTCTTCTTCCAGTCGTAGTACGACGAGGACGAGAGGCCGCCGAGCAGTTCGCGCGCATCGTCGTCGCGCACGTTCCAGGCGCCGACCAGCTTGAAGAAGCCCATCAGGGCCGAGCGCGACAGGCGCTCGCGTTCGGCCCGCGAATTCAGGTCGACCAGCACCGCCGGTTCGAAGCGGCTCTTCGGATAGGAATAGGCCAGGCTCATAGTGTCCTCCAATGTTGGAGTGGTTATACTCCGTTTTCGGATCAATTGCAATACTGGTTGTCAGGGACGCGGCCCCATGACAAAATTCTTGGTATTGCTAAATGGAAAACTTCAGGAAAGGATTCACCGATGCGCCTGCGTTCGCTGTCTCTTCTTTCCGCGTGCCTGACGCTGGCCGCAGCGGCCACCATTTCGCCGACCAGCGCGCGCGATTCCAACGGTGACCTCAAGAGGCAGGTCATGGAGGCCGAGCGCGCCTTCGCCGCGACCATGAAGACGCGCGACTTCGCAGGCTTCACCCGCTTCCTGGCGGACGAGGCGATCTTCCTCTCGCCCCAGGGCAACCTGCGCGGCAAGCAGGCCATCGCCCGCGGCTGGCGCGCCTATTACGACACGCCGCAGGCGCCGTTCTCGTGGGAGCCGGAAGAAGTGGAAGTGGTGGAATCGGGCACGCTGGCCTATAGCGGCGGCCCGATCTACGACGCGAGCGGCAAGCGCATCGGCCGCTTCAATTCGATCTGGCGGCTGAAGGCGCCGGGGCAGTGGGAGGTGGTGTTCGACCGGGGCTCGGATTTCGCGCCCCCGCCGCAGAAGAAATAGGCCGGCGGATGGGCTCACGCCGGTTCGGCGTGCTCCACCAGCAGCTGCACCTTGGTCACCCCGTTGTACTCGTTCGCATCGAGCCGGAAGGCCACCCGCGCACGCTCCGGCAGGCTGTCGGTGTGTCCGAACCAGATGGCGTCGTAGCGCCGGCCGTTGCGTTCCAGCAGCAGCTTCAGGTGGCGCTCCTTCAGGATGCGCTGGCTGACCACGCGGAACTCGTCGCAGAACACCGGCGGCGCGAAGCCCTGGCCCCAGACCTGGCGGTCCATCTCCTCGATGAACCCGGTCGAGTAGAACTCGTCTTCCAGCGGCCCGTCGGTTTCGATGATGCGTTCCAGCTGGGCCTCGGTGAGCCAGGCGCGTCCGACCGCCTCGAAGGCCTGCTGGAAGCTGTCGAAGTGCTCGCCGCGGATGGTGAGGCCGGCCGCCATCGCGTGGCCGCCGAACTTGTCGATCAGGCCCGGCACGCGCTTGGACACCAGGTCGAGCGCGTCGCGCAGGTGGAAGCCCGGGATCGAGCGTCCGGAACCCTTGATCCAGCCGTCGCTGCCCGGCGCGAAGGTGATCGTCGGGCGGTAGAACTTTTCCTTCAGGCGCGAGGCGACGATGCCGATCACGCCCTGGTGCCAGCCTTCGTCGAACACGCTGATCGTGCTGCTGCCGGAGGGCTCGAAACTGTCCAGGTGCAGCAGGGCGGTGTCCTGCATCTCGGCCTCGATCTCGCGGCGCTTCAGGTTGATCTCGTTGAGCTGCTGGGCGATCGCCCAGGCGCGGCCGACGTCGTCCGTCACCAGGCACTCGATCCCGAGCGACATGTCTTCCAGGCGGCCGGCGGCGTTCAGGCGCGGCCCCAGCGCGAAGCCCAGGTCGAACGGCGAGGCGCAGCGCGCTTCGCGGCCCGCCACCCGGAACAGGGCCGCC
>DAMCRY010000420.1:0-1118 GCA_032115075.1 Massilia sp.
GCTCAGGCCGATCACGGCGGCGCCCACCAGGCCGATGGTCAGCATCAGCTGGAACAGGGCCGCGCCGCGCCCGCGCTGGGCCGCCGGCAGCGACTCGGCCAGGTAGAGCGGCACCACCACGCCGATCAGGCCGCCGCTGACGCCCTGCAGCAGGCGGCCCAGCAGCAGCGGCAGGTAGCCGTCGGACAGCGCGATCATCGGGATGCTGAGGGTGAACAGGGCCCCCGCCAGCACCATGGCCCAGCGGCGTCCGATCAGGTCGGCGAGGGCGCCCGCGAACAGCGAGGACAGCACCGAACCGAGCAGCACCGCCGCGACGATGAAGGAGAGCTGCTGGGTGGTCAGCTTCCAGGCCAGGGTGGCGGTCGATTCCAGGTAGGGCAGGGCGCCGGCGATGATGCCGACGTCGATGCCGTACAACAGGCCGCCCATGCCGGCGATGAAGAGCAGGTAGCGCCTGGCGCGGTCGGGCGCGCCAGGGGCGCCGGTTGTCGGGGTAGCGGCGGTGGTCATCTTGTCTCCGGTTGTTTTATGTTGTGTCGTTGCCGTCCGGTGAGGCGGGGCGGCCCGCCTGGTCTATCCGGCGAGGTCGATCGCCTCGCCTTCGACATACACCGCTACCGGCCGCAGCGCCGCGTCCAGCAGCACGATGTCGGCCCAGGCGCCGGGCGCCAGGCGGCCCCGTTCGTGCTCGCCCAGGTAGTCGGCCGGATAGCGCGACAGGCGATCCGAGGCCTCGGCCAGGTCCAGGCCCAGTTCGACGAAGTTGCGCAGCGCCTGGTCCATGGTCAGCACGCTGCCCGCCAGCGAGCCGCCGGCAAGGCGCACGCAGGCGCCGCACTTGAACACGCGCTGGGTGCCGAGCGCGTATTCGCCGTCCGGCATGCCGGTGGCCGAAGTGGCGTCGGTCACGCCGTACAGGCGCGGGATGGACCGCAGGGCGGTGCGCAGGGCGCCCGGCGCCACGTGCTGGAGGTCGGGAATGACTTCGGCGTATTCGGCATGCGCGAGCGCGGCGCCGGCCATGCCGGGCTCGCGGTGGTGCAGGGCGCTCATGCCGTTGAACAGGTGGGTGAAGCCGGCCGCGCCAAGGCGCAGCGCGGCCACGCCGTCCTCGT
>DAMCRY010000420.1:1243-3281 GCA_032115075.1 Massilia sp.
GAGGTTGTTGTCGACCTCGGGCGCCATGGTCAGCACCCGGATCGGGGCGATGGCGTGCAGGCTGCGCACCAGGTCCAGGCGCGCCGGCACCACGTCGGGTGGCTGGGCGCCGAGGCGCTGCAGGTTCAGGAAAGGACCCTCCAGGTGCACGCCGAGCATGCGCGCGCCGCCCGCGGGGCGTTGGGCGATCGTGCCGGCCAGGCCGTGCAGGGCGCGGCGGATGTCGCCTTCCCTGGCCGTCAGCGTGGTGCCGAGCAGCGCGGTGGTGCCATGGCGCGCGTGGGTGCGGGCCACGACGCTGCCGGCCTCGCCCCCTTCCATGATGTCGGTGCCGGCCGCGCCGTGCACGTGCAGGTCGACGAAGCCGGGGAGGATGGTATGCCCGCTTGCGGCAGGGCCTTCGATGATCCGGTGGATACGTTCGCTGAAATCGATGCTGCCGTCGATCCAGCCGGAGGGAGTGAGGATTCTGCCGCTGAGCATTTAGTCCGCTATGAGTAATTCGATGCCCAGCCTTTGCAGTCCCTCGCGGTACTCGGGGCTGATGCTGGCATCGGTGATGACGGTATCGACCTGGCCCGCCTGCACGATGCGGTGCAGGCTGACCCGGCCGAACTTGGAGGCGTCGGTGAGGACGATGATCTTCTTCGCGCGCTCGACCATCTTGTGGTTCAGGCTCGCTTCGGCTTCATGGTGGGTGGTGACGCCGAACTGCAGGTCGAAGCCGTCCACGCCGAGGAACAGCTTGTCGAAGCTGTAGGCGTGCAGGGTGGCCTCGGCCTGGCTGCCCTGGATCGACAGCGACTGCTTGCGCAGCTGGCCGCCGGTCAGGATCAGTTCCACGCCGGCGGTGTCGGCCAGCTCCCAGGCGATGTTCAGGCCGTTCGTCATGACCGTCACGTTGTTCGCCTCGCGCAGGTGGCGCGCCAGCGAGATCGTGGTAGTGCCGGAGTCGATGATGATGTTGTCGCCTTCCTGCACCAGGGTGGCGGCCAGGGCGCCGATGCGGTCCTTCTGCTCCTGGTTGATCGCATCCTTCTGGCGGATCGACTGTTCCGGCGGCGGGGTGCGGGTGAGCGTGGCGCCGCCGTGGCTGCGCGTCGCCAGTCCCTGCGCCTCGAGCGCGCTCAGGTCGTTGCGGATGGTCACCGCCGAGACGCCGAAGGCCTGCACCAGGTCGGTCACCTGGACCGTACCCTGGCGGGTCAGTTGCTGGAGGATGGCTTCGCGGCGTTGGGTCGTGTTTCGCATGGTAGCGGCTCGGTTGGCGTTCAAAAACGCCGAGCTTAACAGATCGATGCCGGCGTGTTGACAAGCGCCGCCGCATTCCGGTTGCAGGCCCGCGCATACTGGGCCAGCACCCGGCCGACCTTGTGCTCGAGCAGCGCGCGCGGCTTCGCCGCGAGCTGGCCCTGCAGCACTTCCAGGTACTGCTCGTGCAGGTGCTGGCTCAGGAGCGGCAGCGGGATCTCGCGCGCATCCAGGTTGGCGCACAGCTTCTCGACGGCGGCCGCCACCGGCGCCTCGTTCCAGTAGTAGCGGCAGCGGTCCGACAGGCCGTAGCGGCGCATCAGGCGCTGCTCCTCGCTGCTGCCCGGATAGTGCTTGCGCCAGTGCTCGGGCTTGGCCAGCATGACCTCGTCCAGCACCGCCATCAGGCGCGAGGCCTGCTCGCGCGGCAGCAGCTCGTCCTCGATCTGGCACAGGGCCAGAAGGCCTTCGCGCAGGGCGAAGGTGGCGGCCGGGCCGACCTTCAGGATGGCGAAGTGGTCGCGCACCATCTCGTGCAGGCCCGACTCGCGCTGGTAGTCGGTGGAATGGGCCTCGAACACCAGGCCGGGCTGGCCGGCGACGAAGGCCGACAGGCTGGCCGCCTGGGCGGCGTCGTAGTGCTGGATGTGGCTATGGTCGAAGTCCACGCCCGGCTGCACCACCATGGCGATCACGCGGCGCCAGGCGCCGTGCAGGCCGGCGCCGAGGAAGGCGCGGCAATGCACCTCCAGGGTGCGCTCGGCCGCCTGCGGCGAGGTCGGCGCGC
>DAMCRY010000421.1:0-3271 GCA_032115075.1 Massilia sp.
CCCTCGAGGCGGCCCAGGCGGCGCTCGCCAAGGCGCCCTCCAGCCGCAAGGCCAAGCCGCGCGCCGCCCAGCTGAAGCTGGGCATCGGCACCATCCAGGGCGACGGGGCGGCCTCGGCGATCCCGACGCAACCGGCGCAATCGGAATAAGACAGGAATACAGAGCATGAGCACCACCCCAGACAATTTCCGCTGCGGCTATATCGCCATCGTCGGCCGTCCGAACGTCGGCAAGTCGACCCTGATGAACGTGCTGATCGGCGCCAAGGTATCGATCACCTCGCGCAAGGCCCAGACGACGCGCCACCGCATCACCGGCATCCAGACCCGCGACGACGCCCAGTTCATCTACGTCGACACGCCGGGCTTCCAGACCCGCCATGCGAACGCGCTCAACAAGACGCTGAACAAGACCGTCTCGAACACGCTGACGTCCTCGGACGTGATCCTGTTCCTGGTCGAAGCCGGCACCTTCGGCCCGGCCGACCAGCAGGTGCTCGACCTGCTGCCGAAGAACGTGCCGGTGGTGCTGGTCATTAATAAATCGGACCGCATGAAGGACAAGGCAGTCTTGATGCCCTTCGCCCAGAAGATCGCGGCGCTGCGCGACTTCACCGCCATCGTGCCGGTCTCGGCCAAGATGCGCTTCCAGGTCGACGCCCTGGAAAACGAGATCAAGCGCCACCTGCCGGAAAATCCGCCGATCTTCGGACCGGACGACATCACCGACCGCAGCGAGAAGTTCCTGGCTGCCGAGATCGTGCGCGAAAAAGTGTTCCGCCTGCTGGGCGACGAGCTGCCCTACACGAGCACCGTGGTGGTCGAGCAGTTCATCCAGGAAGGCAACCTGCGCCGCATCTTCTGCGCCATCCTGGTCGAGCGCGACACGCACAAGTCGATGATCATCGGTAACAAGGGCGCGCGCCTGAAAGAGATCTCGACCCAGTCGCGCCTGGACATGGAAAAGTTGTTCGACGGCCCCGTGTACCTGGAGATCTGGGTCAAGGTCAAATCCGGCTGGGCCGACAACGAAGCTGGCCTGCGCGCCTACGGCTACGAGTAAACCACCGGAGGCCGTCCCCGCACGCATGCCAGACCAAGCACAATCAGACGACCTCATCGATTCGCGGGAGCCGCCTTCCGACAAGGCGGCCCCCGCGCCGGCGAAACGCAGCCGGGCACCCGTCCGCGACACCCGCGTGACGGGCCAGCCCGGCTTCGTGCTGCACAGCTATCCCTACAAGGAAACCAGTCTCATCGTGGACATGTTCACGCGCGATTTCGGCCGCGTGGGCGTGGTCGCGAAGGGCGCCAAGCGCCCGCTGTCGAAGCTGCGCGGCGTGCTGCAGACCTTCCAGCCGCTGTCGCTGTCCTTCAGCGGCAAGTCCGAGCTGCGCACCCTGATCGACGCCGAATGGGTCGGCGGCATGCTGCCGCTGGAGCGCACCGCGCTGCTGTGCGGTTTCTACCTGAACGAGCTGCTGGTCAAGCTGCTGGCGCGCGACGACAAGCATCCGGTCCTGTTCGATCACTACGTCTCGACCCTGAACCAGCTGGCGCACGGCGAACCGGCGCCCATCGTCTTGCGAAAGTTCGAACGGGCCTTACTTAAGGAAACGGGCGTCGCCGCCGATTTGAAGCGCTCCACGACCACGCGCGGCCCGGTCGATCCGGCGGGCGACTACGTGGTCGACCCGGAAAAGGGCGCGCGCGAGGCGCTGCCGGGCGACGTCTGGCCGGTGGTGTCGGGCAAGACCCTGCTCGACATGGAAGGGGAGGACTACAGCGACCCGGCCACGCAGGCGCAGAGCAAGCAGTTGATGCGCTTCCTGCTGGCGCACCACCTGAACGGGGCGCCGCTGAACACGCGCCAGATCCTCATCGATCTCAGCCAGCTGTAATTCGTTTAGAACGTTTTTAGAAGACAAAGAGCAACCATGAGCTTCCTGCAACCCACCGGTTCCGTCATCGACCTGGGCGTGAACATCGACCACATCGCCACCGTGCGCAATGCCCGCGGCACCAGCTACCCGGACCCGATCCGCGGCGCGCTGCTGGCCGAGCAGGCCGGCGCCGACCTGATCACGCTGCACCTGCGCGAAGACCGCCGCCACATCAAGGATGCGGACGTGCTGGCGCTGCGTCCGCTGCTGGCGACGCGCATGAACCTGGAAGCGGCCGTGACCCGCGAGATGATCGACTTCGCCTGCCAGGTCAAGCCGCAGGACGTCTGCCTGGTGCCCGAGCGGCGCGAGGAAGTCACCACCGAGGGCGGCCTGGACGTGATCCGCTACTACAAGGACGTGGAAGCCGCGGTGAAGCAGCTGAAGGACGAGGGCATCCGCGTCTCGCTGTTCATCGACGCCGACGAGGCGCAGATCGAGGCGGCGGCAAACGTCGGCGCCACCGTGATCGAGCTGCACACCGGCCGCTATGCCGAAGCCGAAGGAGAGGAAGCGCTGCGCGAGATCGAACGCATCAAGGCGGGCGTGCGCGCGGGCGCGTCGCGCGGCCTGCGCGTGAACGCCGGCCACGGCCTGCACTATACCAACGTCCAGCCGATCGCCGCCATCCCCGACATCCACGAGCTGAACATCGGCCACGCGATCGTCGGCCACGCGCTGTTCGTGGGCTGGGAGAACGCGGTGCGCGAGATGAAGGCGATCATGGTGGCGGCACGCCTGGGCGTGCAGTACGGAGCGGGAGCCTGAGATGATCTACGGCATCGGCACCGACATCGTCCAGATCTCGCGTGTCGAGGCTGCCCTCGCACGCAGCGGCCCGCGCTTCGCCGAGAAGATCCTGGGCCCCGAGGAACTCGCGAAGTACCACGCGCGCAGCGAACGCAGCGCCGTGCGCGGCCTGCGCTTCCTGGCCACCCGTTTCTCGGCCAAGGAAGCGTTCTCGAAAGCGATCGGGCTGGGCATGCGCATGCCCATGACCTGGCGCTCGGCACAAATGCTCAACGCCCCCGGCGGCAAGCCCGTCATCGTCTGCAGCGGGGCGCTCGAGGAATTCATGCGCCAGCACCGCCTGAGCGCCCAGGTGTCGATCAGCGACGAGGCCGACTACGCGGTCGCCTTCGTCATCGTCACCCAGCAACCATGACAGTAGAACGGTAGAACGCACGTGACCAAGGAAGTTCAAGCGACCGCGCCGGCGGACCATCCGGCGCAAGCACCCGACGCGAACCAGGTGGCCGAAGCGCCGGTCGCCTACGTGGCCGCCGGCGGCGCCGCCATGCCCGCGCCGCATCCGGTCGAGGGCAAGCC
>DAMCRY010000422.1:0-3029 GCA_032115075.1 Massilia sp.
AGGTCGTCCTCGTCGTTGCTGGCCGCGGCCGGGGCCGGCTCGGCCGCGGCGGAGGGAGCGGGCGGTGCGCTGGTGCGCTGCGCCGCCACTTCCTCGAATAGTGCGTCGAAATCGTCAGCGGCGTCGGTCATAATCCCTGCTTCTCCATGGTATCTAAGTTCGCGATGTGCTTTGCAATTCGGTCGGTAAGGCGTCCATCCGGCCCCTGCGGGCAGTGTTAACGGATGGTAAGAATCTGCATGCGAGTGTAGCAGCGTGGTTGCCGTAGGTAAATCTCGGCGACGGCGGCGCAACAAAATGGACAAGGAAACTTAATTCCGCGACAATGAAAACGTGCCGTTCCTGAATGTTTACACAAGGGAGGTGTTGTTTTTCGTAACGCATCCGGTCGCGCCAGGGTTCCCTTGTTCCCCGGGACCGGCAAGCGGAAGTTTGATCGAGCTCAACAGTTTGCGTTCTTGCAATCGCCGCCACGTCGAGGACGCTCCAGAATGGCGTGGCCATTGGAGGAGTCAACCATGTACCGCAAAATCCTGATCACCACCGACGGCTCGGCCGTGTCGCAGCATACGGCCTGCGCCGGCGTCAAGTTCGCGCAACAGATGGGCGCCGAGGTGCTGGCCCTGTTCGTCGCGCCCGATTACCAGTATCCCGTGTACGTGGAAATCATCCCGCCCTCCTACCCCAGCGAAGAAGAATACATCGCCCAGATGCGCCGCCTGGGCGAGGAATACATGGGGAAGATCATGCGTTCCTGCGGCGACGCCGGGCTGAAGCACAGCTGCATGACCGCCTTTTCCGACACCGCCGCCCTGAAGATCGTCGACGTGGCCGAGCAGGAAGGCTGCGACCTGATCTTCATGGGTTCGCATGGACGCAGTGGCTGGGGCCAGCTGCTGCTGGGCAGCGTGACCAACAAGGTGCTGTCGCAGACGACCAAGCCGGTGCTGGTGCACCGCCTGATCAGGGAGCCGGCGGCGGGCTGAAGAAGGCAGCCGTCCGCCCAGCGGGCGGCTGTGAAGAAAGTACGACAAATAAGCTGGCGAACCTGTGTTAGCCTGCAATGGTCTTCGTTTCACCTGAAGGAACGATTCATGATTCGCATTGTTATTGCCGACGACCATACGATCATGCGCGAGGGCCTCAAGCGCATCCTCGACGGTGCGCCGGATATCGAGATCGCCGGCGAGGCGACCAATGGCTTCGAGGTGCTGGCCCAGGTGCGCCAGGGCGGCTTCGACCTGCTGCTGCTCGACCTGTCGATGCCGGGCCGCAGCGGCGTCGACCTGATCCGCCAGGTACGCAGCGAGGCGCCCAAGCTGGCCATCCTGATCCTCACCATGCATGAGGAGGAACAGTACGCCGTGCGGGCGATCCGCGCCGGCGCCCAGGGCTACCTCACCAAGGAGAGCGCGGGCACCCAGTTGGTGGGCGCGATCCGCAAGGTCGCCTCGGGGCGCCCCTATATCAGTACCGAGGTGGCCGAGCAGCTGGCGCTGAACATCATGGCGCCGAACGAACAGTTGCTGCACAAGCAATTATCTGACCGTGAGTTCGAAGTGTTCTCCCTGCTCGTCAGCGGCAAGTCGATCACCGAGATCGCCAACAGCCTGCACCTGTCGGTGAAAACCGTCAGCACCCACAAGACCCGGATCATGCAGAAGATGGGCATGACCTCCCTGTCGGAAATGGTCCAGTACGCCGTCGCGCACCGGCTGCTGTCGCCGATGAAGGCCTGAACGACCGCCGGTGCGGGCTTAATATAGTTAGACACGCGGCTGTATCAATGGTGCCGCGTGTGCTGAAACGGTTCCATCCCCTTCCCCTCCCATGCCAGGCCGCCGTCGGCCATCTTCCGGCCGGCCTTTCCCTCTGCCGGCAAGACGAATCGTCGGACAATTCCTACAAGCCTGGCATCCCTCCTACCTACATATTCAGCAGCCGCTGATATTCGTGCCGGACTCGTGTTGGCATACTGAATTCACCGTTTCGACTTGCTTGCGATCCAAGTCCCAGCGTGAGCCACCTGCAGCGGAGTCCGCCTCCACAGTGCCGGCTGAAGCTCCGCCCGTGGTCGCCGCCTAGAAACCCTGAGTCTTTCACTGGAGATGAGCATGCAGTCCCAGCCAACGTCAGAACAACGCAACGTCACCCAGCCGACCCTGCACTCGCCCATGGAAGCCGGCCGCCAACGCCAGGGACGCCTCTGGTCCAACCTGAAAGAAGTGTGCGACCTGCTGCGCATCCCCGCCAGCGTCTCGGTCACCTCGGAAGAACTGCTGTTCCAGCACGTTCAGTTCAAGACGGGCCAGCGCGTGCACACCATCGGCCAGGCCTTCGACACCCTGTACATCGTCAACTCCGGCTTCCTGAAGACCGTGCTCATCGACGAGTTCGGCAACGAGCAGGTGCTGAGCTTCCCGATGAAGGGCGACATGCTGGGCGTGGACGGCATCCACACCCGCCACTACGCCTCGGAAGCCGTCGCCCTGTCCGACTGCGACCTGATCCTGCTGCCGTTCAAGAAACTGACCGCCCTCGGCCGCGTCCACGCCGAGCTCGAGAACATGATGTACGGCGTCATGAGCCGCGAACTGGTGCGCGAGCAGACCATGATCGGCATGCTCGGCGCCCTGTCCGCCGAGGCCAGGGTCGCCCGCTTCCTGGTCTCGCTGGCCGACCGCTTCGCCGCCATGGGTTATTCCAGCAAGCTGTTCAACCTGCGCATGACGCGCCACGAGATCGGCAGCTACCTGGGCCTCACACTGGAAACCGTCAGCCGCACCCTGTCGGCCTTCAACGAAATCGGCCTGATCACCGTCGACCAGCGCACCATCGGCATCAAGGACGCCGAAGCCCTGAAGACCCTGCGCCGCCTGCCGCCCTCGCGCTCGCGCACCAAGGGCGGGGCCAAGCAGAAAGCCGAGTCGGAGCAGCCGGGCGACGACCAGGTGCTGGCGACCGCCTGAGCGGCGTCGCTTCCAAACAGCAGAGGCCGGCGTTCCTCACGGACGCCGGCCTCTGCTCTT
>DAMCRY010000422.1:3039-3259 GCA_032115075.1 Massilia sp.
CCCATCTCGTTGACGCACACCACCGAAGTCACTGGTCGCGCGTCAGCACCCCATTGTTGACCCGCACCCGATCCCCCTGGCGCACGCCCGGATCGTTCTCGTACTGGAAGGTCTGGGTCGCCCCGCTGGTCGAGTAGCGCACCACGACCTCGTAGCGCTGCTCGCGGTTCATATTGCGCTGGACGTTGCGGCCCGCCAGGCCGCCCGCCACCGCGCCGGC
>DAMCRY010000423.1:0-3250 GCA_032115075.1 Massilia sp.
CATTTCGCCCGCTTCGGCGCCGAGCCGCCCGCCGGCCTGCGCGAGATCTACCGCAGCTACCTGGCCGACGAGGCGATGCTGGAAGTGCTGCTGGAGACGCGTCCCGCCGTGGTCAGCTTCCACTTCGGCCTGCCGCCGCAGGAGCACATCGACGCCCTGAAACGGGCCGGGATCGTGCTGTTCACCACCGCGACCTCGCTGCCGGAAGCGATGCAGATCGAGGAGGCCGGCATCGACGCGATCGTGGCCCAGGGCATCGAGGCGGGCGGGCACCGCGGCATGTTCGACCCGGACACCCCGGATCCGGCCTTGCCGACCTTCGAACTGCTGGAACAGCTGCGCGACAAGGTCTCGCTGCCGCTGGTCGCGGCGGGGGGCATCATGAACGGCGCCCACATCCGCACCGCCCTGTACCACGGCGCCAGCGCGGTCCAGATGGGCAGCGCCTTCATCGCCTGCCCGGAATCGAGCGCCCCGCCGCACCACCGCGCCCTGATCGCGCAGGGAGAAGGGCTGCAGACGGAACTGTCGGCCGTGATTTCCGGACGGCCGGCGCGTGGCATCGTCAACAAGCTCTTTAGCGAGGTCGGCGCCGCCGGTCACCCGCCGCTGCCGGACTATCCGATCACCTACGATGCGGCCAAGGCCCTGCACGCGGCGGCGTCCGGCAAGGGCAGCCAGGAGTATTCGGTCAACTGGGGCGGCACCAACTTCGCGCAGGCGCGCGCGATGCCGGCGGGCGAGCTGGTGGCCGTGCTGGCCAAGGAGATCGAAGAGGCTGCCGTGTAGGGAGTATCCAGGCGCGCAGCCCGCGGCGCGCAGCCGATGGTGTCGTGCGCGCGTTCGACTACCCGATCAAGCCTCGGCCATCCTGTCCAAGGCCTCGGCCAGCGGCCGGCAGCGCTCTTCCAGCAACGCGTGCAGCAGCTTGACCGCCGGCGAGAACTGCTTGCGGTGCGGGCAGACCAGGCTCAGCGGCGTCGCTTCGCCGGGAATTTCCGGCAGCAGCACCGCCAGCCTGCCCCGCGCCACGTCCTCGGCGACGTCGAGCCAGGATTTATACGCGATCCCTTCGCCTGCCAGCGCCCAGCGCCGCACCACGTCGGCGTCGTCGCTCACCAGTCTTCCGGCCACCTGCACCAGGCGCGCGCCTTCCGGCGTCGGGAAGGACCAGCGGTCGTAGGTGCGGCCACGCAGCCGGTATTGCAGGCAGTTGTGGGCGGCGAGATCGTCGAGCGAGGCCGGCCGCCCGTGCTGCGCGATGTAGCCGGGCGAGGCCACCAGCACGCGGCGGTTCTCCGGTGCGATCGGCAGGGCGATGAAGCTGGCGTCGTCGATTTGCCCGTAGCGCACCGCGATGTCGACCGGGTCGCGGAACACGTCCGCCACCTGGTCCGACACCAGCAGCTGGATGTCGAGGCCCGGGTGGTCGCGCCGGAATGCCGAGATCCAGGGCAGCAGCAGGTTGCGCCCGAAGTCGGAAGGCGCCGCGATCTGCAGCGTGCCGCTCAAGCTGCCCGCATCGCCGCGCAGGCCCTCGAAGCCGTCGCGCAGCGCCTGCAGCGCATCCTGGGCGAAGGGCAGGTAGCGCTTGCCCTCCTCGGTCAGGCGCAGGCTGCGCGTCGAGCGCGCGAACAGGCGGATGTCGAGTTCGCGCTCGAGGCGGCCGATCGCCGCGCTGGCCTGGCCGGGCAGCAGGTTCACCTCGCGCGCGGCGCGCGAAAAACTGCCCAGGGCGGCGGTGCGGACGAACAGGGCCAGGTCATCCAACCTGATCATTTTCTCTCCAGCCGTGAAAGTGAAATCGCTCCAGCCGGCTTTTTCCCCGCCGGGCTGCTCCCTAGAATCGTCGGTAAGCCCAGAACTTACCGGAGATTCAACATGAAAGCAGTAGTGTATACCCAGCACGGCCTGCCCATCAGCGACCCGAACGCCCTACAGGACACCGAGCTGCCGATGCCGCTTGCCGGCCCGCATGACTTGCTGGTCGAGGTGCGCGCCGTCTCGGTCAACCCGGTCGACACCAAGATCCGCCTCGGCGCCCCCGTCACCGAGCCGCGCGTGCTCGGCTGGGACGCGAGCGGCATCGTGCGCGCGGTCGGTTCGAACGTGACCCTGTTCAAGGAAGGCGACGAAGTGTTCTACGCCGGCTCGCTGGTGCGCCCCGGCTCGAACAGCGAATTCCACACGGTGGACGAGCGCATCGTCGGCCGCAAGCCGTCCTCGCTCGATTTCGCCCAGTCGGCCGCCCTGCCGCTGACGGCGATCACGGCCTGGGAACTGCTGTTCGACCGCCTCAAGGTGCAAGAGGGCGGCGGAGAGGGCAAGTCGCTGCTGGTGATCGGCGCGGCCGGCGGGGTCGGCTCGATCCTGTTACAGTTGGCGCGCAAGCTGACCGGCCTGACCGTGATCGGCACCGCCTCGCGCGCGCAGACGCAGGACTGGGTGCGCGCGCTGGGCGCCCACCACGTGGTCGACCACGCGCAGCCGCTGCGTCCGCAACTGGAGGCGCTCGGCTTGTCCAGCGTGGACATCGTGATCAGCCTGACCCACACCGACAAGCACTACGACGCCATCGTCGACGTGCTGGCGCCGCAAGGCCAGTTCGCGCTGATCGACGATCCGGCGAGCCTGGATGCCGTGCCGCTCAAGCGCAAGTCGATCTCGCTGCACTGGGAGCTGATGTTCACGCGCTCGATGTTCGAGACCGCCGACATGATCAAGCAGCACGAACTGCTGAACCGGGTCGCGGCCATGGTCGACGCCGGCGCGCTGCGCACCACGCTGGGCGAACACTACGGCGTCGTCTCGGCCGGGAACCTGCGCCGCGCGCACGCCCTGATCGAAAGCGGCCGCGCGGTCGGCAAGATCGTGCTCGAAGGTTTTCATTAAGACAGTAAGACAGCAAAGGAAACAGACAAGATGGACATTCTCTCCGCAGCCCGCCAGCGCCACACCGCCAAGGCCTACGACAGCGCACGCCAGATCCCCGAAGAGCTGATGCGGCAGGTGTATTCGCTGCTGCGCCACAGCCCCTCCTCGGTGAACTCGCAGCCCTGGCACTTCATCGTCGCGAATACCCCGGAAGGCAAGGCGCGCATCGCCAAGGCGGCGCAGGGCGGCTACGGCTACAACGCGGCGAAGATCCTCGACGCCTCGCACGTGATCGTGTTCTGCTCGCGCATCGACATGGACGACGCCCACCTGGAGCGCCTGCTGGCGCAGGAAGCGCGCGACGGCCGCTTCCGCG
>DAMCRY010000424.1:0-3248 GCA_032115075.1 Massilia sp.
TCCCAGCGTGACCCTGGCGCCCGGCCTGCCAATGGTGGCGGCGCCCGACAGCGACGGCAACTTCGCCCAGCCGTGGACCTTCTCGGGCGAGCGCGACACCTTCGGCACCCTGCGGCTCGAGGCCGACCTGCCGGCCGGCGCCACCGCCTGGGCCGCGCTGGGCCTGCGCAAGGGGGACGAGTTCAACATCATCTCCTCGCCGACCGTGTCCTCGGCCGACGGCAGCGCCACCATGACCCGCTTCGACAACGTGCGCGAGGACGACGTGCGCACCGGCGAGGTCGGCGTGCGCACCGAGCTCAGGACCGGCACGGTCTCGCACAAGCTGAGCGCCTCGGCGTCCAGCTTCCACTCCGAGTCGAAGAACGCCTACGGCATGAGCGACTTCGCCGGCTTCGCGTCGAACATCTACCGTCCGCGCGACGTCGCGGCCCCGTCGAGCGGCTTCTTCACCGGCGGGAACATGGCCAGCCCGCTGCTGACGCAGAAGTCGATCCTGTCGAGCGTCGCGGTGGCCGACACCCTGGGCTTCCTCGACGAGCGCCTGCTGCTCACGGTCGGCCTGCGCCACCAGAAGATCAAGGACTACGGCTACGACTACAACACCGGCGCGCCGAACGGCGCCTACGAGATGAGCGAGACGACGCCGGTGGCCGGCATCGTGTACAAGCCCATGCAAGGCGTATCGGTCTACGCGAACTACAGCGAAGCGCTGCAGAAGGGTCCGGTGGCGCCGACCTTCGACCCGCTGACCAACCTGGAACTCGTCAACAAGGGCGAGGTGTTCGCCCCCTACGTCTCGCGCCAGCGCGAACTCGGCGTCAAGTACGACGGCGGCCGGTTCGGCGGCACCGTCGCCGTGTTCAGCACCTCGCAGCCGAGCGCCTTCATCCAGGACCTGCGCTATGGCCTGTTCGGCGAGCAGCGCAACCGCGGCGTGGAACTGAGCGTGTTCGGGATGCCCGCCCGCGGCCTGCGCGTGCTGGGCGGGCTGACCCTGCTCGATGCCGAGCAGCGCCGCAACGCCGGCGGCGCCAACCAGGGCAAGGATGCGATCGGCGTGCCGGAAACGCAGCTGAACCTCGGCGCCGACTGGGACGTGCCGGGCGTGCAGGGCCTGTCGCTGAACGCGCGCGCCCTGTACACCTCGAAGCAGTACGCCGACCGCGCCAACCTGCAGAAGCTGCCGTCGTGGTCGCGCCTGGACATCGGCGCGACCTACACCACCCGCTTCATGGAGCGCGACCTGACGCTGCGCGCGCGCGTCGACAACGTCACCGACAAGAACTACTGGGCCTCGGCCGGCGGCTATCCGGAATACGGCTACCTGGTGCTGGGCGCGCCACGCACGGTGTCCGTGTCGGCGACCGTCGATTTCTGACCATGGCTGCCTGCACGCCGTCCCGCTGGCGGGACGGACATGCCGGATCGCGCCGGGCAGGCGTCAGAAGCGTACTTTGACGAAGGCGGAGGGGCCGGTCAGCTTCAGGTCGAGGTCGGCGCTTCGTTCGCCGTTACGGTGCAGGTCGATCTTCTGGATGCCGTAGTCGAGCACCAGGCCGACGTTGCTGGCAACCATCCATTCGACGCCCGCGGCGGCGTTATACACGTGGCCCTCGACCGTGCCGCCGTTCCTCTTGACGCCGCCCGCCTCGGCATACAGGCGCACCTTGTCGTTGAGGGCGTGGCGCCACGCCAGCTCGACGGTCGGCGCCCAGACGCTGTCGCCGGCGGAGCCGGAGCCGCTCCAGGTGTAGGTCTCGGCCGGGGACTGGGCATCCAGCCGCGCATCGGCCGAGCCGGAAATCCTGGCGCGCAGGTAGGCCGCGCCCAGGCCGACGCCGAACGCGTTCCGGTCGCCGCCGAACCAGTATTTGTAGGCCAGGCGGGCCATCTCGAGGCGCAGCTTGGCGTCCGCGCGGATGCTGCCGCTGACGGGCCGGCCTTCATACACCGTCGCGCCGCTCGGCGAAGCGGCGTAGTCCTCGTCGAAGCGCCAGTAGTCGAACGAGGCGCCGTGGCGGTCGCCGAAGAGCACCTCGGCTTTCACCCGCGGCAGGGTTTCGTCGTCGATCTTCTCGTCGGGCGTGTCGAGGCGGCCGTAGCGCGTGTCGCCGCCCAGGTGGATCTTCGGTTCGGCATAAAAGCCGCCGACGGACAGGCTCATGCGGTCGAGGGCCGGCGATTGCTGGGCGTGGGCTGCGCCGGCAAGGACGGCGCCGAGCAGGAGTGCGCCTTTCAGCAAGGCGGCTGGCTTGACGGAGGCGGCGGTCGAACGGGATGCAGGGCGAGACATGGAAACTCCAATGAAAAGTGTTGTTCATAAATGTCCGCCAGACTAGGTCTGGCGCGACAACACCCCATTATCGCCGTTGTCATAATATTATCGCGCACGATTGATGACTTCGCAGTCAGCAATGCGAACGCTCAGCCGATCGTGCCGGCCCGGAGCCGGCTTCGCTTCCGGGCGCCGGCCACGGCTCAGTGCGGCCGCACGTCCTGCTTGAGCGCCGCCAGCGCCATCTTCTCCACCAGCCCCGGCGCCAGCAGCTTGAGGAAGCGCCCGATCCTGCCCTTGGCCGTCATCACCACTTCTCGCTTGCGCCCGTCCATCCCGGCGACGATCAGGCGCGCACATTCTTCCACGCTCATCGCGCCTTCTTCCTTCAGCGCGCTCGATCCCATCGGCTCGCCCCGGGCATTGAAGCCGCGGTAGCGGATGCGGGTCGCCACCACGCCCGGATAGGCGGTGGTCACGCTCACGCCCGCCCCCTTCACCTCCGCGCGCAGCGCCTCGAAGAAGCCGGTCATCGCGAACTTGCTGGCGCTGTAGGCGGTGCGTCCCGGCACGCCGACCAGGCCGGCCAGCGAGGACACCGCGACGATCTTCCCGCGCGAGGCTTTCAGCGCCGGCAGCGCGGCCTGGGTACACCAGACGGCGCCCCACAGGTTCACCCGCATCAGTTCCTCGTACCACGACAGATCCTCGACTTCCTCGAACAGCGCGTGCGCGGAGCGGCCCGCGTTGTTGACCAGGACGTCGATGCGGCCGAAGCGCTCCACGGCCGAGACGACCAGGCGGCGGCACTGGATCTGGATGCCGACATCGGTCGGCACCGCCAGCGTCCGCGCGCCCTGCGCGGCGCATTCTCCTGCCACGGCCTCGAGCTGGGCGGCGTTGCGCGCCGCCAGTACCAGCGCCACGCCGGCGCCCTCCTTCGACGCCAGCTGGCGCGCGATCTCGGCGC
>DAMCRY010000425.1:0-3246 GCA_032115075.1 Massilia sp.
CGGCGCTGCGGGGCCGGACGGGCGTCAAGCCGGCCGCGGCGCCGCTGCCCTGAGGACGCGGCCGGCCCGCCAAAGCAAAAAGGCCCTGCGGGGCCTTTTTGTCGTTCCGGCGCCAGGACAGCCGGGAGCGGTCGCTCGAGCGCTGTCTTAGAAGCTGTACTTCGCGCCGATGGTCCAGACGTCGGCCTTCTGGCCGAAGTCCTTGCTCTTGCCGTAGCGTTCATACTCGGCGATCAGGGCCACGTCCTGGTTCAGCTGGTACTGGGCGCCGACTGCGCCATAGGCTTCGGTCTTGCTGCGGCTCAGATTCTCCGCGGCATTGATCGTGTTCAGCTCGCTCTTGTTGCGCGCCACGCCCAGTTTGCCGTACAGCGAAACCTGCTCGTTCACCGGCAGGGTCGCCTTGGCGGCCAGGTAAGTCGAATGGCCCTTGGTGTCGCCACGCACGTTGGCGCCGCCAATGCTGTAGTTCACGTCCGACTTGCGGAAATCGGTGTAGCCGGCTTCGACGCCCCAGGTCTGGTTGAAGTCGTAACCGCCAAAGATCTTGCCGGAAGCCTTGTAGCCGGCAGTGTCGACATTGGTGGCGCCCGCACGGTTGAATTCATGGTCGGCGCTGGCGATACCGGCGCCGACATAGGCGCGCGGCGCGGTCTGCTGGGCCTGGGCTGCCGACATGGCGGCGGCGGATGCGATCAGTGCAACGATGAGCTTTTTCATGCGTGAATCCTTTACTTGACTGGTTCGCGATTCACGATGAATCGCGATGAGACCACGATAGCACTCACGCAACTTCAAAACCGTCCCAAACCCGTAAGAACTGTAAGCAAGTGTAACTTAATGACTCATCGGTTAGATATTTTCTTAAAAGATACCGAAAAAAGCGCGCTGTTTAATAGATTTTGCGGAAAGTTAGGTTAAGCCGTGCGCCAACCGGCCTGCTCGTTTTGTTGATTCCATGCAACCAGTTGGCTTGCATGGGGCCCGCCATGAATAGCAGGCTGCCGTCGCTCAGGGGCAGCTTCAAGGTCTCTTTCGTCGCCTTGTGGCGCAGGATGAAGGGGCGGGTGGCGCCGAAGCTGACCGAGGCGATGGCAGGCTCCGGGCCGAGCTCGGGTTCGTCGTCGCTGTGCATGCCCATGCTGTCGCGACCGTCACGATAATAATTCAGCAGCACACTGTTGTAGTGGCGCGACGTCGCCGCTTCCACCGCCAGGCGGATCGTGTCGAGCAGGGGTGTGAAGGGTAGGGGCTGCAGGCTCAGGCCGGAATAGCGATAGGCCTTGTCGCCATGCCAGGCGCTCAGGCGCGGCTGCAGGTGGCGCTTGCCGTACACCACGACCGTTTCTTCGCGCCAGGCGGTTTCCGCGATCAGGCGCGCCAGCACCTCCTCGTTCGGCCACGGCAGGGGCAATTGAGCCAGCCAGCCGAGCACGCCGTCGCGAATCGGAATCGGCGTCAGGGCCGCTGGTGATGAAAATAAATCCATTGTGCAAGTTTCGTGGCTAAGATGGCGGCTTCACCGTGCATCCTATTTTCTCATGGACAAACGACACTTCCTGGGCGCCGCCCTGGCTTCGAGCAGCCTCTCCCTGTTTGCCGCCCCGCCACCGAAGTCGCCGACGGGCCCGGCCCTGCTGACGATCAGCGGCGAGATCCGGCGCAACAACCGCGGCGCGCTCGATCCCGTGGCCGACCAGATGATGTTCAAGCAAAAGCTGGCCTTCCCGCATGCCTTCGCCCTGGATTTCGCCATGCTCGCGGCGCTGCCGGCGCGCACCATCCGCCCGACGCTCGAATACGACGGCAAGCCGCACACCCTGCGCGGGCCCTCCCTGGCGGACGTGCTGGCACTCAGCGGCGCGCAGCCGGCGGACGATGCGAAAGTGGTGTTGCGGGCGGTGGACGGCTACGCGGCCGCCGTCCCGATGGGCCAGCTGCGTATCTGGAAAATGATCGTGGCGACCCACCTCGACGGGCAGCCGATGGCGCTCGGCGGACTGGGCCCGCTGTGGGCGGTGTACGACGCGGACCGCGTTCCGGAAATGGCGGCGCGGCCGGTCAACGAACGCTTCGGCGCCTGCCCGTGGGCGCTGTACCACATCGAGGTACAGGCCTAGGGCAGCTTCGGGCGGAAATCAAGCGTAGGCTTCGGCCAGGCTCATCACGCGCGGCGTCACGCTGACGCCGACGTTGCCGAACAGTGCCTCGATGGCGGCCAGGTTGGCGCTGCATTCCTCGGCTTTCCAGCCGTTGAACAGGTCGGTGCCATCTTTCTGGAAGTGCAGGTCGAGCACCTTGCCCTTGTCCTTGTGGACATAGCTCTGCTGGTGGGTGTTCTTGAAGCCGAGCTCGGCCAGGCCCGCCAGCACGGTCTGCGGCGGATGGTCCGGATCGGTCGCCAGGAAGACGCCGAAGGTCTTGCCCGGCGGTTTCGCAGCGACGTCCACTTCGTAGATGCCCGGGGCCTTGGTGACGCTGGTGCTCTTCAGGAACAGCATGGGTTCTCCTTCTCCTGTGACCCGCACGGGCACGAGCGGCGCGGCGGGAGGATTGCGTATCTGGTCGAACCTTAGCTTATTGCCATACGGGAACTTTGTCGATGGCTGTCTTTACTTTTTTGGCGCTAGCGCAGGAGCAGGCCCCAAATCGTGCCGCAAATTAACAACGCGCAAGCCACCATCCCGGTCACGAAGCCCAATTCGCGCCGCGCCGGATCGCGGTAGTAGCCGAGCGCATAGGCGATGCGTCCAGCGCACCAGAGCATTCCGCCGGCCGCGGCCCACGGGTCGCCCAGGAAATAAGCGCACATCCACAGCGGCACCAGCAGCAGCGGTAACTGTTCCAGCGTATTGGCCTGCACCCGCTGGCTGCGCTGGAAGTCTTCCGGCCCGTCCATCGAGGGCGCGGGAATGTTGTGGCGGATGCGCGCGCGGCCGGCATTCACGCCGGTCCAGAAATATACGCCGAGCGCGGCCAGGGTGGCCCAGGCGGTGAAGAACATCGGAACTCCTGTGGAAAATCGTTGAAAGCAGCGCTCAGGCCTGGCCGCGCTTGCGCCGCGCCAGGTCGCTGGTGGACGCCACCAGCGCCTCATAGAGCTGCCCGGTCGGGGCATCCCAGCGTGCCACGGCCTCCTGCTGGCGCGCCACGGTGGCGAAGTCGCCGCGCGCCACCGGGCCGCTGAGGGCCGCTTCCGGCCCGATGCGGAACACGTTCGCCAGCGTTTCGCTGGCCAGCGGCCGC
>DAMCRY010000426.1:0-3243 GCA_032115075.1 Massilia sp.
GGGCAGGCGCGCCATGAGCTCGGCCCGCTCCGCCTCGGCCACCACCTGGCGCGCCTCGGCCTGCGCCTCGCGTGCGCGCAGTTCGGCCAGCTCGGCCGTAGACTGGGCATGTGCATGTGTCGGGAAAAAGGCGGCCAGGAGCGCCGGCAACAGGAGAAAAGCCGGGGCGAAAGCCCGGAGAAAAGGCGGGAGCGCGGCGCGCATCCGGACCGTCCAGCACCTCATGCCGCCTCCTCGCCCAGGGGTTTCCCGCAACATGAAGTTGCCGTAAGAAAAGTGTAACAAATTGTCGAGAAATATTAGGAGAAGTTTCAGGAAGGTTGATTGTGATAACTCAACGTTCCAGAATCCTTGAATTGTGTGTTCACAATCAATGACTTGCGTTGCGCGCTCGTGATACAGCCTGTAACACGATTGGCCGTTGGTTAAAAAGAAATGCGATAGAATTGACGAGTTAACAAAGTGGTTCTATGAGTATTATTAATCTGCCATTCGCCGGCCCCGAGCTCGGTTTCGCCGTAGCGCTTGCCTGTTCCCTCCTGCTCGTCATGACGACGCGCTGGCATGGGCGCTACTCGCTCGACGCGACGCAAGGCGTCCAGAAAATCCATATCACCCCGACGCCGCGCATCGGCGGCGCGGCCATCATGCTCGGCCTGTGGCTGGCCCTTGGCGCCCTGCCGGGGGACCAGCAGGACCTGCTGCTGCCGGTGCTGGTGGCCAGCATGCCGGCCTTCGTCTTCGGCCTGGCGGAAGACCTCACCCGCAACGTCTCGGTGCGCACCCGCCTGCTGGCGACCATGGCCAGCGGCGTCTGCTGCTGGGCCCTGACCGGCGTCACCCTGCTGCAGAGCGGCCTGGCGCCGCTCGACACCCTGCTGGCCTGGCTGCCCTTCTCGGTCCTGTTCACCGCCTTCGCGGTGGGCGGCGTCGCCAACGCGGTCAACATCATCGACGGCTTCAACGGCCTGGCCAGCGGCACCGTCCTGATCGGCATGGCCGCGCTCGGCCTGATCGCCCAGGACGCTGGGGACGCCACCCTGGCCCAGCTGTGCTTCGTGGTCTGCGCCGTCACCGCCGGTTTCTTCGTCGTCAATTTCCCGTTTGGCAAGCTGTTCCTCGGCGACGGCGGCGCCTACCTGCTCGGCTTCCTGCTGGCCTGGCTGTCGGTGCTGCTGGTCTACCGCAACCCCGACATCTCGCCCTGGGCGCCGCTGCTGGCCTGCGGCTATCCGATCTTCGAGACCGTGTTCACCATCGTGCGCCGCCTGTGGTGCCGCCGCCATCCGGGCCACCCGGACAGCTGGCACCTGCACAGCCTGGTCAAGACCGCGATCGCGGCGCGCTACTTCCGCGCGCTGCCGGCGCCGCTGCGCAACGCCTGCGTGTCGCCGTTCTCGTGGGCGGTCGCCGCCGTGCCGGCGATGCTGGCGGTGCGCTTCTCCCACGCGCCGCAAGCCCTGATGCAGGGCGTGCTGGCCAGCTTCCTGCTGTACCTGTCCGTGTATTCCTTCGTGGTCTCGGCCTGGTGGGCACGGCGCCGCCGCATCCGCCGCGCCGAGCCGCTGGTCGACATCGGGCTCGAACAGACCAATTCTTCCGTCGTCTAGCCGCGTCGCCTGACCGGATCCGGCCCGCCAGATGCCTTCCCTGCGCCGGTTGACACGATGCCGGCGGCGTCCGAGAATGCACCGTGTTTCATCGGCCGGCGCCTCGGCCGGCCCCGGCAGCGCCAGGCGGTTCAAAGGTGCCGATGGATCAAAAGTTGCTTTTGGTCTACAATCTTCCCTTCGCCCAGGCGCCGCTGCGTGGCGGCCGGCGCATCCGACACTTATCTCAGGACGACAGGAATGACCATTCTCGTGACCGGCGGCGCCGGCTTCATCGGTGCGAACTTCGTGCTCGACTGGCTCGCGCACCACGACGAGCCGGTCGTCAATCTCGACAAGCTGACCTACGCCGGCAACCTGGAAAACCTGGCCAGCCTGGAAGGCGACGCGCGCCACCGTTTCGTGCGCGGCGACATCGGCGACGGCGCCCTGGTGGCGCGCCTGCTGGACGAGCACAAGGTGCGCGCGGTCCTGAACTTCGCCGCCGAGAGCCACGTGGACCGCTCGATCGCCGGCCCGGGCGCCTTTGTGCAGACCAACGTCGTCGGCACCTTCAACCTGCTGGAAGCGGTGCGCGCCTACTGGAGCGGCCTGGACGACGCGGGGCGCGCGGCGTTCCGTTTCCTGCACGTGTCGACCGACGAGGTCTACGGCTCGCTCGCGCCCGACGCGCCGGCCTTCGACGAACAGCACCGCTACGAACCGAACAGCCCCTATTCGGCCAGCAAGGCCGCCTCGGACCACCTGGTGCGCGCCTGGCATCACACCTACGGCCTGCCGGTGCTGACCACCAACTGCTCCAACAACTACGGGCCCTACCACTTCCCGGAAAAGCTGATCCCGCTGGTGATCCACAATGCGCTGGCCGGCAAGCCGCTGCCGATCTACGGCGACGGCCGGCAGGTGCGCGACTGGCTCTACGTCACCGACCATTGCGGCGCGATCCGCCGCGTGCTGGCCGAGGGCAAGCCCGGCGAGACCTACAATGTGGGCGGCTGCAACGAGAAGGCGAACATCGACGTGGTGCGCACCCTGTGCGCCATCCTCGATGAACTGCGCCCGCGCGAGGACGGCCAGCCGTATGCGGCCCAGATGACCTTCGTGAAGGACCGTCCCGGCCACGACCGCCGCTACGCGATCGACGCGGGCAAGCTCGAGCGCGAGCTGGGCTGGCGCCCGGCCGAAACCTTCGAGACCGGCATCCGCAAGACCGTCGCCTGGTATCTCGACAACCAGGCCTGGGTCCATAACGTCACCAGCGGCGCCTACCGCGAATGGGTCGAAAGGCAATACGCATGACGGGCAGGAAGATCCTCCTGCTCGGCAAGGACGGGCAGGTCGGCTGGGAACTGCAGCGCGCCCTGGCGCCGCTGGGCGAGCTGGCCGCCCTCGGCCGCGCGGAGGCCGACTTCAGCGACCCCGACGCGCTGCGCGCCCGAGTGCGTGCGCTGCGCCCCGACGTCAT
The DNA here is from genome assembly GCA_032115075.1 of Massilia sp. Lineage (GTDB taxonomy): Bacteria > Pseudomonadota > Gammaproteobacteria > Burkholderiales > Burkholderiaceae_D > Telluria. The sequence continues at coordinate 3,076 of DAMCRY010000426.1, forward strand.
CGTCAACGCCGCCGCCTACACGGCGGTCGACAAGGCCGAAAGCGATACCGCCATGGCGCACCTGGTCAACGCGGTCGCGCCGGGCGTGCTGGCCGAGGAAGCGCGGGATTGCGGTGCCTGGCTCGTGCACTACTCGACCGATTACGTGTTCGACGGCAGCAAGGACGG
>DAMCRY010000427.1:0-3235 GCA_032115075.1 Massilia sp.
CGCTGGCTGCGCACCGACCTCGACGCCGCCGGCATCCGGCGCACCGTCGCGGCCCTCGGCGGCCACGCGACCCTGTTCCGCGGCGGAGACAAGTCGGACGGGGTGTTCCAGCCGCTGGCGCCGGTGCTGGCGCGCATCCACGAACGGCTGAAGGCGTCCTTCGATCCGGCCCACGTCTTCAACCCGGGACGAATGTACTGACCATGCAAACCAATCTCGCCGATTTCATCAAGGGCACCGCCGACGGCAACGAGGCGGAAGCGATCCTGCGCGCCTGCGTGCACTGCGGCTTCTGCACCGCCACCTGCCCGACCTACCAGCTGCTGGGCGACGAACTGGACGGCCCGCGCGGCCGCATCTATCTCATCAAACAGGTGCTGGAAGGGGCCGAGCCGACCCGCAAGACCCAGCTGCACCTGGACCGCTGCCTCACCTGTCGCAACTGCGAGACCACCTGTCCCTCGGGCGTGAAATACGGCCGCCTGGTCGACATCGGCCGCCGCGTGGTGGAAGAGCGCGTGCCGCGCCCCTTGGCCGATCGCGTGAAACGCACCACGCTCAAGGAATTCCTGCCGCGGACCAGCCTGTACAAGCCGGCCTACCGCACCGGCCTGTCGCTGCGTCCATTGTTGCCGAAGGTCTTGCAGGACAAGCTGCAGCCGGCACGCGCGGCCGGGACGTGGCCCACACGGTCCCATGCGCGCAAGATGCTGGTGCTGGAAGGTTGCGTGCAGCCGGCGATGGCGCCCAACATCAACGCCGCCACCGCGCGCGTGCTGGACGCCCTCGGGGTGCAACTGATCGCGGCGCCGAAGGCCGGCTGCTGCGGCGCCGTCCGATACCACCTGAACGACCAGGAAGCGGGCCTGGACGACATGCGCCGCAACGTCGATGCCTGGTGGCCCCATGTGGAGTCGGGCGAGGTGGAGGCGATCGTGATGACGGCTTCCGGCTGCGGCGTCACGGTCAAGGAATACGGCCACCTGCTGGCGCACGACGAGGCCTATGCCGCCAGGGCAGGGCGCATCTCCATGCTGGCGCGCGACCTGTCGGAGATCCTGTCCGAATTCGAGGAAGTCCTGGCCGCCAGACTCGCGGGGAAGGTGGACACGCGGGTCGCCTGGCATCCGCCGTGCACGCTGCAGCACGGCCAGCAGATCCGCGGCAAGGTCGAGTCCCTGCTGCGCGCCGCCGGCGTCGACGTGCAGCTGTGTGCCGACAGCCACCTGTGCTGCGGTTCGGCCGGGACGTACTCGGTGCTGCACCCCGAGATCGCGCACGCGCTGCGTGACCGCAAGCTGGCCAGCCTGGAGGCGACCGGCGCGGGCGAGATCGTGTCGGCCAACATCGGCTGCATCAGCCATCTGCAGTCGGGCACCGCGACGCCGGTCACGCACTGGATAGAGCTGGTCGACCGCGCGCTGGTCCGATAGTGGAGATGGTGGAATATTGCGGGCGTCCTGCGCTTATACTGGTATTCCCTCCACAAGCGGCGTAGCGATCACAATGAACAAGCGACTGCAGGCGGCAGCACTTCTCGTCTCTCTTTCCCTGGTCGCCGCGGCGCCGGCAGCGGCCGCGCCGCCGAAGCTGCTGACAGCGCAGGTCGAACGGCTGGTCGAGCTGCTGCGCGACAGCTATGCGACCGGCTATCCCGAGGCGACCATGGTGCAGATGGCGAGTCCGTCGAAGGACCGGCATCTCGCGCTGGCCGTGTTCACGATCGAGGCTTTCGGCGGTGGGAACAACCACCAGCAGTTCTTCGCCGTGTTCGAACACGAGGTCGACAAGGCCGGGAAGCGCGAGCACTACACCCTGGTCGACGTGATGCCGATTGGCGGGAAAGGCTGGCGCGCCATCATGGAGCTGAAGGCGAAGGTCACGAAGAGCAAGAACGGGGGCGAGATCCAGATCCTCATCCCCGCGCTGGACGTGGGGCCGGGCGACGCCCCCAATTTTCCAAGCCAGAAATCGACCATCCAACTGGTGCTGGGCGAGCGCCTGACCGAGATAAAGAAGCAATAGGGACGTGCGCGCGTGGCGGGCACGGACCTGCCGCGAGCCGTGTTAGGATCGCTTCGTTTTCGAACGAAGGATTCACCGTGAGTTTCATTTTCCAACTCGTGCGCGAGGACGAAGGCATGCCGCCGGCCGTCGTCTTCGAGGACTCGACCAGCCCCGGCCTGGTGCCGCTCTGGGAAGCGGTCGGCGTCTACGATGCGCTCTACAACAGCGACGGCAAGCCGGCGCGCGAGGTCTCGCGCGCCATCGCCCATGGCCTGGACCGCGTCAGCGAAGACGCCTCGCTGGCGCAGCTGATGCCGCCGCGCCTCTCGCAATCGGAGGCGATCCGCTTCCTCGAGAACGTCAACCGCGCCTGCACCACGCACGGCGCGGCCTGGATCCAGACCCGCTGAGCGCTGCCGCCTCAGGCGGCCAGCAGTTTCTCGATGTCGCCGGCGATCTCGCCGGGCGCCGTCTGCGGCGCATAGCGCTTGACCACCTGGCCGTCGCGGCCGACCAGGAACTTGGTGAAATTCCACTTGATCCCCTCGGTGCCCAGCACGCCCGGTTTTTCTCCCTTCAGGTGCTTGAACAGCGGGTGCGCGCCGTCGCCGTTGACGTCGACCTTGGCGAACATCGGGAAGGTGACCCCGTAGTTCTTCTCGCAGAAGGCGCCGATCTCGGCCTCGCTGCCCGGCTCCTGCTTGCCGAACTGGTTGCAGGGGAAGCCCAGCACGGCCAGGCCGCGCGCGCCGTACTGGCGATAAAGCTCTTCCAGGCCCTTGTACTGGGGCGTGAAGCCGCAGGCGCTGGCCGTGTTCACGATGAGGAGCACCTGGCCGCGGAAGCGGTCCAGCGCGACCGGCTGGCCGTCGAGGGAAGTGGCGCTGAAGTCGTATACGTTCATGGTGGATCCCTTGTGTGGAAACCGGCAGTGTAAGACAAGCCGGGGTCGGGCGCATGCATACGCGACTTGTTATGTTTTGTTACAAACATTAAGAAGCCGTCATGCGACAATCGCTCGCCCTTATTGTCGAGCCTCATTCATCTACTTACTCATTCAATGTCCACGCCAAGCCGCCTCGCACGCCATCCCCGCCTGTCCCTGATCGCCCACCTCGTCGCCGGCACCTTGCTGGCGCCCGCGGCGGCCATTGCCCAGGAGGCGCCACGGCAGGCGCAGACACCGGCTCCGGCTCCGGCTCCGGCTGCGCAGGCTGCTGCGCAAGCG
>DAMCRY010000428.1:0-3219 GCA_032115075.1 Massilia sp.
CCGGGCGCCCGCTTCAACGTCGGCGCCAACGATACCGGCACCAAGATGCAGCTGGTGCTGCGCAGCGACGACCCGCAGGCCCTGACCGCCACCGCGCGCCAGGCCGAACGCGAGCTGCGCACGCTCAAGGGCATCGGCAACGTCAGCTCCAGCGCCTCGCTGGTGCGCCCCGAGATCATCGTACGCCCGGACTTCGCGCGCGCCGCCGACCTGGGCGTGACCGCCGCCGCGATCGGCGAGACGGTGCGCGTGGCCACCGCCGGCGACTACGACATCTCGCTGGCCAAGATGAACCTGGCCGAGCGCCAGGTACCGATCCGTGTCAAGCTGCCGGACACGGTGCGCGCCGACCTGGAGGCCATCGGGCGCCTGACCGTGCCGGGGGCACGCGGCCCGGTCATGCTGGCGAACGTCGCGACCATCACCATGGAAAGCGGCCCGGCCCAGATCGACCGTCTCAACCGCAGCCGCAACGTGACCCTGGACGTCGAGCTGCAGGGCCGCTCGCTCGGCGAGGTGAACGACGAAGCGCGCGCCCTGCCCGTGTTCCAGAACCTGCCCCCTTCGGTACAGATCGCGGAACTCGGCGACGCCCAGGAGATGCAGACCCTGTTCGCCAGCTTCGGCATCGCGATGACCATCGGCGTGCTGTGCATCTACGGCGTGCTGGTCCTGCTGTTCAACGACTTCATGCAGCCGGTGACCATCCTGGCCGCCCTGCCGCTGTCGATCGGCGGCGCCTTCGTGGCCCTGCTGCTGACCCACAGCGCACTGTCGATGCCGACCATGATCGGCCTGATCATGCTGATGGGGATCGTGACCAAGAACTCGATCCTGCTGGTCGACTACGCGATCCTGGCGCGCGAAGCCGGCATGAACCGCTTCGACGCCCTGGTCGACGCCTGCCACAAGCGTTCGCGCCCGATCGTGATGACAACCATCGCCATGGGCGCCGGCATGCTGCCGCTGGCGCTCGGCCTGTCGGGCGACCCCGCCTTCCGCTCGCCGATGGCGATCGCCGTGATCGGCGGCCTGATCACCTCGACCCTGCTGAGCCTGCTGGTGGTGCCGGCGGTGTTCACCTATGTGGACGACTTCGAACACTTCATGAAGCGGCAAATGGGCAGGATGCGGCGCAAGCCGGCGCAGGCGCCGGTGAAGGAAGCGGCGTCCGATCCGGTCAAGTAAGCGTTTTCCATACGTCGGGTGGGCAGATTCTGCCCACGCGTCCAGGCGGCCTGGGAATTGCCGCCACCCTACCTAACATCGACGCCATAAAAAAACCCGGCCGGGCTCACGCCCGCCGGGTCTTTTTATTGGGCCGGTGGCCTCAGCAATCAGTCGCGATAGTAGCGATACTCACGACGATCGTTGCTGCTGCTCAGCAGCTTGGCCAGCAGGAAGCCGACGGCGCCAGCGACCAGCAGGGCGGTGCCCGGGTTGGTCTTGACGTATTCGGTGCCTTTTTCCGAGTAGGCGCTGTAGGTCTCGCCCAGCTGGCCCTTGCGCTGGCCCAGGCTTTCCGAGGCGCCGCTCAGCATGCCGCTGAGGCGGTCGACGCCGGCGTGGGCGGTGCTGACCAGGCGGTCGACCAGCGGCTGCGCGCCTTGCGCGACCTGGTCGATCTTCTCGTGCAGCTTGTCCGGCGACACATTGGCCATGGCGGCCTTCATGCCACCCTGCGATTGCGACTGGTCGCCGCTCGACGACGAATCGGCCGATTGCGCGCTGCCGCCTCCCATGCTGCCGCTGCTGCTCACGGTGGTGCCCGACGAGCTGCCGGTGGTGCTGCCCGCGGTGCTGCCCGCGGTGTTGCCCGACGAGCTGCTGCTGGCGCCCAGGCCGCTGTTGCCGCCGGTGGTGCTGCTCATGCTGCCGGAGCTGCCCGCTGCGCTCGAACCCATCGAGCCGGTGCTGCCGGCTGCGCTCGAGCCGGACGAGCCCGACGAACCCGACGAACCGGTCGAGCCGCTCTGGCTGCTGCTGCCCATGTTGCCCGAGCCTTGCGTGCTGCTCTGCTGGCTGCCGGCGTTGCTGGTGCCGCCGATGGCGCCGCTGCTGCTGCCGGTGGCCGGCTTGGCAGTGCTCGGCGAGGCGTTGGCGCTGCCGAGGCTGCCCGACGAGCCGCTCTGGCTGCTGCCCGAAGCACCGCTGCCCTGGCTCAGGCCGGAATTCTGGCTTTTACCGATGCTCGAACCCAGACCCTCGCGGCTTGCGTCGCTGCCTTTTCCCTCGGTAGATTTCTGATTATCCATGATGTATCCCTCGTAAAAATGTAGACCAACGCGAAGTAGACCGATACTCGACTATCACCACATTCTTCCTCGATTCCGCCTGAAACAGAATGAAGGGACGAGATTGGCGTGCGCTACATCAATGTGGCACTCAGTCTCTTGCCTTAGGTCACGCCTTCGTTGTCGTGACCTAAAGCGAGCGCAAAAGTTTCACCAATAGCGCTGACGGTCGTCTTCGTCGCTGCTGGGGCGGTCGCCTGTGGCGGTCCGAATCGCGCGCAGTATCGGACAACTGCGTCGCGATACAAAAAATACAATGAATCAGTTATCCGGACCGTGCGTTGACTAACAGAGCTGTCCTGTCGGGCTGCGCGCACGGCTGCGGATTCCGCTTGCATCCCCGCTCGTCCGCGTTACAATGCAAATGATAATCATTATCAATTGAGAGCCATGCTCTCGCTGCATCGAAAGGAACGCGCATGTGCGACAAACACACCTCCCCCCTGCCTGACGCCGGTGCGCCGGGTTCGCGCCGCAGGCGCGTCTGGGAACTGAGCCATGCCAGCCATTGCCCGCTGGTCGGCGTCGCCCTGCCCCTCGGCGTCCTGCGCAAGCTGGTGGAACGGGTGGCGGGCGGCCGGCTGCTGCACGACGATTACGACATCCACGTCGGCGCGGTCGGCGAGTGCGCGCTGCGCAACCCGCTGTCGGAGGCGCTGCAGAAGGAACTGGAGCGGCGCTACGCCGGCGAGGTCGCGCGCTTCCGCGCGGCCAGGAGCACGCAGGAGGTCGGCGCGCTGTGGACCAGGGCGGTGGCGGCCGACAACGTGCCCGGGGCCTTCTGGGCCGGGCTGACGCACGCGCGCTGCACGCCGGAGCTGGAGCAGCAGATGTGCCGCGACATCCACATGGTGCAGCACCAGGCCGGCGCCTGCGTGCGCGCCGACATGGACAAGTTCAATGCGCTGGTGGCCGAGAATGCGCG
>DAMCRY010000429.1:0-2823 GCA_032115075.1 Massilia sp.
CCCCCGCGCCGCCAGGTATGGCGTGCCGTTCAGCCGGCCTTCGGTGTTCCCGCGCCGCGCGCTGCTGCCGATGCGCGTCGCGCTGGCCGGCGCGCGGCAGCCCTGGATGGGCGAATACTGCCGCCGCATCATGCAGGAGAACTGGGCGCACGACCGCGAGATCGACGATGCCGGCGTGGTGCTGGCGGCGCTCGCCGGACTGGTCGAAGACCCGGCCGCGGTGCTGGCGGCAGCGCAGGCGCAGGACGTGAAGGAGGCGCTGCGCGTGCAGACGGCGCGGGCGCGCGCACTCGGCATCTTCGGCGCGCCGACTTTCATTGTGGAAGGGGAGATGTTCTGGGGCGACGACCGGCTGGAAGACGCGCTTGCCCATGCGCTTGCCCGTTCTCCCCAGCCCTGAAGACCCTCAGAAGAACTCGGCGGTGTCGTTGGTGGCGACGGTCTGCAGCAGCCCGTTGGCGACCAGCTCGTCGTAGTGGCAGGCGCGGTTGCGGCCGTTGGCCTTGGCGAAGTACAGCGCCTGGTCGGCATGGCCGAGCGTGACCACCGGCGAATCGGTGGCACGGATGCTGGTGAAGCCGACGCTGACCGTCACCCGCCCCACCTGGGGAAAGTCGTGGGTCTCGACGTTGGTGCGGAAGCGGTCGATGATCTTGCGCGCATTCTCCAGCGTGGTCGAGCGCAGCAGCACCACGAATTCCTCGCCGCCGAAGCGGAACACCCGGTCCTGTGCGCGGAACGAGGACTGCAGCAGGTTGGCGACCAGGATCAGCACCTCGTCGCCGTACAGGTGGCCGAAGCGGTCGTTCACCGTCTTGAAGTGATCCACGTCGACCACGGCCAGCCACTGCTTTTCCTCGGCGCCGTGGTGGCGCCGTTCGGGCTGACCCGGCACCCGGGTCTCGGCATCGGACGCATGCAGCATGCGCGCCAGCTGGTCGTCGAAGGTCTTGCGGTTGAGCAGGCCGGTGAGCGAGTCGCGCTCGCTGTAGTCCAGCAGGTTCTGGAAATTGCGGTAGACGCTGACGATCCCGCTGATCATGTGCACCGCCTCGGCGCTGAAGCGGTGCTCGTGGGTGATCTCGAGGCAGGCACTGGCCTTGTCGCCGAACCAGATCGGCAGCCACAGGCGGCGCAGGCCGTCGCTGCCCGTGCCTTCGGCGCGCGTGGCGTGGTGGTCGAGGCAGTGCGCCAGTTCGGGAAAGGACGCGATCGGCTCTCCCGGGCTGCTGCTGTCCTGCGGCTCCTCGGGGCAGGCAACCCCGCCAGCGCGGATGCAGGCGCGCGGACGCACGAAACGCTGGCCGCAGACGGTGGCGATCGACAGCACCCGTGTCTGCGCCGCGCCTGACAGTTCCTGCACCGCCGAAATCACGGAAATGTCCAGCATCGTGTGATCGCGGTGGCCAGTCATGTCCACCATGTGTCTCAGCAGGGAATCCATGTCGTCACAGAAACAAAGTCAAGCAAAAGCACGGCTCGTCGATATCACGGGCTTGCCGCTTTTTTAAGCGGCAAAGGAGACAGCATAAAGTGTTTTTGTATTGTAGGCAACTATTCTTGACAATATTTATCGTTTTTGCCGGAGCTCTGGAGGTAGAAACGTCTCCCTTGTTCGCACGCAAGGGCAAAGGGGCAAAATCATTTCCACACGGCAAACTTGCCCGACATCAACTTGCCGTGTGGAACTATTCGGTACAGTGAACTCACTGACAGACGCAGTCGAATGCAGCACAAGACGGGGCCCCGTCTGTCAGTAAGTCCCTTCAACCACCATAAGGAGTTCGTCATGAGCACCATTACCACCGCCATCAAAAATTTCGTTGCTGACGAAAACGGTGTGACGGCCATCGAGTACGGCCTGATCGCTGCCCTGATCGGCGTCGTGATGGCAAGTGTTGCCACCGAGGTCGGCACCAAGATCAAGGAGGCCTTCGAGTACATCCGCGATTCGTTCCAGGAACTCCCTGAATAATCGCTGATGTTCCCCCCAGGGGCCGTCGGGCTCCTGGGGGGCTTTTTTTTTGGAGCGGATCATGGTCGTCACATCCTATCTCGACACGCTGCTGCTGCTGCTGGTGAGCGCCGCCGCGATCAATGACCTCGCCAGCCGTCGTATCCCCAATCTCCTGCTCTTGTGCGGCCTGGCGGCCGCGCTCGTGCTCCACGCGATTTCGCCCGCTCCCGGCCAGGCCCTGCTCACCTGCCTCGGCGGTTTCGTGACCGGATTCCTGATGTTTCTGCCCTTCTACCTGATGCGCGGCATGGCGGCCGGGGACGTCAAGATGATGGCCACCATCGGCGCCTTCACCGGGCCTGCCGTCGCCCTGCACATCGGCATCGTGGCATGGTGCGCCGGCGGCATCATGGCGCTTGCCCTCATCGTCTTCCAAGGCCGCCTGCTGCTGGCCCTGAGCAACCTGTGGCACATGCTGCGCGCACTGGTGCTGCGGCTGCCGGCATCGTCCGGAACGCTGCAGGCGAGCGCCGGTTCCATCCCCTACGGCGTGGCGATCGCGGCCGGCACGATCTACGTTCTGGTGGGCCGTTACGCTTGACTTTTCGGGCAAGTCCTCTTCCTTGCTAGGCGTCAAATGGGGGGGGAGGGGTGGTAGCTAGAATCAATTTAACAAGTGTAAGAATACTCTGGCACAAGCAGGAGGTTTCCCCATGGAAGTCTTATCAGCGTCCACGCCGGGCACCGGCTTCGACGGGCGCCAGGCGGGTCCCCCGGACGGCGAAGTGGCGGCCGTCCTGCCCCGCCAGGCGCGTACCGTGCGCGATACCGGCCTCGAGCCGCGCGTCGTCACCGCCCTGGTCCTC
>DAMCRY010000429.1:2880-3218 GCA_032115075.1 Massilia sp.
ACCCGTCGGCCGTGTGCCTTGCCGGCCAGATTGCGCGAGGTGCTGCAGGCGCTGGTCGCGGAGCAGCAGGTCGAGGTGGCCTGGTGCGGCGAGTCGGACATCGACGTGCACTACCAGCTCACCGGCTTCGGCCAGCGTGCCGCCGCCGAACACCTGCTCGAATCGCGCTACGTCGGCCCGGCGCCGGTGACGCTGGAGGCCTGGCGCGCCGTGGTCGCGGGCCAATCGCTGCGCCAGCCGGACGCTGCGCGCGTCACGCCCGCCGAGCTGCAGGCGCTGCTGGCCGACGACGGCATCGACTCGGCGCTGCGCGAACTGATCGGCGCGGCATTGCACGC
>DAMCRY010000430.1:0-3209 GCA_032115075.1 Massilia sp.
CACCAAGCCGGCCGACGCCGTGGTGCCGGCCAGCGGCGCCGTGCCGTATCCGTCCGCGACGCAGGACCTGCACCACGAGGTCGAGCTGGTGGTGGCGCTGGGCGCGGGCGGCGCCGACGTCGATCCGGCGCAAGCGCTGGACCTGGTGTGGGGCTACGGCGTGGGCCTGGACCTGACCCGGCGCGACCTGCAGTCGGTGGCCAAGGACAGCGGCCGGCCCTGGGACATGGCGAAGGGCTTCGATGCCTCGGCGCCGTGCAGCCCGCTGGTGCCGGCGGCGAGCCTGGGACATCCGCAGGATGCGCGCATCTGGCTCGAAGTGAACGGCGCGGTCCGCCAGGAGGGCAATCTGAACGAGATGATCTGGCCGATTCCGGACATGATCGCCTACCTGTCGCGCCTGGTGACGCTGGCGCCGGGGGACCTGATCTATACGGGCACGCCGGCCGGTGTCGGCGCCCTGAAGCCGGGCGACCAGGTGCGCGGCGGGGTGGATGGGGTGGCGCAGTTCGCGTTGTCCATCGCGTAGCCGGCCACCCTACAGCTTCGACATCTGTTCCAGCAAGGCCTCGCGCGCGGCATCGATCTGCGCGCCATTGGTCTTGGCCGACAGCGACGACCGGTCCTTGCGCCCCAGGAAGTACGCCACCCGCTCGGCATTCGCTCCCGACGGATGCGGCAGCCCATGCAGGATGCGCTCGCGGGGAATCACCCCTTGTTGCGCCAGCCAGTCCAGCCCCGCGCCGACGCTGCTCCCCATCGGGATGTACAGCGCGTCCGGCAGCTGCCTGGCCTCATCCGCGAAGTAGGCCAGCACCTGCTCGCGCAGGAAGGCATTGCGCGTCATCGGCGGCGAACCGCTGTAGTTCCTGCCGTCGACGAAGATCGGGTGGCGCAGGATCCCGCTCACCTGCACCAGGCCGGCGTCTTCGTCGAACAGGGTGGCGCAGCTGGCGATGCCGAGCCAGCGCTGCACGCCGATCGCGTCCAGCAGGGCGACGAAGTTGGGCCGGATCGCGCCGCTGAAGGCCCCGGCCAGGCGCGCCGCGCGCAGGGTCGTGCCGTCGTCCGCTCCCCGCCCCAGCTGGCGCTGCGCTTCGCGTACCGCATTTTTCCATTGTACGAAACCCGGCGTGATGCCGACCGCCACCACACGCGCGCCCGCGTGCACCGATTCGAAGGGAATGTAGTGGGCGCTGTAGCGGCCTTCGCGGCCGAGCAGGAAGGCGGCGGGAATCTCGGCGGGCGTGCGCACCCCGTCCAGGTCGAGGCTGCGGATGGCGTCGCGGTAGCGGGGAAAGAGAATGTCCGGCATGAAGAAGTGTGAAAGTGCGCGAGGACGCCATGGTAGCGCGCTCCGCGCAAGCGGGCCGGACGCGTGCGCGGGGGCGAAAACTGGTACGCTGTTCCCATAAAAAAGCGGCTGCGGCGCATTGTCCTTTCGATGCCTGCGATGGCCGCGGAAGGGGAGGATGCCATGGCTGAAGTGGCCTTGATCACGGTGCACGGGATGGGGGAAACCCCGGAAGACTATGCTGACGGGCTGATGGAGCGCCTGCGCGGACGGCTGGGCGCGGTGGCCGGGCAGGTGGTGATGCGCTCGGCCTACTACCAGAAGATCCTGCAGGACAACCAGGTGGAGGTCTGGCGCAAGATGCAGGGGCGGGCGCCGCTGCGCTACGCCGACCTGCGCAAGTTCGTCCTGTTCGGTTTCGGCGACGCGGCCGGGCTCGAGAACCGCAAGGAAATCCCCGGCTCGGTCTACGAGCTGGCGCAAGGCGAGATCGCGCGCACCCTGCTGTCGGCGCACGCGGTGCGGCCCGGCATGCCGGTGGTCTTCGTGGCGCAGTCGCTCGGCTGCCAGGTGCTGTCGAGCTACATCTACGATGCCCAGAAGGCGCTGTCCGGCCGCCCGGTCGGCGCCGGCATCTGGCGCAATATCGACGCCTGGGCGGAGACGAGCTTCCAGCGTCCGCTCACGGCCAGCGAGAAGAGCTTCCTGGCCGGCGGCACCTGCGCCGGCCTGGTCACCACCGGCTGCAACATCCCGGTCTTCGTGGCCGCGCACAAGGAGATGCACATCATCCCGATCGCGCCGCCCACGCCGCTGTTCAAGTGGATCAACTTCTACGACCCCGACGACGTGCTGGGCTGGCCGCTGCAGCCGCTCTCGAGCGGCTACCGGGCATTGGTCGAGGACCGCGCCATCAACGCCAGCAGCGGCGTCGCCAGCCTGCTGCTGCGCAGCTGGAACCCCTTCGCCCACAACAGCTACTGGGACGATGCCGCGGTGGTGGACGCCATCGCGGGGATGCTGCGGCGCCTCGCCGCCTGAGCAGGGCGGGTGCACGCACGAGGCCAGGGCCGCCTATTCGTTCATTGCCTCGCGCGCGCGGCGTCCTCCTGTCGCATGCGGGCGCGCACGCCGCCGTCCACGCCGGTGCCGGACTGCATCGGCTCGTGCACGGAACCGCTGGTCGGCGGTTGCGGACCGGCCTTCAAGAACTGCTCGCGGTGGGCGATGTCGGCCGACAGGCGTTCGGTGATGTCGGGCGCGAGCTGGTGCGACCAGAGCGCGCCGCGCGCCTTCCAGCCGGCCGGCACTTCCTCGCGCGGATAGACCGAGGCGCGCACGATCACGTCGACCACCATGGCCGGATCCTCCATCGCCAGCATGCGCCCGCGCCGGCCCGTGTAGTTGGCGGCATGATCGAAGAAGGGCGTGTCGGTGGCCCAGGGCATGACGGTGGCGACGCGGATGCGCTCGCCCATTCCGGCCAGCCGCAGCTCCTCGTTGAGCGACCGTCCCAGGCTCAGCACCGCCGCCTTGGTCGCGGCGTAGGAGGCGTGGTAGGCCAGCGGCACTACGCTCTCGACCGAGCCGATGTTGACCAGGGTGCCGCCGCCCTGGCGCTTGAACTGTTCCAGCGCCAGGTGGCTGCCGTGGATCACGCCCTTCAGGTTGACGTCGACGATGCGCGCATGGTCCTCGACCGGCACGGCGTCGAAGCGGCCGATGGCGCCCACGGCGGCATTGTTGATCCAGACGTCGATGCGGCCGAAGCGCGCCACGCCGGCGTCGCGCAGGCGCCGCATGTCTTCCATGCGCGCGACGTCGGTCGGCACGACCAGGGCCTTGCCGCCGGCCGCCTCGATGCGCGCCGCGACTTCCTCGAGCACGTTCGCGCGGCGCGCGGCCAGCACCACGT
>DAMCRY010000431.1:0-3207 GCA_032115075.1 Massilia sp.
CGCGGATGCGCAGGGCCGCGGCCGCCAGCAGGAGCAGCAGCAGGAGTCGCGTCCGGGCAGCGCTCTGGCCGACGCCCACCAACCCGATACCGCGTTCTCGCTGAGCGGACGTGCCTGATAAGTCGACCATGAACAGCAAAGCCAAACTCATTGCCGCCTTCGCCGGCGTCGCCATCCTCGCCGCGGGCGCGGCCGGCGGCGCGATGTGGTACATGTCGCCTGCCCAGCATGCGGCGGGACAGGCCGAAGCCGCGCCGAAGCCGGAGCCGGAAAAGAAGCCGACCAAGTACGTCACCCTCGACAAGGTGATCGTGATGCTGCGCCGCGGGCCGAACGAAGCCGCGGCCCACTACCTGTCGGTGGACCTGGTGCTGGCCACCACCGCCGAGCAGGAGAAGGAGGCCAAGGAACACCTGCCGCTGCTGCGCAGCATCGCCGTGTCCTCGCTGTCGACCCACACGCTGGCCGAAGCGAACGCCATGACGGTGGACGGCTACGCCGCGCAGCTGAACAAGACCTTCGACGCCAGCTATGCCAAGGAAAACCACATCAAGCCGTTTTCCGAAGTCATGATCGGCAAGCTGATCATCGAATAAGCATCGACACAGCAGAGCGGAGACCTTCGTGGCCTATCTAGCCGATTACGCCGATGCCGGCGCCAGCAGCGGCGCCCTGTATGGGGAAACGCCCGCCAACGCGGGCATGACGCCCGCCGAGGAGGGGCGGCACCTGCTCGCCTATGCGCCGCTGGTCAAGCGCATCGTGCGCCAGCTGAACTCGCAGGTGTCGGGCGCGGTGTCGCGCGAGGACATGGAACAGATCGGCCTCATGGGCCTGCTCGAAGCGCTGCGCCGCTACGGCACCCCGGACACCGGCTTCGGCAGCTATGCGAGCCTGCGGGTGCGCGGCGCCATCCTCGACGAGCTGCGCCGCCAGGACTGGCGTCCGCGCGCGGTACGCCAGGACAGCCACCGCGTGCGCGACGAGCTGCGCGCCCTCACCCGCAAGCTGGGCCGCGAGCCGACCGAGAAGGAAGCCGCGGCCGCCCTGGGCGTCACGCCCGAGGAATTCCGCCGGCACGTGCTGGACGACTGCGCCGAAGAGATGCTCAGCTTCGACGAGGTGCTGCAGGAGTCGCTCGACCATGCGCACAGTGCCCCCAGCCCGGAAGAGTCCTACCTGGTACGCCGCAGCCTGGAGCAGGTGCTGGGCAGCCTGAACGAAAAAGAACAGCGCGTGATCCAGATGATCTACGAGTTCGAGCTGAGCTACAAGGAAATCGCCGCCGTCCTGGACCTGTCCGACGCGCGCGTCTGCCAGCTCAACAAGAGCGCGCTCGCAAAAATGAAGGCCGCGCTGCAGCGCGCCTAGGAAAAACCACAGAAAGGCTTACGTCATGCAGCAACTACTCGGTATCGCCATCGTGCTCGGGTGCGTCTTCGGGGGCTTCACCCTGATGGGCGGCACCTTTTCCGCGATCTTCCACCCGACCGAACTCCTGATCATCGGCGGCGCCGCGGTCGGCGCCCTGGTGCTGGGCAATCCCAAGCACGTGCTGGGCGAACTGGCGCACCAGCTCAAGAAGGTCGCGGCGCGCAAGAAGCACGACTCGGAATTCCAGCGCCAGCTGCTGCTGCTGATGTACGAACTGCTGCAGACCGCCGCCGGCGGCCTCAAGGCCCTGGACGCCCACGTCGAGGCGCCGTCGGAAAGCCCGCTGTTCCAGCGCTACCCGCGCATCCTGGAAGAGCCGAAGCTGCTGGCCTTCATCGTCGACAACTTCCGCCTCATGGCCATGGGCAAGATCAACGCCCACGAGCTGGAAGGCGTGCTGGAACAGGAACTGGAAGCCATCCACGAGGAACTCACGCAGCCGGCCAAGTCGCTGCAGAAGATCGCCGAGGCGATGCCGGGCTTCGGCATCCTGGCCGCGGTGCTGGGCATCGTGATGGCGATGTTCTCGGTCTCGGGCGGCGCGGACTCGGGCGAGATCGCCGAGAAGATCGGCGCAGCCATGGTCGGTACCTTCATCGGCATCTTCTTCTGCTACGGCCTGCTGGAGCCGCTCGCCAACCTGATGAAGCAGTCGGTCAATTCCGAAGCCTCGACCATGGAAACCGTGAAGGTGGTGCTGTGCACCCACGTGGCGGGCAAGCCGGCCCTGCTGGCGATCGACGCCGGCCGCCGCCTGATCCAGCTGAACACCAAGCCCAGCTTCGCCCAGCTCGAACAGTGGATCAACGCCATGGGCGGCGAGGACGAATCGCAGAACAAGCGGCGCCGCGGCACTGATCGCATGGCGGGTTGATCGTGTCGAGCGCTAAAGACAAGCACCACGAAGCCACCATCGTCAAGCGCGGCGGCGGCAAGCACGCGCACGACGAGCATGGCGGCGCCTGGAAGGTCGCCTTCGCCGATTTCTGCCTCGCCCTGATGGCACTCTTTCTAGTCTTGTGGCTGATTGCCTCGCGAGAACAACAGAATCTCAAGAAAATCGTGCGCGACGCCACCGCCAGCGGTATGCTCGAGGGCGCGGGCCACAAGCCGGCGATCGCGTCCGATCCGAGCGGCAGCCTGATCGAACGCTTCCCGATGCCGAACGTCGGCAGCAACGGCAGCAACCAGCCCGGTTCGCCCAGCCAGCCGCGCGTGGCCTACGAGTCGCCGGCGGAACTGGCGGCCCTGTCGAAAGCGCTGGGCGAGATGAGCCGCGAAGCGGGGCTGGCGGCCAACCTGGACACCGTGATCACCCCCTATGGCCTGCGCGTGATGCTGCACGATACCGACCGCCAGGGCATGTTCATGCGCGGCAGCGCCCTGCCCACCGGCCGCTTCGTGAAACTGCTGCGCAAGATGGGGCCGCTGTTCGCCCAGATGGAAAACCAGATGCTGATCGTCGGCCATACCGACTCCTCGCGCTTCGCCGGTCCCGACACGGGCGGCTATTCGAACTGGGCGCTGTCGACCGACCGCGCGCTGTCGGCCCGCGCCGAGTTGCTGGACGGCGGCATGCGCGCCGAATCGGTGCTGCAGGTGGTCGGCATGGCCGAGCGCGCGCCGCTCGACGCGAAAGAGCCGCTGGCCGGCGTGAACCGCCGCATCGAGCTGCTGATCCTGACCACGGCGCAGTCGCGCGCGGTGGCCGGCATGTTCGGCAAGCCCGGCGCCACGTCGCCGCTCGGCAAGGAGGCGTCGGTCGGCATGCCG
>DAMCRY010000432.1:0-3196 GCA_032115075.1 Massilia sp.
GGCGCGAGGTGACGCCGCCCGCCGGGTTGTCGAGGAGCTGCAGCTGGGCCCGGGCGCCGAACAGCTGGCGCAGGCGCTCGCGCAGGTTGGACAGGCCGACCCCGCCGCCGGGTCGCGGTGGCGCCGGGCGCAGGCCGAGGCCCGTGTCCGCCACTTCGACGCACAGCATGCCATCCTCGACGCGCACGCGCACGACGATCTCGCCGCCCTCGAGCTTCGGCTCGATGCCGTGCATGATCGCGTTCTCGACCAGCGGCTGCAGCAGCATCGGCGGCATCGGCAGGGCGCTTGCCGCCGGGGCGATCTCGAAGCGCCAGCGCAGGCGATGTTCCAGGCGCACGCCCAGCACGTCGAGGTAGGCTGCCGCCAGGTCGGTTTCGCTGCCCACCGTCGCGTGTTCGGCGCGGCTGGCCGCCAGGCTGGCGCGCAGGGAGTCGATGAAGCGCTCCAGCATGCGCCTGGCCTTGGCGGGCTGGCCGTCGATCAGGCTGACCACGTTGGCCAGGGTGTTGTAGAGGAAGTGCGGCTCGATCTGGGCCTGCAGGGCGCGCAGGCGCGCCTCGGCGACCAGCCTGCCGGCGGCGGCGATCTGTTCCTGCTGGCGCAGGGCATCCGCTTCGCGGCGCATGCGGCGTTCGCCCGCCGCCAGCACCAGCACGATCAGCACCGCGGTCAGCATGCCGAAGGCGAGCAGGACGGTCATGACCTTCCCGCCCTGGACAAAGAGCAGCGGGTTCCTGCCATGCAGCAGGGCGTTACCGACCGGGATGCCGGCCACGCAGGCCATGCCGACCGCCAGCAATTGCGCACCGCGGAAGAGCACGGCCTTCTCGCGCGGCACGCAACGCTCGATGAGCTGCAGTGCGCCGTGGACCAGGAAGCCGATCAGGTTGCTGATCACGGCCGTGTAGAACAGCATGCGCCCGAACGGGATGTCCGAGCGGCCGAACATTTCCTGCACCACGGTCAGGCCCAGGCCGATCAGGCTGCTCCAGATCGCCGTATAGGCGATATTGCGGGCCGGCGACGAGGGCCAGCGCCGGAACAGGGGGATGAGCTCGAGCGGATGGCTGCGGATGCGCTCTGGGGTTTTGTCGGCGGTTATCATGCAGATAAGAAATTACCATGAAAGCAGTGCGGCGTGCGATAGGGCAGCGTCGCCAGCGCCAGCGGGCCGGCGCTCACGCGCGCCGCGTCGAACACGGTCATGACGCCCACGCCCTTGCGCAGATCCTGCGCCACGCCGACCAGGTAGCCGTCGGTCTCCGAACGCGGGTTGTGGCGCGGGACCAGCACGTGCTCCTCGACCTGCCAGCCATCGCCGAAAAAGTAGCGGTCGACCTTGCCGGAATCGGTATCGATCAGGTTCACCGTGTCGAGCCGGGCGGAGCGCTTGCGCCGGTCGCTGCCGAGCAGCACCAGGCGCCGGTGGCGGCTGCCGACCACGCGCGGCGACACGCGCGGGAACTCGCTCGGGCCGAACAGGCGCGACACGCGCGCTTGCCGGCTGTCGTAGTCGAGGCAGATCTGCACCGCCTCGCTGCGCGCCTCGTCGTTGACGCGCTGTTCGCCGGCCATCAGGCTGCCCAGGTCCCTCAATACGTCGCCCTCGTGCAGCACCGTGTCGAAGCGGGTGCAGGCCCCGTCTTCCCACGCGTTCCCGAAGTGGAACACCATGCGCGGCGGCAGCTCGAAGACCTGGCGGACCTGCAGCGTGTCCTTGGCCACCACCACCACCCGCATCGGGCGCGCCTGCGGGCCGCTGCCGGCCCAGACGTGGCGCTCGGCGAAGCTCAGCTCCGCGCCGTCCTCCAGGTCGTAGGGCGGAACCAGGAAGATCAGGTGCTTGGCGCTGACGACGAAGTCATGCACCAGCGCCTGCCGCGGCACCTCGATGAGGCCGGTACGCAGGACGCTTCCATCCGCGCCGATCTGGTACAGGGCGATGCGGTTCGCGCCGGGCAGTGCGCCGAAATTCCACATGCCGCCCTGCGGATCGAGCTTCGGATGCGCCGAGAAGGGCATGGCGCGCAGGTCGTCGCGCCAGGTCTTCACGCCCCTGGTCGCCAGCGTGTCCGGATCGACTTCGTAGGCGGAGCCGCCTTCCCACAGCGCGTACACGCGACCATCGAGGGGAACCAGGTTGGTATTGGCCGCGTTCAGCGTGTCGTTGTCCCGGAACCCCCGGCGCGCGACATAAGTGCCGAAGGCGGGATAGAGGAACCGGCCGGCTTGCGTTTCGTCGAGGTAGCGCCGGGTCTCGACGAAGCGGCCGCGGTGGCGCACCTTGCCGCCGGCGACGGTCCAGCGCTGGGCGAAGCCGTCGCCGTCGAACCAGTGGTGGTAGCGTTCGCCGCCGAGTTCGAACCGGCCCGGGCCGTTGCGGTAGAAGCTGCCCTGCAGGTCCTTCGGGATGTGCCCGCGGATGGCGGCTTCGCCGGCCTGGCTGCCGACCGTGTCGGCGTACACGGCCAGGGACGGGTCGCGCGCCAGGGCGGCGTGGAAGCGGCGCAGCGTAGCCTGGTCGGCGCGGGCATGGCCGGCCAGGGCGCCGAAGCCCAACGATGCGACGGAAGCGGAAAGAAAGCGGCGGCGGTCCATGGCTCCCTCCTCAGCGCAGGCTGATGCGGGCGGTGGCGCCGGCGGCCGGCAGGCTGAACTTCACCTGTTCGAAGGTCGGCGGCCCCATGGTGCCGCGCGCGTTGTTGCTGAAGGCGTGGTCCTCGACCGGGATGCCCATGACGTTGCTGTCCATCTTGCCGTTGCCGTTGGCGTCGTGGAAGACGGCGATGCCATAGCCGCCGGCCGGCAGGTCCTTGATGACGACGTCGACGCTGCCGACGGCCGCGTCCGCGCGCGCACTCTGCACCGGACGGCGCAGGAAGTTGCCGGGTGCGTCGTAGACGGCGACCATGATGCTGCCCTGTGCGGAGGGGACGTCCTCGATGCGCACGGTGAGGTCGGCGGCGGCCGCGCTGCCGATGGCGGACAGGGTGAGGGTGAGGGCGAGCGCGAGGCAGGCTTTGCGGGTGGGGTGCTGGATGGGGTACATGAGGGGCTCCTTCGGCTGTCGATGGAGCCACTCTAGCGGGCCGGCCGCGGCCGCCCGGTCGCTTGCGACGAAGCGGCGGCGGCCGGGCGCGAACTGCAATCCGCGGGCGCGAGTTGCAGGGCGGGGGTGCCGTCTCAGGCGGCC
>DAMCRY010000433.1:0-3194 GCA_032115075.1 Massilia sp.
GCGCCGGGGCGCGCCTGCCGCGGGCGCCAGCACCAGGGCCAGGTCGAGCGGTGCGCTGCCGACCAGCCATAGCACCAGGCGGCCCGGTTCGAGGCGGCGCAGGATCGGACCGGCGAGCACGGGCGGCAGGACCTCGGAGGCGGGAGTCTGGATCAATCGGTGCACGATGCTGATTTGACGAACAGACCAGTGTAGCAGACGAACCGGGCGGCTCGAGCACGCAAGGGCGCGTCTCCTTGTTTCGTGCGTCCTGCCTGATCCAGGTTTTTTTCCTTCATGACGCTTGACCTCAAGTTTGGTTGAGCTTTTATGATGGCCCTGCAGTTCCACATGGCCCTACTTCGAGGAGAATACCGATGGCACAACTTGGCGCAGACAGACCACACACGCCGGTCCAATACCACAATCCGGCTGGCCTGTATGATCCCGTTCCGAACGGTTACTCGCATATGGCGACGGTCGTCCATCCCACCCGCATGCTGCTGATATCCGGACAGGGAGGCGAAAACGAACGCGGCGAACTCCTGCCCGATTTTCGTTCTCAAGTCCGTCAAGCCCTGACCAATCTGATGATCGCCTTGACTGCTGCGGACATGAGCTGCAAGAACGTCGCACGCTTGACCGCACTCGTGGTCGATCACGACGAAAACAAGTTGGCAGTGTTCGGTGAAGAGATGGGACTCGTCTTCCGAGAAAAGATGATGCCGGCCTGCACCCTGATTCCAGTGCCGCGACTGGCGCTGGACGGTATGCTCTTCGAGCTTGAAGGCACGGCTTACGCCTAGGGATGCCTGTTGTTGTCTTTGGTGAAACAGGATGAATACCTTGACTCAACGCCTGGAAAAGATGCTCGAGGCCGGTAGCGACAATTTGCTGTTGCGCTTCGGCCTGGGCAAGGCCTATGCGGAACTGCGGCACTACGACCAGGCCATCGCTCATCTGGAACGAGCTGTTTTGTTCGACGCGATGCATTCGAGTTCGTGGTTTTGGCTGGGGCGATCCCAATACGAGGATGGCAGGTTCGATGAGGCCGAAAGGAACCTGGAAAAAGCGGTGCAGGTCGCGTCAGAGAGGAGAGACAGCCAAACCGTGAAAATGGCTCAGGTATTCTTGCGCAGGATAGGAAAACGGGACTCCCTCGGTCAGTAAGACACATCCTGGTTTCACGTCAAGGCGTCCGGATGCGTCTACCGATACCTCTCGACGTGTCTCCGGCAGACGCGTGTGCAGGCAAGCGCCATGCCGCTACCGCAGCCACGTTCATGAGCGGCTACGCCAACAGTATTCCGGTCCTGGGGACAAACCGGATTCCCATTGAAGCCGCACGATCGTCGACTCGCGGTGGCCCGCCATTCGGCGATCGACGGTGGGCCGGAGGACGAGCGTCATAAGCGACCAAAGGTTTTCGGGGGGGGCACTGCTTGGGCAATGGCATCGGTCCATTTGCGAACATGTCCGCCATCCTGGCGCGCCACTATGGCCGTGTACGTCGGCTATTGGCCGTGGATGAAACCATCCCGCGCGCCTTGTCGACACGCTACGTCAGCCGCTTTCCCGCCATGCAGGCCTGCACCAGCTTGTCCAGCCGGCCGGCACGCGTTTCGTCCTTTTTCGCGCTGGTGATCCAGTGCAGGACGGTCTTGCGGTAGCCGGGCGGGGCGGCGTTGAAATACTCCCAGGCGGCGGGCGCCTGGCGGAAGCGTTCGAGCTCGGCGCTGGAAAGCGCCGGTACGTCGCTGCGTTCGTGCGAATAAACGCCGGACTTCGCCTCCGACCGCAGCGCGAAGGCGGCCTCGCCGGCCGGCGTCATCTTGCCTTCCGCGCGCAGCTTGTCCATCTTGGCGATGTTCACCACGCTCCAGATCGAGGACGGCTTGCGCGGCGTGAAGCGGATCGAATATGTGTTTTCGTCGATGCGGCGGCGCACGCCGTCGATCCAGCCGAAGCACAGCGCTTCGTCGACCGATTCGGACCAGCTCATGCAGGGCCGGCCGCTGCCGACCTTGTGGAAGCCGACCAGCAATTCGGTGCTGCCGGCGGCGTGCTTTGCGAGCCAGGTGCGGAAGGCCAGGGCATCGGCGAAGAAGGTCGGGTTCATGACGAGCATTATGCAGGTAGCGCGATGGCGGTGCGCAGGAAATCGAACATCGCCTTCATCCGCCCCAGGTAGCGGGTGTCGGGATGGGCCAGCACCCACAGGCCGATGTCGAGTTCCGGCAGCGGCCCGTCCAGCATGGCCACCTGCGGATGCTCGCGCATTACCGCCAGCGGGACCACGCCGACGCCCAGGCCGTTGACCACCGCGCCGGCCACCGCCAGCAGGTTGCTCACCTTGTGGCGCACCGGCGCATGCGGATGGTGCGCGCGGCGCCAGCCCTGCGACGGGTGGTCCGGCAGGTTGTCGTCCAGCGCGACCCAGTCCATCTCGCCGTAGTGGCGGCCCGCCGGTTGCGCCGCCAGGTAGTCCCGGCCGGCATACACCGCCGAACGCATGGTGCCGAGCCGGATGCCGACCAGGTGTTCGGGGGGCGCGTTGGTGGCGCGGATCGCGATGTCGGCTTCGCGCTGGCTCAGG
This sequence comes from Massilia sp., assembly GCA_032115075.1. Classification (GTDB taxonomy): domain Bacteria; phylum Pseudomonadota; class Gammaproteobacteria; order Burkholderiales; family Burkholderiaceae_D; genus Telluria. The sequence continues at coordinate 2,576 of DAMCRY010000433.1, forward strand.
TTGACGAGCACGTTGGTGGTCGCCAGTTCCAGGTCGATGCGCGGGTGCAGGGCGGTGAAGCGCGCCAGCACCGGCAGCAGGACGGTGTGCAGCAGGGTGTCGGTGAGGGTGATGCGCAGCAGGCCCGAGGGCTCGGTGGCCTGGTGGAAGGCGGCTTCGCGCGCTTCCTCGAGCTGGGTCTCGATCCGTTCCGCGTGGCTGGCCAGCACGCGGCCGAGCTCCGTCGCGGCGTAGCCCTGGCGGCCGCGGTCGAACAGCACTTCGCCGACGTCGAGCTCGATGCGCTTGATGGCGCGGAACACCGTGGACGCGTCCACCTTCAGGCGCTCGGCGGCGCCGGCGAGGGTGCGGCCGCGGTGCAGGGCGAGGATGGTTTTCAGGTCCTGCAGGCCGAGCTTCGATTGCAGTTTTGCATAGGATGGTTTCATGGATGCCTATTTTATATGCGTCCGTGCATGGATAGGATGGTGGCTCCTCAACCCCTGCCGTAAAGGACGCACCATGAACACCACCCTGCGTTTCCATCTCCTGCTGCTGCGCCTGTCGTTCGGCGCGCTCGCGCTCGCACTGGCCATGCTGACGGCGGCCGCCGCCGGCGTGCCCGCCTTCGCCGCGGCGC
>DAMCRY010000434.1:0-3177 GCA_032115075.1 Massilia sp.
CGGCGCAGCCGCCGCGGCCTCCGGCGCCGTTGGCGGCACGGAAGCCGTGGCGGCCTGCCCCGGCATGCGTTCTTCCATCTCGATGACGGGCACCACCCGCAGGCGTTCGGCCGGCGGCAACAGCATCGCAACGAACACCGCCGCCACCGCCAGCTGCCCGGACAGCCAGAACGAGCGTTGCAGGGAAAGCGCCGGCAGACACTTGCGGCACAGCACGGCAACGGCCCAGATCGCGCAGCCGGCCAGCAGCGAGCCGGCGGCCGCAAGCAGCAGACGCGCCAGCGTGAGCTCGAAGGGTGTCATCGGGGCGCGTCCGCGTCGTCAGGCCAGTGCTGTAGCAATTGCTCGAGCTGAGCGAGCTCCTGCTCGTCGACCAGCTTGCTGCCGGTGAACATCGCGACCGGCAGTGGCGCGTCGATCTCCATCACGCGCCTGCCGAAATCGTGCGCGAAGGCGGCCAGGGTATCGACCTTCTCCAGCACCGCTTCATACACCTGCACGCCATGGCGGACGTGCTGGCCGACCATGCCCTTTTCCAGCATGCGTTCGAGCGTCTTCCGGGTCGAGGAATACGACCAGCCGAGCTCCTCCTCGACGCGCTCGTGGATCTCGCGCGCGCTCAAGGGCTGCTGGCGCCACAAGGCCTTCAATATACTGAGTTCCGTAAGCAGGGGAATGGACACGGCGCGCTCTCGTTTTTGACTAATGTCACTACTATGCGACAACTGTCGCAAGACGTCAAGCACTCGGTGCGGCCATGGCGTGGACGGACGAAAAAAAACGGCGCCGAATCAAAGATTGCGACGCCGCTCAAGCCCCACCATATTCCTCATGCAGCAGCTTGTGCTTCTACATTCAGTTGCTGTCAGTGTATCCGTTCATTTGCTGCGCACGGCGCTTGTTCATGTACCAGCCCGCCACACCCAGCAGGATGGCGGCGGCGCCGGCCTGCTTGCCGAGGCGGCGCTGGCGGATGAAGTTGAACAGCGCCAGTCCATAAGGCATCAGCACCGAGACGCTGGTGCCGGTCGGCTTCAGCATGGCGTCGGCCCGCGCGCGCAGTGCCCAGGTGGCGTGGTCGATCACGCCGTGCAGCATCACCTCGGGGCGCGCGCCATGGCGGATCTGCGCCTTGGCATGGGCCACGCCCGTGCGGAAGAACTCGCCCTCGCGCAGCAGTTCCTGCTTGCGGATGGCGGGGTCCGCACTGTGCTTGTGCCCGGCCATTCCGGTCGTTCCATCATGATTGTGCATGTTTCCCCTCCTTCGTGTCGCCGCTTAGAGCAGCATGTCGCGGTCGTTCTTCAGTTCCTTCATCGTGGCCGGGAAACCGAGCTTGTTCTGCTTGAGCAGCGCAAGGCCCTTGGCCACCAGCACGCCGGTGATGATGAGGAACACGACGAACATGATCAGCAGGATTTTCCACCCCATGTCTTCCCATGCCAGCGCAACGATGGTCATGGTCCCGTAGGCGATCGCGAACCAGACCGCCAGGATGGCGACCGCGAAGCAGGCCACCAGTTCGATGACGTGGTTGCGCACCTCGGACAGCTCGAGCGCGGCCAGTTCGACGCGCGAGACGAGCAGGCCGAACAGGCTCCGCATCAGGCTGGAAATCCCGCCCATGAGGCCGGGGTTGTGCACGACGGTGTCGTCTTTATCCATGGCGGTCCCCGGCGGCGCTTATTGCTTGCGGCTCAGCAGGACGCCGAGTGCGAGGCCGATGCCGGCGGCGATCGCCAGGGTACGGTAAGGATTGTCCCTGACATAGACATCGGCCTCGTGCGCCAGTTCCTTGCCGCGTTCCATGGCCTGATCCTGGTAATGGCCGGCGCGTCCCAGCGCGCGATCGAGCAGCTCCATGCCGCGGCTGCGCAGTTCCTCTGCCTTTTCGCCGGACAGGCCGGTGGCCGCGCTCAGCATCGACTGGGCATCGCGCACCAGCGACTTGAAGTCGGACTGGGCGTCGGCGGCGTGGCTGTCGAACTCGTAGGCGTGGGCCCTGGCTTTCAGGTTGCTGCGGGTGGTGTCGAACATTATGTACTCCAGTTGGTGGTTTTCTCGGGTTGTCAAAAAACGCCGGCTTCAGGCCAGCAGGTCGCGCATGTCGTCGGCGTGCTCCTCTTCCACGGCCATGATGTCGACCAGCAGGGCGCGCGTGGTCGGATCCTTGTCGCCGATTGCGGCGATCATTTGCCGGTAGGACTCGATCGCCACGCGCTCGGCGATCAGGTCGGCACGGATCATCGCCTGCACGTCCTCGGAATCGTCGTACTCCGCATGGCTGCGCGCGGTGAGCGTGGCCGGGTTGAAGTTCGGCGAGCCGTTCAGCTGCACGATGCGCTCGGCGATGCGGTCGGCGTGGTCCTGCTCCTGCTGGGCGTGCTCGAGGAACTCGGCCTTGATGTGGCCCGTGTTGGGGCCGCTCACCGTGTAGTAATGGCGCTTGTAGCGCAGCACGCACAGCAGCTCGGTGGCGAGCGCGTCGTTCAGCATGGCGACGACGGCCTCGCGGTCGGCCTGGTAGCCTTCGGTGACCGCGCCCTCGTCGAGGTTGGCCGCCGCGCGGCGGATCGCCTCGACGTCGAAGCCATGCGCCAGCTTGCTCGTGTGTTCCATGATTCCTTCCTCACATCTTCAAAATGCGCCTGCCGCGGCGCCCTCGGGCGCCGGCAGACGCGACAACCAAGACCTCTGTTTCTAGCGCGACGCGGTCCGCGGCGGGATGCCCGCGCCCTCGTTCGACAGCACGATCTCGACGCGGCGGTTGAGCTGGCGGTTGGCGGCCGTGTCGTTCGATGCCACCGGGAATGCTTCGCCGTAGGCCTTCATCGCGATGCGCTCGCGCGCCACGCCCATGCCCGCCAGCGCCGAAGCGACGGCCTCGGCGCGGCGCTGCGACAGTTCCTGGTTGTACGAGGAGCTGCCGGTGCTGTCCGTAAACCCTTCGACCAGTACCGTGCGGTTCGGGTTCTGCGCCATCACGTCGGCGAGCTTGCGCAGGGTCGACATTCCGTTCGGTGTCAGGCTTGCCTTGTCGGTGGCGAACAGCACGTCGCCGATCGTCACGACGTAGCCGCGCTCGGTCTTGACCGCATGCATCTCGACCAGCAGCGCTTCCAGCGCGGCGGCGCGCTGGGCCAGCGCGGCGTTCTGCTCCTGGGCGGCGGCGGCCTG
>DAMCRY010000435.1:0-3164 GCA_032115075.1 Massilia sp.
AACCCATCGCGAATTCGTCCAGGTTGACCTTGCCCAGGGTGACCATGCCGGCCGTGTTGAAACGGTCGACGACGGTCGCGTCGAACGGGCTTTCGTAATTCGCCAGCATCTTCGAGCCGGCCGTGGTGCGCCAGCCGCGGGTAACGAAGATGTCCTTGTGGGCGATCGGCACGCCGGTCAGCGGGCCGGCGGTGCCGGCGGCGATCCGGGCGTCGGCGGCCGTCGCCTGGGCCAGGGTGCGCTCGTGGTCCACGTGCAGGAAGGCGTTGTGGCCGCTCGCGTCGATGCGTCCCAGGTAATGGCGGGTCAGTTCGACGCTGGAGACCTGCTTGGACTGCAGCAGCGCGGACAGCTCTTTGATGGTCTTGTTATGCATGGGCGTGTGGCGTAAGAATCTTGGAAAGGCGTGAAGGCGGGACCGGCTTATTCGATGACCTTCGGCACGAGGTAGAGGCCGTCCTGCGCCTTCGGCGCCGGCGCCTGGTAGTCCTCGCGGCGATTCTCTTCGGTCACGACGTCGTCGCGCAGGCGCAGCGGCAGCGCCATGATGGCGGCCAGCGGCTGTGACAGCGGCGCGACACCACTCGTGTCCACCGCCTGCATCTGCTCGGCCAGGGCGAAGATGCCGTTCAGTTCGGCCAGCGCGGTCTCGGCGTGGGCCTCATCCATCTCGAGCTGGGCCAGGTTGGCGATGCGTTTTACGTCTGAAAGTGTCAGGGACATGGCAAAAAGGCGCGGCGCGGGCCGCGTGCAAAGTAAGGTTGGGCGACTACCGGGTGGATAATCGAAGATTAACGAATGTTGGCAGACGGTCAGCGAACGGCGCGCTTCGGCCGATAAAACCTTGGTAACACCGTCGATCTCGCCTCGGAATTGGGGCGGAAAACCACCCGTTTTCAGCATTTAATCGACAAATTATAAGGTAGAATGGCGGGCTAATGCGCTGTCGGGCCGAAAGCACGCCCGCCGCAGGAAAGACCGCACTGCAGCATCGCTCGGCGAGCAGGCGCGGCGAAGACAACCCGATCAATTTTCACGCGCACCAGGTGCGCCATCAGGACACCCATGTTTGGTTCTTTACGCAGCTACTTCTCGAATGACCTGGCGATCGACCTCGGCACCGCCAATACCCTGATCTACGTGCGCGGCCTGGGCATCGTGCTGGACGAGCCGTCGGTAGTGGCGATCCGCCAGGAGGGCGGCCCGAACGGCAAGAAGACCATCCAGGCGGTCGGCAAGGAAGCCAAGCAGATGCTGGGCAAGGTGCCGGGCAACATAGAGGCCATCCGCCCGATGAAGGACGGCGTGATCGCCGACTTCACCGTCACCGAGCAGATGCTCAAGCAGTTCATCCGCATGGTCCACGATTCGAAGTTCTTCCGTCCGTCGCCGCGCATCATCATCTGCGTGCCCTGCGGTTCGACCCAGGTCGAGCGCCGCGCGATCCGCGAATCGGCCCTCGGCGCCGGCGCCTCGCAGGTCTACCTGATCGAAGAGCCGATGGCGGCCGCGATCGGCGCCGGCCTGCCGGTCTCGGACGCGACCGGCTCGATGGTGGTCGACGTCGGCGGCGGCACCACCGAAGTCGGCATCATCTCGCTGGGCGGCATGGTCTACAAGGGTTCGGTGCGCGTCGGCGGCGACAAGTTCGACGAAGCGATCGTCAACTACATCCGCCGCAACTACGGCATGCTGATCGGCGAACAGACCGCCGAAGCGATCAAGAAGGCCATCGGTTCGGCCTTCCCGGGCTCGGAAGTCAAGGAAATGGAAGTCAAGGGCCGCAACCTGTCCGAAGGCATCCCGCGCTCGTTCACCATCTCGAGCAACGAGATCCTGGAAGCGCTGACCGACCCGCTCAACAACATCGTCTCGGCCGTCAAGAACGGCCTGGAGCAGGCCCCGCCGGAACTGGGCGCCGACATCGCCGAGAAGGGCATGATGCTGACCGGCGGCGGCGCGCTGCTGCGCGACCTCGACCGCCTGCTGATGGAAGAGACCGGCCTGCCGGTGCTGGTGGCCGAAGATCCGCTGACCTGCGTGGTGCGCGGCTCGGGCATGGCGCTCGAACGCATGGACAAGCTGGGCTCGATCTTCTCCTACGAGTAAGGACACAAGAACCCACACGGCGTGCCGGGGTCATGGCGGGCAGGGCGGACGGGAGCAACCGGCCGCCTCTGCCCGCAGTGACGTTGGCGCGCCGCGCCGCATTTACCCGAACCAGACGCCAGACAGGACGCCAACCAGGACATGGAATACAGTCCTCCGCCGCTTTTCAAGCAAGGGGCCCCGGCACGGGTCAAGGCGATCGTCTTCGCCCTGATCTCGATCGTGCTGCTCGTGGTCGACGCCCGCTACCACACCCTGGGCGCGGTGCGCCAGGTGGCCGCCACCGTCCTCTATCCCTTGCAGATGGCCGCCCTGATGCCGCGCGAGGCGCTCGGCAACATGGCCGGCTACTTCTCCTCGATTTCGACCCTGCAGCGCGAAGTGCGCGATCTCAAGACCCAGCAGCTGGCGCAGGCGCGCGTCCTGCAGCAGGCGCAGTACCAGATGGCCGAGAACGCGCAGTTGCGCCGCCTGATGGACGCGCGCCAGCACCTGCCGCTGCAGGCCCAGCTGACCGAGATCCTGTACGACGCGCGCGACCCGTCGAGCCGCCGCATCGTGGTCGACCGCGGCTCGCGCGACAAGGTGGTGCCCGGGCTGCCGGTGATCGACCATGCCGGCGTGGTCGGCCAGGTCACCCGCGTGTTCCCCTTCACCTCCGAAGTCACGCTGCTGACCGACAAGGACCAGGCGATTCCGGTGCAGGTGCTGCGCAGCGGCCTGCGCAGCATCGCCTACGGCCGCGGCCAGTCCGGCCTGATGGACCTGCGCTTCGTGGTTGCCAACGCCGACATCCAGGTCGGCGACGTGCTGGTGACCTCGGGCCTGGACGGCATGTACCCGGCCGGCCTGGCGGTGGCCAAGGTGGTGCAGGTCGAGAACGTCGCGGCCGGCGCCTTCGGGCGCGTGGTCTGCCAGCCGCTGGGCGGCGTCGACCGCAACCGCCAGCTCCTGATCATCATGTCGCAGTCCGACCTGCCGCCGCGTCCGGCCGCCGAGGTCCAGCCGGCGCAGACCACGGCGCGCCGCAAGCTGCCGGACATGGCGCCGGTGCC
>DAMCRY010000436.1:0-3156 GCA_032115075.1 Massilia sp.
TCCTGCTGTCCTGGCAGGGCCTGCCGGCGACCCGCGGCGTGGGCCTGCGCGCCTGGCTGGCCTTCGGCTACGTGACGACCTTCTCGATGCTGATCGGTTTCTTCTTCTGGTACCGCGGGCTGGCCCTGGGTGGCGTCGCGCGGGTTGGCCAGGTGCAGCTGCTGCAGCCCTTCCTCAGCCTGCTCGGCGCGGCCCTGCTGCTGGGAGAGGCGCTGACCGCCACCCACACCCTGTTCGCCCTGGCCGTGGCGGCCGTCGTGTTCGCGGGACGGCGGATGGCGGTGGCCCAGAGGTAAAGACAGCGCTGAAGACTGCAGTAAAAACGTGTCGCGCAGGGCTGGCTGGACTTACAATACCGGCTTCTTCAACAAGAGCACAAGGCATACCATGTCCGTCTACGACAAACTCAAGGAACTGAACATCACCCTGGCCGCGCCGGCCACCCCGGCCGCCGCCTACGTCATGTACGTACAGACCGGCAACCTCGTGTTCATCTCCGGCCACATCGCCAAGAACGCGGACGGCTCGCCGAACGCCGGCATCCTGGGCCGCGACAAGACCACCGCCGACGGCCAGGCCGCCGCGCGCTCGGTCGCCATCGACCTGATCGGCACCCTGCAGGAAGCCGTGGGCGGCGACCTGAACCGCGTCAAGCGCATCGTCAAGGTGATGAGCCTGGTGGCCTCGACCCCGGAATACAATGAGCAGCACCTGGTCACCAACGGCTGCTCGGAACTGATCGGCGAAGTGTTCGGCGAAGCCGGCAAGCATGCCCGCTCGGCCTTCGGCGTCGCCTCGCTGCCGCGCGGCACCTGCGTCGAGATCGAACTGATCGCCGAAGTCGCCTGAACACTGCGTCAAACAATTGTTTAATTAATAATTGCATTTGTTTGCATGGCATCGCCTGCGGGGCTGGGCCCACCCGGCCCGGCCCTTTCCCGAAGCCGCCTACCCGGCGTGCTTTATAATGGCCCGGCACTACCCGTGCGGCCCCTTCCTGTGAGTCCTGTGAGAACAGCATGAAAATCGAGAATCCAAATCCCATCCAGTGGCAGTTTTCGGAACGCGCGCAGCAGCTGCAAAGCTCGTTCATCCGCGAAATCCTGAAGATCACCCAGCGTCCGGAGATCATCTCCTTCGCCGGCGGCCTGCCTTCGCCAGCCACCTTCCCGGTCGACGTCATGAAGGCGGCCTACGACAAGGTCCTGTCCGAGACCGGCAAGGTCGCGCTGCAGTACGGCCCGACCGACGGCTATGGCCCGCTGCGGGAATGGATCGCGAATTCGCTCTCCACGGAAGGCAGCCGCATCCTGCCGGAACAGATCCTCATGACCTCGGGCTCGCAGCAGGCGCTCGACCTGCTGGGCAAGGTGCTGATCGACGAAGGCAGCCGCGTGCTGGTCGAGACCCCGAGCTACCTGGGCGCCCTGCAGGCCTTCTCGGTCTACCGTCCCGAATTCAAGTCGGTCGATACCGACGAACACGGCCTGGTGCCGTCCTCGATCGACGCGATCGCGCAAGGCGCGCGCCTGCTGTATGCCCTGCCGAACTTCCAGAACCCGACCGGCCGCTCGCTGTCCGTGGAGCGCCGCCGGGAACTGGTCGAGACCTGCGCCCGCCTGGGCTTGCCGCTGATCGAGGACGATCCCTACGGCACCCTGTCCTACCGCGGCGAGCCGATGCCGAAGATGGTCGCGATGAACCCGGACGGCGTGATCTACATGGGCTCCTTCTCGAAAGTGCTGACCCCGGGCATCCGCCTCGGCTACGTGTGCGCCCCGCTGCCGCTGGTGCGCCGCCTCGAGCTGGCCAAGCAGGCCGCCGACCTGCACACCGCCCAGCTGACCCAGATGGTGGTGCACGAAGTGGTCAAGGACGGCTTCCTGGACCAGCACATCCCGACCATCCGCAAGCTCTACGGCGACCAGTGCCAGGTGATGCTGGATGCGATGGCCGAGCACTTCCCTGCGAGCGTCACCTGGACCCGTCCGGAAGGCGGCATGTTCATCTGGGTCACCCTGCCGAAGAGCATCGACGCGATGAAACTGCTGGACCAGTCGCTGGCCGCACGCGTGGCCTTCGTGCCGGGTGCGCCGTTCTACGCCAACGAGCCGGAAACCAACACCCTGCGCCTGTCCTTCGTGACCGTGCCGCCGGAACGCATCCGCGAAGGCATTGCCATCCTGGGCAAGCTGATCAAGGACATGCTGTAATTCCCTCCGGGGCGGCGCCCTGCCGCCCCTTGGCGACCGCCGGTTCAGGCCGGCGCTCGACCGTCAGTTGTTCTGCTGCAACATTTGCATGTTTCGTGGATAAAGAGCAACATTTGTTGCCGCAAGCGACAGTGATCGGGGTATGATTTCCAGGTCACTCAGTTTGCACCGGGCTTGCCCGGCCCGTAGTTGCTTGAACCCGCGGCTCGAACCCGCGGCTTGAACGCAGGCTTTATCCAGCAAAGTATGAATCACCCTGTCTTCGCGATCCCGGCGCCGGCGCGCCAGGCCGCGATCCTGATCGTGGACGATGCGCCCGCCAGTCTCGGGCTGCTCCAGGAAATGCTGCGCGGCCAGGGGTATCGCACCTTCGTCGCCACCTCCGGCGAACGCGCGCTGGACCTGGCCCGGCGCGTCCAGCCCGACCTGGTCCTGCTCGACGTGATGCTGCCCGGCCTCGACGGCCTGGAGACCTGCCGCCGCCTCAAGCTGCAGCCCGGCACCGCCGACATTCCCGTCATCTTCGTCAGCGCCTGCTCGGATACCGAGGACATCGTCGCCGGCTTCGACTGCGGCGCCGCCGACTACATCGCCAAGCCGCTGCGCCTGCCCGAGGTCTTCGCCCGCGTGCGCGCCCAGCTGCGCGCGCGCTCGGCCAGCCAGCTCGATACGCGGCAGGCGCGTCACCTGCGCATGATCGTCGAGGGCATGGACGAGGGCCTGATGCTGCTCGGCCCCGACGGCCGCATCCAGTACGCCAATCCGGCCAGCGAGCGCTGCCTGGGTTATGCCGGCCACGAGCTGGCCGGGCGCCAGCTGGCCGCCCTGCTGGCCGAACCGGCCGCCGGCGACTACGCCGCCTTCTTCGCACTGCGCGCCAACGGCCGCATGGGACGGGACGAGGACCGCGACGCCATCGAGGCGCGCTGCCGCGGCACCCGCG
>DAMCRY010000437.1:0-3155 GCA_032115075.1 Massilia sp.
CGCTGCGAGGCGCGGGTCGGCCGGGTGGGGCGGCGCACCTCGGGGACGATGGCGGCCTGGTCCACCAGGGCCTGCAGGCGCCGCAGCGCGTCTTCCTTGTTCTGCTCGAGGCTGCGCGAGGCCTGCGCCTTCAGCACGATCACGCCCTCGTTCGTGATGCGCGCGTCGCGCAGCGCCAGCAGGCGCTCCTTGACCTCCGCCGGCAGCGAGGAGGCCGCGACGTCGAAGCGGGCATGCACCGCGCACGACACCTTGTTGACGTTCTGGCCGCCGGGGCCTTGCGCCCGGATCGCGCTGAATTCGACTTCCGCCGGATCGATGAGCGCCATGTCTTTCCTGTTCCTTTACCCTGAAGCGTGTGAATGCCCCATTGTACGGGGCCGCCGGCGGCCGGCCGACAACCGCCGCACGGTACAACACAGGATTCGCCTGTTGGTCGATGCTGCGTTATCATGTATTGACGAAAATTCTCGCATGCCGTGCCCGCACGTCCCTAGGGCGCACGCTTCCCGGAGGACCCTTGAATCTGTCGCCTCTGCCCCTTGCGGTATTCGTCGTCGATGCGACCGGCGCCATCGCCAGCTGGAACAAGGGCTGCGAGAAGCTGGCGGGCTACACCGCGTCCGACATCCGGGGCATGACGATCGAGCGGATCGTCGAGTTCGACGACCCGCCCGGCCCCAGGCCGGGCATGGCCGCGCGCGCCGACGCCGAGAACGAAGGCATCCTCCACACCGCCGACGGGCGCAGGCTGCCGGTGCGGATCACGGTGGCGCCCCAGTCCTTCGACCCGGACCAGCCCGGCACCTTCAGCGTGATCGTGGTCCCGCGCGCCGGCCTGCGCCTGCCGCGCTACGCCCTGGTCCAGGACCTGCCGGTCGGCGAAATCATCGAAGCGCTGCCCTGCGTGTTCTACGTCATCGACCAGAGCGGTCACCTGCTGCTGTGGAATCGCCAGCTCGAGGAAGCGCTCGAGATGGAGGCGGAAGAGCTCCCTGCCACCAACGTCAAGTATTTCTTCGACAAGCGGGACCGGCCGGCCATCGTCGAGAAAATCTGGGCGGCGTTCGACCAGGGATCTTCCTCGCACGAGGCCGAAATGGTCGGCAAGCATGGCCGGCGCGCCACCTACCTGTTCCAGTGCGCCCGCACCAGCCTGGGCAACGTCCCCTGCGTGTTCGGCACCGGCATCGACATCACGGCGCGCAAGCATACCGAACACGGCATGCTGGTGCGCGAGCGCGCCATCTCGTCGAGCCTGAACGCGATCGTGATCACCCAGTGCGAGGAGGGCGAACACCGCATCGAGTACGTCAATCCGGCCTTCGAGCTGATCACCGGCTACACCCTGGCCGAGATCAAGGGGCAGGACCCGCGCTTCATGGGCATCCGCGGCGTCGACGTCGAGGAACGCGCCCGCATCCGCGCGGCGCTGCGGCGCAAGGAGGGCGTGCGCGCCGTGCTGCGCAATACCCGCAAGAACGGCGAGGTGTTCTGGAACGACCTGCGCATCGATCCGGTGGCCAACCTCGACGGCGAGATCACCCACTTCGTCGGTGTCATCAACGACATCACCGAGGCCCGCCACTACGAGCGCCGCCTGCACCACCTGGCCCACCACGACCCGCTCACCGGGCTGGCCAACCGCACCCTGCTGCAGGAACGGCTGCGCCAGGCGATCGAGCACGCGCTGCGCGACCAGACCTGCGGGGCGCTGGCCTTCCTCGACCTCGACAATTTCAAGCACATCAACGACAACTTCGGCCACGAGGCCGGCGACGCGGTGCTGCGCGAGGTCGCCCAGCGCCTGCGCGACAACATGCGCGAGGAAGACACCATCGCCCGCCTCGGCGGCGACGAGTTCGTCCTCCTGGTCTGCAACGTCACCAGCCGCGAGCGGCTGGCCGACGTGGTCGAGCGGGTGCGCCGCAGCGTCATGCAGCAGGTAGCGGTGGACGGACTCGAGATCTTCCCCGGCACCAGCATCGGCGTCGCCCTGTTCCCCCAGGACGGCGACACCTCGGACAAGATCATGCGCGCGGCCGACGCCGCCATGTACCACGCCAAGACGCTCGGCAAGAACAACGTCCAGTTCTATTCGGAGGAGCTGAACCAGATCGTCCACGAACACCTGATGCTGGAGGCCAGCCTGAGCCGCGCGATCCGCGAACGCGAGATGGTGCTGGACTACCAGCCCAAGGTCGACCTGCGCAGCGGCAAGGTGGTCGGCGCCGAGGCGCTGGTGCGCTGGCGCCACCCGGTCGACGGCACGATCACCCCCGACCGCTTCATCCCGGTGGCCGAGGAGACCGGCCTCATCGTGCCGCTCGGCGAATGGGTGCTCGACGAAGCCTGCGGCGCGCTCAAGGCCATGCGCCTGCTCGGCGTCGAGGACTTCGTCATCTCGGTCAACCTGTCGGCGCGCCAGCTGCGCCAGCGCCACTTCGCCGACCGCCTCGCCGCCACCCTGGCCCACCACGGGGTCGATCCGCGCATGCTCGAACTCGAGGTCACGGAAAGCCAGCTGATGGACCATCCCGACGAGGCGCGCGAAGCGCTGGCCCAGCTCAAGGCGCTCGGCGTGCGGCTGTCGATCGACGACTTCGGCACCGGCTACTCCAGCCTGAGCCACCTGCAGCGCTTCCCGGTCGACTACATCAAGATCGACCGCTCCTTCCTGGGCGACGTCGGCCACGACGGCCACCTCGTCATCACGCGCGCCATCATCGCGCTCGGCCACAACCTCAAGCTCAAGGTGATCGCCGAAGGCGTCGAGACCCGCGAGCAGCTGGCCTTCCTGCGCAAGCACGGCTGCGACGAGATGCAGGGCTACTATTTCAGCCCGGCGCTGCCGCGGGAAACGCTGCAGGAGATGGTGACGCGCGACGCCCGCCTGCCGGACTGATTCCCTGGTCCTCGCGTGCCCGGCCGTGCGTGCGCTTCGGGTAAAGTGGGGCATGTCTTCCCGTGACCATGCCAACGCCTATCCCGGCACGCCGGACGGCCGCTACTTCGTCGTGAAGGGCCGCCTCTGGCGCAGCAGCAATCCGCACCTCGCGCCGGCGGAGCGCGAGGTCCTGGTCAAGCGCCTGATGGACGCGCGCCGGCGGGTCGGCGCGGCGAAGCGGGCGCGCGATCCCGAGGCCGAGCGCAGT
>DAMCRY010000438.1:0-3137 GCA_032115075.1 Massilia sp.
CAGCCGCCGGCTCCTGCGCCTCGCCGAAGTCGAAGGCCCGCGGCACCGACGGGTGCTCGGCCGCGGGTTTCGCCGCCCCCGGGGAAGGCGCCGCCTCCTCGCCGAAATCGAATGCCTTGGGCGTGTGCGGTGTCATCGGTACTGGCGCCAGGCTGCGCGGCGGCGCGTCCTGCTCAGACGGTGCCGCCGAGCTTGCGGATGAAGGCGGCCAGGTTCAGCTTGAAGCCGGCGCCGACGGCCTGGAAGCGCCATTCGCCGTCCTTGCGGTACAGCGAGCCGAACTGCAGCGCGGTCTTGTCCGAGTAGTCTTCGTCGAGGTCGTATTCCGCGATCACTTCGCCGGTCTCGTCGTTGTACACCTTGACGTAGGCGTCGGTGACGCGGCCGAATGTCTGCTTGCGCGCTTCGGCTTCGTGGATGGTCACGACGATCGGCATCTCCACGACCTCGGCGTCGACCCTGGCCAGGTCGACGGTGATGACTTCGTCGTCGCCATCCTTGTCGCCGGTGCGGTTGTCGCCGGAGTGCACGACCGCGCCATCCGGGGAGGTCGTGTGGTTGTAGTAGACGAAGTGGGCGTTGCTGAGCATGACCGGATGGTCGTTCGCATCCTTCCTGCACAGGAATACCGACGAATCGAGGTCGAACGACGGGCCTTCGGCCGGGTTGACCTTCCAGCCGAGGCCGATACGCACGCGCTGCAAGCCCGGGGCGGTCTTCTCTAGGTTGATGCGATGGCCGGTGTGGAGTGTCGTCGCCATGGGCGTTCCTTCTGTGGTGAAAATGGGTATGTTGGCCGAAACGCCTGCTCGGCTCAATAGGCGGCCGGCGGCGTCGTCGAGAAGCGCTCGATCAGCTCGCGCTCGAGCTGCTGCAGCTTCGGCAGCTCGTCCTTGCGGCGCTGCTGGCCTTCGTTCGAGATCTGCTCGAGCTTGTCGAAGGCGGTCACCAGCTGGGTCTGGACGTGCTGGGCGGTTTCCAGGCTGACCAGCGAGCGCTGCTTGGCGCGCGCCACGGTCTCGGTATTCTCCAGCAGCATGTCGGCCTGGGCGCGGAATGCCGCGTCGGTGGCGTCGTAGGCCGCGTTGGCGACCGCCGCGCTCTGCTTGGCCTCCAGTTGCAGCAAATACAGCGAGAACACGTTGCGCCAGGCCGGGATCGACACGTTGACGATGTCGGTGAAGGTGTCCGTCAGCGCGCGCGCATTGTCCTGCGACAGGCGGATCTGCGGCACCATCTGCGTGGCCATCAGCATGGCGCGCTTCAGGTCGTCGACGCGCTTTTCCAGGCGCTCGAGACGACGCTTGAGCTCGGTCGCCTGCTGGGCCTCGAAGGCGTTGGCCGGCGCGGCCTGCTGCGCGACCGCCTGCCGCAGCTGGGCCGCCCAGCCTTCGCCCTTCTTCACGTCGGCATCCAGGCCCTGGTAGTACTTTTCCAGGCCCTTGTACATCTCGTCGAAGTCCTGGATACGCGCCCGGTGCACGTTGGCATGGCGCGTCATCTCGGCCACCAGGGTGTCCATGCGCGATTCGACCACCTGGTACTGCGACAGCATCTTTTCCTTGACCGAACCGAACATGTTCGTGACGCGCGACAGCAGGCCGCCCGAGCGGAGCTTGGCCGGGTCCAGGCCCTTGGCTGTCACGATCAGTTCGTTCAGCTGCGTGCCGAACACGTCCGCATCGGATGCACGCACGGTGCCGAGCAGCTTGGCCGAGACCTTCGCCACGCCCGCCCCGGTGGAACCGCCCAGGCCCTCGATGGCCTTGTCGTCGATACCGGAGACGTCGATGCGGACCAGCGGCGCCGCGCTCGCCTCGGACAGCGATGCCGGCAGCATGTCCGGCATGGGAGCCGGATTCAACAAGGGCGCCGGGACCGGCTGGGGCGCCGCGGGCGCCGTGGATGCTGCGTTCGCTTCTTCTTCGGAGGAGAACAGCGGTTTCATACGATTCCTTCAGGCTTGAAGTGACAACATGAATAGCTTACCACCGGACAATCCGGCAGAGCGAGTATCAGTTTGCGGCAATGCGCCTGTTCGATCGCAAACTTTATCGCTTAGCTTGAAAGAAACTACTTCGCATGCTAAGCTTTCGCATGAGAACAATGTTTATGCCAACTAAATGAGCGTATCGGACCAGACCCTCGGCAGCCTCACCGCCGCCCTCACCTATGCCTCGCGCGCCTACCGCGCCGCGGCCGACAAGATCGCGGCCGATTATGGCCTGTCGCAGGCGACCGGCCTGCCTGTGCTGGTGATCAGCCGCTTCGGCGAGAGCGGCGTGCGGCCGGGGGTGCTGGCGGTCGCGCTCGGGCTGGAAGCGTCTTCCCTCGTGCGCGTGGTCGACCACCTGATCGCGTCGAACCTGGTGGAGCGCCACGAGGACCCGAACGACCGCCGCGCCAGGATCCTGCGCCTGACCGAGGAAGGCAGGCAGGCCGCGGAGCAAATGGACCAGGCCCTGCGTCCCTTCCGCCGCAAGCTGTTCGGCGCCTTCGAGCCGTCCGACGTCGAGGCCTGCCTGCGCGTGCTGTCCGGCCTGCCGGCGGCGGTCGCCAACATCGGCCAGTGTTCCGATTCCATCGACGCCGAAGAACGCTGAGCAGCATGAAGTTGGCAAGCAAGTCGGAGATCCTGTTCTCCGTGAAGTCATTCGCGGCAGCGATGCTCGCGGTCTATGTATCGATGCGCATTGGACTGCCGCGACCTTTCTGGGCGATGATGACGGCCTATATCGTCTCCGCCCCCTTCGCCGGGCCGACCCGCTCCAAGGGCGTGTACCGCGCCAGCGGCACCATCCTCGGGGCGATCGCGGTCACCTTCCTGGTGCCGCGCCTGGCGAATTCCCCCGAGCTGCTGTCGCTCGCGCTGGCGCTGTGGATCGGCGGCTGCCTGTACTTCTCGCTGCTGGACCGCACCCCGCGCTCCTACATGCTGATGCTGGCCGGTTATACGGCGGGCCTGATCGGCTTTCCGGCGGTCGCCGAACCCGGCGCCATCTTCGACATCGCGCTCGCCCGGGTCGAGGAAATCGTGCTCGGCATGACCTGCGCGACACTGGTGCACAGCCTGGTGCTGCCGCAGAGCTTCGCCCCGGTGCTGCTGGCGCGCCTGGACGGCGCGGCGCGCGACGCCC
>DAMCRY010000439.1:0-3112 GCA_032115075.1 Massilia sp.
GTTCGCGCGCCCGTCCGAGCCGCTGCCGGCCGGCGCGCGCCGCTCCGCCTGGCTGGTGGCGGCATTCCTGCTGGCGGTGCTCGCCTTCGCCCTGTGGCGCCTGCCGACCTATTCGATCACCCCGGTCGACGCGCCCGAGATTTCCGGCATCGGCCTGCGCACCAAGGCCGGCATGCTGCTGGCGGCGCTGAGCGCGCTGGTACTGGTCCTGTGGGCGCGTGGCAGCCGCCATGCCTCCACCGTGTTCCTGTTCCTGGCCCTGCCGCTGGTCCTGTTCTACGGCAACTGGGAAACCAAGGCCTACCTGAACCAGCTGCGCCCGGGCTGGCCGGCCGACAACGGCGGCCGCTTCGCGCGCGCCAACGTGCCGGTGGCCGAGCGCAACGAGATCACCGTCGCCACCACCGGCATCCTCGACCTGATGCGCGCGCAGTTCCACATCGACGCCCCCGACACCGGCATGCTCGACCTGGAAAAGGATGCGCCGATCGAGGAATACCAGCTGCCGGTGCGCAAGAAGTGGCTGCTGGTGATCGGCAACCACCCGCTGCCGCCGGGCATCGTGCCGGTCAAGGCGACCGCCGACTACGCGCTGGTGCGCCTGCCGGACAACACCGGCCGGCCGCTCGGCAGCCTGCACATGTCGCAGCCGTTCGGCGGTTTCGTGACGGAGGCGCAAGGCCTGTCCGGCGCGGAGCCCTGGGGCCGCTGGTCGGACGCCAAGCAGGTGGTGTTGCACTTCAGCCAGCCGCTGCCGAAGAAGGCCCTGGTCATCCTGACGGCGCGCGGCTTCGGCCCCAACGCCACGCTGCCCTTCACGATCCAGGTCGGCGCCACCCGCAGCCAGTTCCGCGTCGGCCCCTCGCTGCAGGAAGTCGGACTGCGCTTCGACACCGACGGCGCACAGCGCAGCCTGACGATCGAGGTCCCGCAACCGACCTCGCCGGAAGACATGGGCGGCCGCGGCGACACGCGCAAGCTCGGCATCGGCATCGCCGAGATCACGATCGCCGACATCGACCGGACGGTCCAGGCCGCGCGTTGATCTGCCTCAGGCGCATCGAGCTGTGTGAAGTCACGAACGGAATGCGCCGGGGCCGCCGGGTAGAGTGAAGCCATGACAGGCCCGCGCGTCCTGCCCATGTTGCGGCAGGGCGCGGCACGGCCGCGCTTCCCAGGATCGCTCGATGGCAACCGGACAGGACAAGGACGAACACCTCAGCAGGCCGCTCGACGTCCAGGGCGGCGGCCAGAGCGCGGGCGTGCAGGCGCGCGGCCAGGTCGAGGGCAATGCCTTCAACCCGGCCGGCAATCCGGGCGTCAACCACTGGCAGGCCAGCTACATCGGCCGCAGCGGCCTCGAGGACCGCGGCAACATCTTCTTCGCCGCCGTCGAGATGACGCGCATGCCGATGCTGGTCACCGACCCGAACCAGGATGACGATCCGATCGTGTTCGTCAACGGCGCCTTCCTCGACCTCACCGGCTACAAGGAAGAAGAGATCCTGGGCCGCAACTGCCGCTTCCTGCAGGGCCCGGACACCGACCGCGCCACCGTCGCCGAAGTGCGTCGCGCGCTGCGCGAGCAGCGCGCCGTGGCCGTCGACCTGCTCAACTACAAGGCCGATGGCGAGCCGTTCTGGAACGCCCTGTTCATCGGCCCGATCTTCGACCAGGACGGCAAGCTGCTCTACTTCTTCGCCTCGCAGATGGACATCACCGAGCGCCGCAGCATGCTGGAATCGAACCTGCAGGCGCAGAAGATGGAGGCGATCGGCCAGCTCTCGGCCGGCATGGCGCACGATTTCAACAACCTGCTGCAGGTCATCAACGGCAACCTCGAACTGGCCAACCTCACGGCCGGCAAGACCCCGGCGGCCGAACCGATCCGGCGCGCCCAGCGCGCCACCATGCAGGCCGGCAAACTGACCCAGCAGTTGCTCAGCTTCGCGCGCAAGCAGCGCCTCGAGCACAAGCGCGTCAGCCTGAACAGCCTGGTGGTGGAATTCTCCGACATGCTGGTGCGCACCCTGGGCGACAAGGTCGAGCTGCGCCTGGAACTCAAGCCCGGCCTGCCCTCCTGCTCGATCGACCCGACCTATCTCGAGATGGCGCTGCTGAACGTCGTCATCAACGCGCGCGACGCCATGCCCAGGGGCGGCACGGTGACGGTCGGCACCGCCATCGTCAGCGAGGCGCGCCGCAGCGGCAGCCGGCTGCCGCCGGGCGAGTACGTGGCCATCTGCGTGACCGACGAAGGCGAAGGCATGTCGCCGGAAGTGGCCAAGCGCGCCACCGAGCCCTTCTTCACCACCAAGGGCCTGGGCACCGGCCTGGGCCTGGCCATGGTGCACGGCTTCGTGCAGCAGTCGCAGGGCCGGCTCGACATCGAGAGCGAGCCGGGGCGCGGCACCCGGGTGCGCATGGTGTTTCCCGTGGTCCAGGGGGCGCAGCACGAGGATGGCGGCGCCAACGCGGCCAGCACGGCCGAGGACGAAGGCCGCAAGTGCCGCATCCTGGTGGTGGAAGACAACGAGGACGTGCGCGAGCTCGCGGAGGCGATGCTGGCGGCGGCCGACTACGACGTGGTGTCCGCGCCCAGCGGCGAAGAAGCGCTGGCGCTGCTCGAGCGGCAGTCGGTGGACCTGCTGTTCACCGACGTGATCATGCCGGGCGGGATGAACGGGCTGCAGCTGATCGAAAAGGTGCACGCGACGCGCCCGGGCATGCCGGTGCTGGTGACCACGGGGTATATGGACGAACTGCCGGCGCGCGGCGCGCAGGGCCAGGCGCTGGAGGTGCTGGCCAAGCCGTATGACCACCAGGACCTGCTGGACCGGGTGCATGCGGCGCTGCGAGGGCGCCGCGCGGCGTAAACGGCCCGAAAGGAATCGAAGGACGCAGGGTGGACGGGTCTGCCGACCACCCTACGGGTGACGTCCGATCAGCTGCCCTGGCGCGGCCCGCCGCCCAGCAGGAAAGCCAGCTTCTGCTTGCCCGGCTTGGCCGCCGGCGCCGGCGCCGTCACCGTTTCGCGGCGCGCGGCCGTCGACGGCTCGTAGGGCTTGAGGAACCACGGATCGACCTTCTCGCGGCGCGGCGTCGGGCTGTA
>DAMCRY010000440.1:0-3097 GCA_032115075.1 Massilia sp.
CCGAGCGCGCCGGCCGCCCAGGCCAGCAGGCGCCGCTGCCGTTCGGATGCCGGGAAACCGCCGGCGAACCAGGGGCCGCTCGCATAGCCCAGGCAGACGATGCCGATCCAGGGCAGCACCGGATACGAGGTGCGCACGCGCAGCGTCTCGCCGATCTCGATCCAGCCGCGGTCGTGCAGGACCGCCCACAGCGCATGCAGCGGATGGCCGGCCGCGAAGTGCAGCGGGTCGAGCAGGTTGTGGCCGGCCACGATCGCGAAACCGATCGCCGCCAGGGCCGCGCGCGGCAGGCGCACCAGGGCCGCCAGGGCCAGCATCGACAGGCCGATCGCCCAGATCACCTGCAGGTAGACCACCTTCGGCGGAAAGGCGCCGGTCCAGGCGAAGTTGATGACGGTCAGTTCCAGCGCCACCAGGAACAGGCCGCGCCTGGCGAGGAAGGACGCGGCCGCGGCCGCGCCCTGCTCCTGGCGGGCGCCATACAGGAAGGCCGACAGGCCGGTGAGGAAGACGAATACCGGCGCGCACAGGTGGGCGACGAGGCGCGAGGCGAACAGCGCGGCGGGCGTGGTGGCGACGTCCATCGGATCCGACACCTGCAGGTGCAAGAGGAAGGTTTCGCGTACGTGGTCGGCCAGCATGAAAACCATGACCAGGCCGCGCAGGGCGTCGATGCTGACGATGCGGCGCCGGGCCGCCGGGAACTGCAGTGTTTCTTTCATGGACGAGGCAAGCGCCTGCCGCGGGAGCGGGACGAACGGCTCCCGCGGACGGCGGAGAAGAGCGAAACCGACAGCATACCCTGTTCCGCCTTACTTGAGAACAATTTATCATTATCATTGCAATTCTTAATGATAATCAACTATCATTATCGCCAACGTAAGAACGGTGGCCGCGCCCAGCGCGGCCGGCGTCCGCCCCTGCTTGTCCAAGAAAGGTTGTCGAAGAATGAAACACACGCTCCCGCCGGCGCTGCTGGCCGCACTCCTGCCGCTGCCCTGCCTGTCGGCCGAACCCGCCCAGGCCGAGGATCCGGCCGTCGTCATCGGCGAGGTGCGCATCAGCGCCCAGCGCAGCGCGGGGCCGCTGGCGAGCAAGCGGGTCCTGACCTCGGTCGACATCCTGGGCGCCGACAAGGTCGAGGACAAGAACGTGATGAACAGCTGGGAACTGATCGGCCAGCTGCCGGGCGTCCAGCTGACCGAGACCCGCATGGGCGCGGAGTCCGGCAAGGCCACCTTCCGCGCCTTCAACGGCGAAGGCTACATCAATGGCATCAAGGTGCTGATCGACGGCGTGCCGAGCAACGTCAACAGCGGCAACCAGCGCTTCATCGACATGGTCTTCCCGCTCGAGATCGATTACATCGAAGTCGTGCGCGGCACCAACGATCCGCGCTACGGCCTGCACAATATCGGCGGCAACATCAATTTCGGCACGCGCCAGGGCGGCAACTACACGGATGCGCGCTTCAGCCTCGGCAGCTTCGACACCCGCGAGGTGCAGGTCGCGCTGGGCCGCGAGGCGAACGGCCTGGCACAGAACTACTTCATCGCCCGGCAGGATTCCGACGAATACCGCGGCAGCGGTTCGGACAAGTACTCGCTCGGCGCCAAGTGGTTCCTGCGCTCGGCCGACGGCGCGCTGCGCGGCGGCGTGGTGCTGCGCACCTATCGCCACGAGGCCGGCGAGCCCGGTTTCCTGACCGCCGCGGAACTGCGCGCCGACCGCCGCCAGTGGCCGGCGAGGAACGCCAACGACCGCAGCGAGCGCGACATGCACCACGCCAGCGCCCACCTCGACTGGCAGGCCGCGCCGGACGCCTTCTTCAGCAACAAGCTGTACTTCAACAGCTACCGCGACGACCGCCGCGTCACCTTCACCGGCAATCCGCTCGGGACCGCCCCACGCCAGCGCCGCCAGTGGGACGAGGACCAGTACGGCTACCTCGGCAACCTCACCTGGCGCCTCGACGACCGCGTGACGCTGGACGCCGGCGTCAACGCCGAGCGCCAGGAAAACGGCTACCGCCGCTACCGCTTCGCGAATGCGGTCCCGACCGACTTCCGCACGCCCGCGCAGACCCAGAACGACGACAGCTACACCTTCAACAATGCCGGCGCCTACCTGCAGGCGATCGTGCGCCTCGGCGACACGGTCAAGGTCGTGCCGGGCTTCCGGACCGACCGCTTCTCGGGCCACAACCTGGCCCGCAATACGGGCCGGCGCGCCGCGCTGCAGGACTACGGCTGGATCGGGCAACCCAAGCTGAGCATGGTCTACACGCCGCTGGAGAACCTGAGCGTCTACGCCAACTGGGGCCGCAGCTTCCAGGTCCTGACCGGTTCCGGCGCCCCGGCCTACCTGACGCCGGGACAGGCGCGCTTCGACCCGTCGATCAATACCGGCAAGGAGCTGGGCGTGAAGTTCAAGCCGGCACGCAAGACCGACCTGCGCCTGGCCGTCTGGCGCCAGGACGCCACCGGCGAGGTGGCCAACATGCCGGCCACCGGCACCACGGTAGGCCTCGGCGAAACCCGCCGCGAGGGCGTCGACTTCCAGCTGTCCGGCCAGGCGGGCGAACGCCTGAACCTGTGGCTGTCGCATTCGCTGCAGCAGGCCGAGGTGACCCGCGCCTTCGCCGCCGACGGCGCCTCGCTGGCCGGCAAGGAAGTGTTCTCGACGCCGCGATACATCAGCAACGCCGGCCTGGAATTTCGCGCCACCAGTGCCTGGCGGGTCGGCCTGCAGGGACGCGCCCAGGGCGACTACTACATCGACAGCCCGAACACGGCCGGCAAGTTCGGCGGCTTCGTGCTGTTCGACGCCAGCCTGCGCTACCAGCTGTCGGCGCGCACGAGCATCGATTTGCAGCTCAAGAACATCGCCGACCGCCGTTACGAGTACGTCTGGTACGACAACTTCTTCTGGCCGGCGGACCAGGCGCAGCCGAGCTTCTCGGCGGGGAATGGGCGGGCGGCGTATTTGTCGCTGAACGTGAGACTTTGAGGCGGGGTGGCGGTATTGCGGCGCCGGCAAATGAAAAGGCGCTGTCACCGACGGATATGGATGAGCTGGAACTGCCGAGCTGTTTAGC
>DAMCRY010000441.1:0-3073 GCA_032115075.1 Massilia sp.
GAATCGGCGCGCCGGCTCTTCTTCAAGGGACTGCTGGCGAATGCGATCAATCCCAAGGTGGTGCTGTTCTTCCTCTCCTTCCTGCCGCAGTTCGTGGTGGCGTCCCGCGGGGATGCGAACTGGCAGATCGCGTGGCTGGGACTGACCTTCACGGCGCAGGCGGCGCTGCTGTTCGGCCTGCTCGGCTATTTTTCGGGAACGATCGGCCAGTGGCTCAATCGCACGCCGCGCGCGGGGATGTGGCTGGATCGCCTTGCCGGCGCCATCTTCGTGGGCCTGGGACTGCGCCTCATCGTGGCGCGCTGAGCCCGCGCGAGGCGGCCGGCTGCGCCGGCCGCCGGCATCACAGCCGCATCACAACGTCACGACGACGGTAGAGGACGGCTGCCTGCGCGCCGCCACCGGCACCTCGAGCAGGTGGTGCTTGTCGTTCCAGCCGAAACGCACCGCCTTGCCGTCGACCGTCACCGCGCGCGGCCTGGCCGTCACGTTGTGCACCTTGAGCGCGAAGCCGCGTTCGGCCGGGGCCTGGGCCTTGCCGGTCTCCGTGCGCAGTCCGATCTCCAGCCTGCCGCCGGCGAAGCGGCTGGCGAAACGCACGATCTCGTACCTCCCCCTGGCGTAGGCGTCGGCGGTCTCGCCGTCGTCGTCGTACATGCTGCCCTCGCCCTGCGCCACGCTGGCGTCGTGGTAGTAGTGCAGGTCGATGCCGCGGGTCGAATAGTCGCGGGTGCTCTGCACCACCTTCGCCATCGGCACGAAGGCGCCGGCGCGCACGTACACAGGGATGCTGGCCTCGACCGGCTTCACCACTTCCGTGATGCCGCCGTGGTGCTTCTGGCCGGTGTGGAAGTCGAACCAGACGCTGCCCTTGGTCGGGAAGTGCACTTCCTTGCGGGTGGCGCCCGGCTCGACGATCGGCGCGACCAGGAAGTCGCGGCCCCACAGGTAGGTGGAGGACATCGCGGTGGCGCCGTCTTCCTCGAACAGCACCGGGCGCATCAGCGGCATGCCGGTCCGGCTGTTCTCGAAGGCGAGCGTGTAGTTATACGGCAGCATGGCATATCGCAGCCACACCGCTTCGCGCGCCAGCACCTTGGTGCGCTCGGAGCGGAACACCGGCTCGGGCGCCACGTCTTCCTGGGCGTGCGGCCGGAACACCGGCTGGAACACGCCGTACTGCAGCCAGCGCACGTAGAGTTCGTCGTCCAGCACCGCGCCGGCGAAGCCGCCCAGGTCCGAGTGCATATAGGCCAGGCCCTGCATGCCCATCTGGAGCGAGATCTCCATCTGCGAAGCCAGTCCGCCCCAGCCCCGGCTGACGTCGCCCGACCAGGGGATCATGCCGAAGCGCTGCGAACCGGAGTAACCGGCGCGCATCAGGATGAACGGGCGCTCGTCCGGGAAATCCTTCGCGTAGCCTTCGGCGATCAGGCGCGCCCAGTCGTGGCCGTAGACGTTGTGGACCTGGTCGGCGAGTTTCGCCGGGTCCTTTCCTCCCCCGTGCCGCACCCAGGACGGGTGCACTTCCGGCTCCCCCAGGTCGCCCCACCAGCCGCCCACGCCGCCCTGCTTCAGGCCCTTGTAGATGTTCCAGAACCAGTCGCGGCCCTGCGCGGTATAGAGGTCGACCAGGCCGGTGTTCCCGAAATAGAAGTCGTAGGTGGCCGGCTTGCCCGTTTCGTCGGTGGCCAGCACCTGCCGCTGCACGGCTTCCTGCCAGCGCTGCGAGGTGGTGAGCACGAAGGGTTCGGTGATCACGATGGTCTTCACGCCCTTGCGCTTGAAGTCGGCCATCATCTGCTCGGCGTTCGGGAAGGTGTCGCGGTCCCAGGCCAGGTTGCCCATCGTGCCCTGGACGGTCTTCCCGAACCAGAACAGGTCGAGCACGACGGCGTCCAGCGGGATCTTCTCGGCGATGAAGCGCTCGACCACGGCGCGGGTCTCGGCCTCGCTCTTGTAGCCGAAGCGGCTGGCGAAGTTGCCGAACGCCCAGCGCGGCGGCAGCGGCTGGCGGCCGGTCAAGGCGGTGTAGTCGGCCATCACGCCTTCCCAGCTGTCGCCGGCCACCACCTGGTAGGTCTTGCGCCCGCCGATCACCTCGTAGCGCAGGGTGCCGTCCCTGCGGCTGTCGAAGTCGAGCCAGCCGACCTGGGGATTGTCGAAGTGGATCGCGTACTTCTTCGAGGACAGCGCGACCGGAATCGTGTAGTTCAACAACTTGGACGTGCTGCCGTAGCCGTAGTCGGCCTTGTTGTAGAGCTGGAAGCGATGGCCGCGGCGGTTCATGCCGACCGCGCGCGCGCCGGCGCCATACAGCGCCTCGCCCTCGTCCAGGGCGAACTCGATGGTGTCCATGCTGCCCTCGCGCGCATAGCCGCGCTTCTCCGCCACCAGCGGCCTGCCCTTGTACAGGTAGCTGATGCGGAAGGGCCGCTTGTCGACCACCACCGTGATGCCGGGCGTGGCGAACACCAGGCGCGCGCCCTCGTCCTTCAGCGTGGCCGCCACGTCCACCGGCGCCAGCACCACGGCGTGCGAGGCCGGGTCATAGGGCTGGCCGTCCGGGACGAACGCGGTCTCGACCACGTTGGCCGAATACGGCTTGATCAGGTAGCGGCCGTCGCTGGTGCGCAGTTCCAGCGTGTTCTGGTTGCGGGCGTGGCCCTGCAGCTGGCGCTCGGCGTTCTGGGCGAAGGCGAGCGGGCTGGCCAGCAGGCACAGCACCAGGCGGGCAATCGTCGTAGGCGTCATGGTATCCCTTGTCCTCATTGTCATTCGTACCAGACGAGAGCATGACAGAATTCCGCCGTGGGATACAGCCTTCGTGTAAGAAAATTACATGAGCCTGCCTTCAAGGCGTGCCGCGGCCCGGCACCGTCATGCGCGCCATGCCGGCCAGGTCGTCGTACAGGCGCGCATCGATGGCCAGGTCGGCGCGCACGCCGCGCTCGGCCAGCACCGCCTAGGCCGCCATGAAACCGGACTTGGCCGCGCCCTCCATCGTGCAGGGCATGTGGGTGCGGGTCCAGTCGCCGGCCAGGGTCAGGCCCGGCACCGGCGAGCGCGCGGG
>DAMCRY010000442.1:0-3065 GCA_032115075.1 Massilia sp.
GGGCGACGAGGTCATTCCGATGGCGCCGTGACGGCCCCCGGCCTCATTTCCCGTTAATGCTCAGGATATTGCCGTCCGGGTCTTTCAGCCATGCTACCTTGAATCCCTCCGTGACGTGGAGATCTCCTTCCAGGCGCAGGCCCTCGATAGGGTAGTGCTCGAAACTCGCCCCCTTCGCCTGCAAGGCGTCGACGATTTCCACGATGCGCTCGCCGACGTCCCAGGTGATGGCGGTGGCCTGGTTGGTGCCCGCGTACTCGGACCGGTAGACCTGGACCCGGGTATTCCCGCTCCTGAAGACCAGGACCCCGGACGCC
The DNA here is from genome assembly GCA_032115075.1 of Massilia sp. GTDB lineage: Bacteria > Pseudomonadota > Gammaproteobacteria > Burkholderiales > Burkholderiaceae_D > Telluria. The sequence continues at coordinate 318 of DAMCRY010000442.1, forward strand.
TCCTGCCCGCCCTCCTCCTGCAACAGCCCCAGTACATCGCCGTAGAACTCGCGCGCCGCCTCGATATCGCGCACGCCCACCGTTGCAATCGCATCCGCATGTGCCAGCATGATCTCCTCCGCAAGGTTGTCAGCTTCCCGTGTAAGCATAACCGTGGCAGCCGCGGACGCAATCCCTTGCCGGAAAAAGAACGCCCCGCTCGAGGCGGGGCGTAACTGCGCGTGCAAGGCCACGTGCTTACGCGGCGGCCTTCTCGGCCAGCTTGCTCAGGACGGCGGGCGACACCGAATCGCGGCCGCGGCTCATGCCGTACAGGGACCAGACATCGTCGTTGGCGGCGGCGCGGGCGGCGCCTGGCGCCGGCTTGCGGAACAGGCGGGCGATGAAACCGAAGGCGAGGCTGGCGACGCTGGCGGAGACCGGCAGGGAGTGGGACATGATGTTCTCTCAGGAAAATTTTTGGATAGCTCCAGTATGGTAGGTTCCAGATAGAAATCAAATTGCGATCCATGATAATCGCCATTCACTGAGCAACTATCTCGCAGGAAACACCTCTCCTTACCAGGCGCTGCACAAGGCCGCGACAGCCTCCCCGCCATAACGAGTACAGTCAATGCTGCGCGTACACCACACCTTCATTTGTGCAAATGTATTGTCTCTGCTACAATTCGGCTCGGCTGGCCTGCGCCAGCTCTCGTAACTTCTCCCGCCAGGCACTTCGCCCGGCTGCGTGCCGCATGACGCCGCAGCCCTGCATCGCCCGCCCGCTCCATGGGCTCATCCAGAACAAGGCCCGCCTGGCCAACCGAACCCTCGGGCACCGCCGCTACCGCGGCAAGCACTTCGTGCCCAGCCAAGCTGCCATCCCGGCCCCGGACGCGCGCGCACCCGCCGCATGCGTCCCGGCGCCCCGACGGCGCCGCATGCACTAACAAGGAGAAACCATGCAAATGCTCTGCTCTGCGGGCTTTATTTTCCTGATCGTCCTATGGGGCATCATCGCACCAAGCAATATGGCAAGCGTGTTCGACACCATGCTCGCCGCACTCACCCGCAACTTCGGCTGGTTCTACCTCTGGGTGGTGCTCGGCATGGTGCTGTTCGCGGCCTACGTCGCCTTCAGCCGCTATGGGCAATTGCGCCTGGGCGGCGAGGACGACGAGCCGGAATTCTCGATCGGCAGCTGGTTCGCCATGCTGTTCGCCGCCGGCATGGGCATCGGCCTGGTGTTCTGGGGCGTGGCCGAACCGGTGTCCCACTACGTCACCGCCCCGCCCGGCGTCAGCCCCGGCACCCCGGAAGCGGCCAACGCCGCCATGCGCTACGTGTTCTTCCACTGGGGCATCCATCCCTGGGCCGTGTACAGCGTGGTCGCCCTGGCGATCGCCTTCTTCCAGTACCGCCGCGGCGGCAACTCCCTGATCAGCACCGTCACCGAGTCCCTGCCCTGGCGCCCGGTACGCGCCATGTCCGGCCTGTTCAACGGCCTGGCGGTGGTGGCCACCGCCTTCGGCGTCGCCGCCTCGCTCGGCGTCGGCGCGCTGCAGATCAACAGCGGCCTGAACGCCGTGTTCGGTCTCAGCATCAGCCCCACTTCGCAGGTCGCGATCATCATCGTGACCGCCGCCCTGTTCATCACCTCCGCCGTGAGCGGCGTGGAAAAGGGGATCAAGCTGTTGTCCAACACGAACATGATGATGGCGGCCCTGCTGGCCCTGGTCGTGTTCCTGCTGGGGCCGACGGTGGCGATCATCGACACCTTCACCAACACCCTGGGCAGCTATGCCAGCGAACTGTTCCGCATGAGCCTGCGCGCCACGCCCTTCCGCGACAGCAGCTGGGTCGCCAACTGGACCATCTTCTACTGGGCCTGGTGGATCTCCTGGTCGCCGTTCGTCGGCCTGTTCATCGCGCGCGTCTCGCGCGGGCGCACCATCCGCGAATTCATCATCGGCACCGTGCTGGCGCCCTCGCTGGCGGCTTTCGTCTGGTTCTCGATCTTCGGCGGCACCGCGCTGTACATGGAAATCTGGCAGCACGTGCCGCTGTCCGAAGCGGTCAAGGCCGACGTCGCGACCGCGCTGTTCGCGCTGTTCGACGCCATGCCCTTCGGCCAGCTGATGTCGGTGGTCGCGACCCTGCTGGTGGTGGTCTTCTTCGTGACCTCGGGCGACTCGGCCGTGCTGGTGCTCGGCATGATGAGCCGCGGCGGCGACCCCAACCCGCCCGCGCGCACCAAGATCATCTGGGGCGTGTTGATCGCCGGCATCGCGATCAGCCTGCTGCTGGCCGGCGGGATCGACGCCGTGCAGACGGCCACCATCCTGTTCGCCCTGCCCTTCGCGCTGGTCATCGTGCTGATGGTGATCGCGCTGTGGCGGGCGCTGCGCGAGGACTGGCTGGTCGAGGCGCGCCGCGAACGCGAGATCCGGCGCCGCATGCGGGAGATGGCGACGCGCTAGGCGGTGCCGGGATGGATCGGGGGACGCGCGTGCGCCGGGTGTGGCTGAACTGGTATCATGCGCGTTTTCCGGACCCTGGCGCCGACGCTGTCCGACAGCGCGCCCGTCCCTTTACCCTACACAACATCAAGAATGAACACACCCAACCAGCTGCCCGGCTTCTTCAGCCGGCTTTCGATCGCCTTCGGCGCCTTCTTCAAGTCGCTGGGCGACGCCGAATTCGCCGCCCGCGTGCGCGATGACGGCGTCGGTCCCGTCGCTGCGCCGACCGTCGCACCGTCGCCGG
>DAMCRY010000443.1:0-3037 GCA_032115075.1 Massilia sp.
GCGCTGCAGATCCTGCTGCGCAACCTGGTCGACAACGCGATCAAGTACACGCCCGGCGGCGGCACCGCCGACATCTCGGTGCGTCGCGAAGCAGGGGAGGGTGGCGGCCGCATCACCGTCACGGTCGAGGACAGCGGCCCCGGCATCCCGCCCGAGGAACGCGAGCGCGTGTTCGACCGCTTCTACCGCGTGGCCGGCAGCGAGGCCGCCGGCAGCGGACTGGGGCTGGCCATCATCAAGGCCATCGCCGAGCGCCACGGCGCCACCCTGGCCCTCGGCCAGTCGGAACGCCTGGGCGGCCTGGCGGCCACCGTGACCTTCAGGGCCGCCTGATCAGCAGCCCAGCTTGCGGTAGCGCTGGCGCAGGATGAACAGGTCCTGCTGGACCGCTTCCATCATCGCCGCGCGTGCGCGGCGTTCCGCCTGTTCCGATTCGAGGATGGCGGTTTCCAGCGCGCCGCATTCGCGCTGCGCGGACGCCGCGAGGCGCTGGCGCCGCGTGGCCGTCGCGAACTGGGCCGGCGTCATGCCGGTCAAAGGCTGGATCGCCTGCGCAAACTGTTCCGACCGGATCTCGGCGGCGACGTCGTTCCCGGTGCGGGTCTTGCCCGACAGCCGGTCGACGCCGCGAGTCGGTGTGGCGTCGAGGCGCCGGGCGCCCAGGCAGGGCTCGTCCGAATAGCTGACCTTGCCCTGCACGACGCACTTGTAGATCGTCCGGTTCGGCGCCGGCAGGCCGGTGTCGGCGGCGCGCGCGGCGCCGGCGCATCCAGCGGCGATGACGAGGGCGAGGACAAGAACGAACGCGAGGGCGGGCGACAACGCGCGCTGAGCGTGCCGGTGCGGATGGGCGGTGATGGCGGTCTCCCGGATGTTGGAGGGATGCTCGGCCGCGCCGGCCCCTCTCGTTTGAATGAGGCGCCGAGCTTACAAGACTTCGCCGTCCAACATTCTCTCGAATTGTCACGACCGCATGACCGGTCCGGCAAGGCCGATGCACTCACGGTAAAATGCTCCGTTTGGGCCGCAGGCCCCGACCGGATAAGTGACGAGGAATCGATGAAGAAGCAAGCAGTCCTGTTGGCCGCGCTGGCCGTGGCCGGCACGGCGTCGGCGCAGGAAACCGTGAAGATCGGCCACGCGGCCGCGGTGACGGGCCCGGTGGCCTATTTTGGCAAGGACACCGAGAACGGCGCGCGCATGGCGATCGAGGCGCTCAACGCGAAGGGCATGACGATCGGCGGCAGGAAGGTGACCTTCCAGCTGATGGCCGAGGACGACGGCGGCGACCCGAAGCAGGCCACCACGGTGGCGCAGAAGCTGGTGGACGCCAGGATCCACGGCATGGTCGGGCACGAGACCTCGGGCACCACGATTCCGGCGTCGAAGATCTACCATGCGGCCGGCATCCCGCAGATCTCGCCGTCCACCACCGGCCCGAAGTACACCCAGCAGGGCTTCAACACCACCTTCCGCGTGGTGGCCAACGACGTCCAGCTCGGCCAGGCGCTGGGCCGCTACGCGACAGGCGACATGAAGGCGCGCCGCGTGGCGGTGGTCGACGACCGCACCGCCTACGGCCAGGGCCTGGCGATGGAGTTCACGCGCAGCCTGCAGAAGCAGGGCGGCGCCGTCGTCGCCAAGGAATTCACCCACGACAAGGCGACGGATTTTTCCGCCATCATCACGCGTATCCGGTCGAGCAAGCCGGACCTGGTCTTCTTCGGCGGCATGAGCGCCACCGCCGGTCCGATGCTGCGCCAGATGAAGCAGCTCGGCATGAACGTGCGCATGATGGGCGGCGACGGCATCTGCTCGGACGAGATCCACAAGCTCTCAGGCGGCACCATGGCGGACGGCCAGGTCGTGTGCGCGGAAGCGGGTGGCGTGCAGGGCGAGGCGCGCGCCGCGATGGACAGGTTCCGCGCCGATTACAGGAAGCGCTTCGGCATCGACGTGCAGATCAACGCGCCCTATGCGTACGACGCCGTGATGACGATGGCCGAGGCCATGGTCAAGGCGGGCTCGTACCAGCCGGCCAGGTACCTGCCGGTGCTGGCGAAGATCCAGCACAAGGGCGTGACCGGCCCGATCGCCTTCGACGCGCGCGGCGACATCAAGGACGGCACCATCACGCTGTACACCTTCAAGGGCGGCAAGCGTTCACTGCTCACCGTGACGAAGTAAGGAACCGCCATGAGCGACGCACCACTCGACCCCAAGGCCTTCGACGCGCTCAAGGCCCGTTTCGGCCAGCAGTCGCGCAAGGCGCAGGCCTACTACACGGTGATGCATGCGGTGCGCGGCATCCTGGGCGGCGACGATGCCGCCAGCGCCTGGATGGAGCGGCCGAACGCCGCCTTCGGCGGCAGGTCGCCGGCGCAGGCGGTCGCCGAGGGACGCGAGGAGGAGGTCCTGGCCCATGTACGCACCCTGAAGTCGGGCAGCTAGGCGGTGGGGCGCATCTCCTCCGTGTGCGGCGCGGGACCGCGCAGTGCTAGACTTGCGCTCACTCAGCCATTGGAGTGTGCATGAAGTTCATCCTTGCAGTGTTGTCGTCCCTGGTCCTCCTTGCGCCCGTACCCGTGCGTGCAGCCGATTCCTCGTCCAGGGCGACCGCCCCGGCCACCCCGGCCACGTTGATCTACGCGGGCCGCGTCTTCGACAGCGAAGCCGGCCAGATGCTGGGACCGCGGCTCATCCTGGTCCAGGACGGCAGGATCGCCGAGATCGGCTCGGCGCTCGCGGTGCCGCCCGGCACGCGCCGCCTCGACCTGCGCGACTACACGGTGCTTCCGGGCCTGATCGAGGCCCATGCCCACCTGCTGATGGAACACCCCGGCGACGAGCACAATACGCTGACCGTCACCAGGGCGGTGGCGATCGAAGGCGAGCCGCTGCGCGCATTGCGCGGCGCCGCGCGCGCCCGCAGCTACCTGGAGGCCGGCTACACGACCGTGCGTGACCTCGGCAATGCGGGCCGCTACGCCGACGTCGCGCTCAAGCGGGCGATCGCGGAGGGCAGCGTGCCCGGCCC
>DAMCRY010000444.1:0-389 GCA_032115075.1 Massilia sp.
GCGCGGCCGCCGCGCGCAACCTGGCGGTGCTGCGGGTGCGTCCGCAGATCGTGGCCGGCGCCATCTATACCAACAGCGGACAGCGCTTCGCGACCTGGTCGCGCGACGGCGCCGCCGGCGCCCTGCCGGCGCATCCCGAGGCGGTCGGACACCGCATCGCGCGCGGCGAGCTGGAGGTGTTCCGCCCGATCGTGGAGAACGGCGAGCCGCTCGGCACCGTCTACCTGCGTTCGCGCTACGGCCTGTTCGAGCGGGTGCTGAGCTACGGCGCCATCCTCGGCGGCGTGATGCTGGGCGCGCTGGTGATCGCGGCCCTGGTGGCGTCGCGCCTGCAGGCCTCGATCACGCGCCCGCTGCAGGCGGTGACGAACGTCGCGCGCCAGGTGATG
>DAMCRY010000444.1:459-3024 GCA_032115075.1 Massilia sp.
CGCGACTTCACGCTGCGCGTGCCGGGGAAGGAGAAGGGCGAGATCGGGGTGCTGGTCGAGGCCTTCAACGACATGCTGGCCGAGATCGGCCGGCGCTCGGACGCGCTGCAGGCCGCCAACCGGACGCTGGAGCACGAGATGACGGTGCGCGAACGCGCCGAGCAGGCGCTGATCGTGGCCGACCGCCGCAAGGACGAGTTCCTGGCGACGCTCGCGCACGAGCTGCGCAACCCGCTGGCGCCGATCCGCACCGGCCTGGACATCCTGCGCATCCGCAGCGGCGACGCCCAGGCCACCCAGCGCGCCACCGACATCATGGAGCGCCAGCTGCGCCAGATGGTGCGCCTGGTGGACGACCTGCTGGACGTCTCGCGCATCAATACCGGCAAGTTCACCATCAAGATGGGACGGGTGGAGCTGAAGGCGGTGGTCAACGACGCGCTGGAAGTGGTGCGCTCGTATATCGAGCTGCACGGCCACGAGCTGGCCATCGACCTGCCGGACCGCCCGGTGTTCCTGCATGGCGACGCCACCCGCCTGGCCCAGATCCTGTCGAACCTGCTGAACAACGCGGCCAAGTACACCAACCGCGGCGGACGCGTCGGCCTGAGCGCGACGGTGGAAGACAAGACCCTGGTGCTGGAAGTGGCCGATACCGGCATCGGCCTGGCGCCGGACATGCTGGACTCGGTGTTCGAGATGTTCGTGCAGGTCGATTCGACGCTGGAGCGCAGCAATGCCGGCCTGGGGGTGGGCCTGTCGCTGGCGCGCAAGCTGGTCGAGCTGCACGGCGGCACCATCCAGGCCTTCAGCGAGGGCCTGGGGCAGGGCAGCCGCTTCGTGGTGCGCCTGCCGATCGTGGTCGACCCCGAGCCGATCGCCAAGCCGACCCCGGCCGCCTTCATCAGCACCGAGAGCTACCGCATCCTGCTGGCCGACGACAACGTCGACTTCGTCAACAGCATCGGTGCCCTGCTGACGGCGATGGGGCACAGCGTGGTGATCACCCACAACGGCCCGGACGCGCTGGCCGCGGCGGCGCGCTTCTGCCCGGACTACGCCTTCCTCGACATCGGCTTGCCGCACATGTCGGGCTACGACCTGGCGCGCGGCATCCGCAAGCTCCCTTGCGGGACGATGACGGTGCTGATCGCAGTGACCGGCTGGGGCCAGGAAAAGGACCGCCAGCTGGCCTTCGAGGCCGGCTTCGACCACCACATGGTCAAGCCGGTGCGCTTCGAGCAGATCGAGGAAATCCTGGGCAACCGCACCGTCATCAAGAAGCTGCGCACCTGAGGCGGACGAAAAAAAAACGGAAGCGCTCGCGCGCTTCCGTCATACCGACCCGGTGCGGTGTGGCTCAGCCCTGCTTGGCTTTGCGGCGGCGTGCCAGGAAGCCCAGGACGCCGAGGCCGCCCAGCATCATGCCGTAGGTTTCCGGTTCGGGAACCGGGGCCAGCATCACGGCGCCGCCGAAGGAGCCGCCGGTATCCGACACCATGGTGCCGCTGACCTGCAGGTAGTAGTTACCGGCCATCAGGTTGTCCGACGAGATGCTCCAGATGTCGATGTCGCCGCTCTGCAGCGAGGTGCCGCTGGTGATCAGGGTGTCGTCTTCGCCATACAGGGCCAGGCCGGTGATGTCCAGGCCGACATCGGCGCTGCGGCTGATCGACGAGATGATCGCATCCAGGTTCATGCCCATGTCACCATCGATCGAGAAGGTGAAACGGTCAGCGAAGGTGTTCCCTTCGTTGTCGGCTTCGAAGGTATCGCCGAAGAAGGCGGTGTTATCGACCAGGTTCAGTTCCTGGGGCGAATTGCCGATCACGTCCTGCGCCATGACGGCCGACGAACCGAACGAAGCGGAAGCCAACACAATTGCAGCAATCAGAGATTTTTTCATTTCTTTCCTCGCATAGAATCAGCCGCGTCCTGCAGCCTGGGTTTCAAGTATCGGGGAACTTCATGCTATCAAAACAGCATGGGAAGGCACGGGGAGATGTGATTGGGCATACAACACCGGGCTTTTATTCCAAAAAACAATCAGTTTCCGATTGGCCATGCTTGCAGGGGCCGCTATAGAGGGGAATACAGCGTCCAGGAGTTTATAGGCAGAAAAAGAGGCTCAGCTTGCCGAAAATGCGTCAGTACAGTCCTACAAAAAGAGAAGGGCATCTCTGGCGCAGAGGTCGTGTCACTTAAGCGCGCTTTAATGAACGAAGATGTGGTATTGCTGAGAAATGCGCGCTTTTGCCGAGCTGGACCATAGCGCGACGGCCGGCGTGGCGCCGGCTGTCCGGCATGGCAAAGGGAAATGGGGAGGGAGAAAAGAAAAATGGCCCAGAATCGCTTCTGAGCCATTTTCTTGAAAAGTTGGCGCGGCTGGCAGGAATCGAACCCACGACCCCTTGGTTCGTAGCCAAGTACTCTATCCAGCTGAGCTACAGCCGCCCGAAGCACGCATTATAGCAGCACCTGCCGGAATGGCAAACCCCTACAGTGTGCCTGTGTTAGCGCTAAGTAGTAATGTCCCCTCTCCGCTAAGTAGAGATGTCCCCTAGG
>DAMCRY010000445.1:0-3011 GCA_032115075.1 Massilia sp.
CGCCGGCACCTGGGCCATCGCCGGGCGCGTGGCGCGCCAGACCACGGCCAGGCCGCGCGTCGGATGCCACAGGTCCGGATGGTCGAGCACCGCCTCGTCGGCCGGCAGACCGTGGAAGGCCAGGCCGGTGGGCGCGACGAAAGGGCCGTGCTGCTCCGGACCGAGCATGGTGACCCGCTGCCCGCTCTCCTTCAACGCCAGCGCCAGGCGCATGAAGGGGAACAGGTCGCCGGCCGAACCGATGGTGACGACGACGAAGTGGGCCATCCCGAACCTCGAACCGCGGCGTGGATCAGAAGCTCAGCGTGCCTTCGATCGAATCGTCGAGCGTCTTGCCGATCACGGCCCCGACCACCACCTTGGCGCCGGCCACCGCATCGCCATGCTTGTTGTCCCAGTAGTAGCCGCGGCGCGGGATCACGCGGATGACGGTGATGCGCGGGTCGTCCTCGCCTTCGGTGAACCAGGTCTTGAGCACGAAGTTCCACAGGGCCCGGATGCGCTCGCGGTCGGTGATGATCTCGGCATAGCCTTCCAGTTCGAGGAAGCCGGCATGGGCGTTCTTCTGGAAGTAGAGCTTGACGGCCGGGTTGGCGGCGATCTCGGCGTTCTTGTGGCTATCGCTGGCGCTCAGGAACCAGAGCTGGCCGGCGTCGTCCGCCTCGCGCACGCTCATCGGGCGCACGCCGCGGTTGTCGCCCGTGCCACCTTGCGTGACGAAGAAGCACGAATCGGCGTCTTTCGCCATTTCCTTGAGGCGAGCCGCCGCATCGAGGCCGCTCAGGTCGCGGCGGTTGACTTCGGGCTGCTTGCGGTTGATGGAATCCATGGGTTCTCCCAAAGGCCACGATGGCCGACCAGGAGACTCTACCTGCTATCGGCCGGTCGCTATGTGGCCGCACGAACGCTGGCTGTCCGGCTTACCCGTATTAAATAGATGTGTGAATTCGACAATGGCTTCTGTACACTCAAGTGCTCGAATGCCGCCGCTGAGGTCCTGGAATGCGACTGCCGTTTCTCCGCCTGCTTCTCCCCTTGTCTGTCGCCGGCGCCGGGGCCGCCTGCGCACAGTCTCCCGAATCCGATCCCGGGCGCCGTATCGATGCCCTGTTTTCCACTTACGGAGGCGAAAGCAGCCCGGGCTGTGCGCTCGCCGTGATCCGCGACGGCGCCGTGGTGGTCGAAAAGGGATATGGCAAGGCGAACCTGGCGTTCGGCGTGCCGATCGATCCGCAAGCGACGGTGTTCGACGTCGGCTCCGTGTCCAAGCAATTCACGGCGGCGGCCATCCTGCTGCTGGTGCAGGACAAGAAGCTGGCGCTGGACGACGACATCCGCCGCTACCTGCCGGAACTGCCCGAATACAACGGGATCGTCACGGTCGACCACCTGCTGTACCACACCAGCGGATTGCGCGACTTTACCGTGCTGATGACGATGGGCACCGGCGTACGCGAAGTCGATTACCGGTCGGCCGACGACGCCTGGTCGGTCATCCGGCGCCAGAAGCAGCTGAACCATGCACCGGGCGCAAAATTCGTTTACAGCAATACGAACTACTTCCTGCTCGGGCAGATCGTGGAGCGGGTCAGCGGCCAGCGCCTGGGCGCGTTTCTGCAGGAGCGCATTTTCCAGCCGCTCGGCATGCGGCAAACGGTCGTGAGAGACCGCCATGACCTGGTGGTGCCGCGGTTTGCATCGGGCTACGCGGCCGGGCCGGACGGCGCGTACAGGCTAAAAGACATCAACTGGGAATTCACCGGAAGCTCGAGCGTGCTGAGCACGGTCGCCGACCTCGCGAAGTGGGAGCGCAATTTCGACGAAGCGCGCGTCGGCGGCGACTGGCTGGTCCGGCAGCTGCAGCAGAAGGGCAAGCGCAATGACGGCGTCACGCTGGAAATGGGGCGCGGCCTGTTCGTGGATGGCCAGTATCGCGGCTTGCGGTCCGTACACCATTCCGGCGCCACCGCCGGCTACAACGCCCAGTTCTTCCGCCTCCCGGAGGAGCGCTTTTCCGCGCTGGTCCTGTGCAATGCGGACAACGCGCATGCGGCACTGCTGAGCTTCAAGGTGGCCGACGTTTTCCTGGCGGATGCGATCAGGAAGCGCAAGGCAGCCGCCGCTGCGCCCGCCGGCGCCACGATCGTTCCGGCCAGCCTCGCCCTCGCCGGCGGGGCGGACTACGCCGGCACCTATGTCGACCGCTACACCCAGGGCCTGCACACGCTCGCGTTCAGGGAAGGCAAACTCTGGTACGGGGCGCCGCACCAGGCGCCGCTTGCGCTGGAGCCGGCCGGCGCAGGCCGTTTCCGCCTGCCCGGGAAGGAGGCGGGCAGCCTGGCATTCTCCACGCAAGGCAGGCGCCGCCTGCTGACCGTGGCGCGCGGCGGCGAACCGGCGGAACTGGAACGCGTGCGTCCCCTGCCGGCCGGCCGGCAACGCCTGGACGACTTCGCCGGCGCCTATTCCAGCCCGGAGATCGACGTCCGCTGGACCTTCGTGGCGAGGGACGGCAAGCTGTACAAGCAGGCGCGGCGCGAGACGGAAAAACCGATGGAAGCCGCGTTCGAGGATGCCTTCACCGTCGCCGAGGACAGCGAACTGATCCGATTCACGCGCGACGCCCGCCGGCGCATCACCGGCTTCACCGTCGACAATCCGCGCGTGCTCGACGTCGTCTTCACGAAGGAGCGCTGAACGGGCGGCAGGGCCGCCGCCCGGCTCACTCCCCTGCCGCTTCCCGATCCAGCGCGGCCGCCTGCGCCAGCCAGCGCGCCACCGTCTGCAGCTCCTCCGGCGTGAAACCCGCCGTCAAACGGGCGTTGAGTTCGCCCAGGTAGCCGTTGGCCTGCAGGCTCGCCTCCGCACCCTGTTCCGTCAGGCGCAGGCGGGTCAGGCGCGCGTCGTGGGCGTCGGCCACGCGCTCGACCAGGCCGGCCGCCTGCATCCGCTTGGACAGGTTGGTCACGGCCGCCGGCGCCCCGCCCAGCGCGACGGCGATCTCGCCGATG
>DAMCRY010000446.1:0-3003 GCA_032115075.1 Massilia sp.
CCGGCGGCGTGCTGGGCGCCGGACGCCGGCTGGCCGAGAACGCCGCCGAGTTCCTGCTCGAGGAACAGCCGGTGCTGGTGCGCCCCGCGCAGGTGAACGCCTTCGCCGCCGACGTGGTGCGCCTGCGCGACGACGTCGAGCGCGCCGCCAAGCGTATCGCCAGACTGGAGCAGCGCCTGGCGCAAAGCGCTGCCACTCCCTCCGTGATCCTGACCCCGGATAGCCGATGATCCTGAAATTCCTGCGCCTGCTGAAAATCCTTACCGTCGCGACCAAGTACGGCCTCGACGAAATCGCCGTTACCAGCCTGCACGCGCCGCGTACCGCGCGCTTCATGAACACCGTGTTCTTCTGGCGCCGCATCACCTCGCCGCGCGCGATCCGCCTGCGCCAGGCCCTGGAGGAACTCGGCCCGATCTTCATCAAGTTCGGGCAAGTGCTGTCGACCCGGCGAGATTTGATGCCGCCCGATATCGCCGACGAGCTGTCGCTGCTGCAGGACCGGGTGCCGCCGTTCGACTCCGACCTGGCGATCGCCCAGATCACCGAGTCGCTTGGCGCCCATCCTGATCAATTGTTCGCCAGCTTCGACCGGGTGCCGGTGGCCTCGGCCTCGATCGCCCAGGTGCACTTCGCGACGCTCAAGAACGGCAGGGAGGTGGCGGTCAAGGTGCTGCGTCCGGGCATGAAGAAAACCATCGACGAAGACCTGGCCCTGATGGACCTGGCCGCCGCCCTGATCGAAAAGGTCTGGGCCGAAAGCCGCCGCCTGAAGCCGCGCGAGGTCGTCGCCGAGTTCGACAAATACCTGCACGACGAGCTCGACTTGATGCGCGAAGCGGCCAATGCGAGCCAGCTGCGCCGCAACTTCGCCAATTCGGACCTGCTGATGGTGCCGGAGATGTTCTGGGACTATTGCTCCAGCAGCGTGATCGTCATGGAGCGCATGCGCGGCATCCCGGTGTCGCAGATCGACCGCCTGGCGGCCGAGGGCGTGGACCTCAAGAAGCTGTCGAGCGACGGGGTCGAGATCTTCTTCACACAGGTCTTCCGCGACGGCTTTTTCCACGCCGACATGCACCCGGGGAACATCCTGGTCTCGGTGGAGAAAGAGACTTTTGGCCGCTACATCGCGCTCGACTTCGGCATCGTCGGCACCCTGAACGACTTCGACAAGGATTACCTGTCGCAGAACTTCCTGGCCTTCTTCCGCCGCGACTACAAGCGCGTGGCCGAGGCCCACATCGAATCGGGCTGGGCGCCGCGCGACACCCGCGTGGACGAGCTGGAATCGGCCGTGCGCGCCTGCTGCGAACCGATCTTCGACCGGCCGCTGAAGGACATTTCCTTCGGCCAGATCCTGCTGCGCCTGTTCCAGACCTCGCGCCGCTTCAACGTCGAAGTCCAGCCGCAGCTGGTGCTGCTGCAGAAGACCCTGCTCAACATCGAGGGACTCGGCCGCCAGCTCGACCCCGACCTCGACCTGTGGAAGACGGCCAAGCCCTACCTGGAGCGCTGGATGGGCGAGCAGGTCGGCTGGCGCGGCATGGTCGAGCGCCTGCGCGCCGAGGCGCCGCGCTACGCCCACATCTTCCCGCAGCTGCCGCGCCTGCTGCACCAGACCCTCGAGCGCCACGCGCATTCCGGCGTCGCCACCCATAATGGCCAGCCGCTGGCCCAGGCCGAGCTGCTGGCCATGGTGCTGGTCGAGCAGCGCCGCACCAACCGCCTGCTGGGGCTGATGACCTTCCTCGGCCTGACCACCGGGGCGCTGGGAATGGCGGTGATCGGCTGGTACTTCTACGTTGGCTGATACGCCGTCCTTTTCCAGCCGCGATCCGCTCAGTCCGCGGTTCTGGGACGAGCGCTTCGCCAGGGCGTTTACGCCGTGGGACCGCGGCGGCGTGCCGCAGTCTTTTCGTGACTTCGTGGCGGGCAGCCCGCGCCCCCTGTGGACCCTGGTTCCCGGCTGTGGCAGCGCCTACGAGCTGGTCTACCTGTGCGAGGCCGGCTGGGATGCGACCGCGATCGACTTCGCGCCGGAAGCGGTGGCGCGCGGCAAGGCGCTGGCGGGGCCGTGGGCGGGGCGGGTGGTGGAGGCGGACTTCTTCGCCTGGCAGCCGGCGCGTCCCGTGGAACTCGTCTACGAATGCGCCTTCCTGTGCGCGCTGCCGCCGGCCATGCGGCCGCAGGTCGTGGCGCGCTGGGCCGGGCTGCTGGGGCCGGGCGGGCGGGTGGCCGGGTTCTTCTTTTTCGACCAGACCGTCAAGGGGCCGCCGTTCGGGATCGAGAGGGGCGAGCTCGATGCCTTGATGGCGCCGCATTTCGATTGCGTCGAAGACAAGGCTGTCGCCGATTCGATTCCCATCTTCGCGGGCAAGGAGCGCTGGCTGGTCTGGCAGCGTCACTGAACCGATTTCAGGACGGGACACGCGCCAAAGAAAAAGCCCGCATGAAGCGGGCTCTCAAGTACAGCGTTCTTGTACGGACCAGCGGCGGTGCAGCACCGCGCAAAATCTTCTGTTTCTTCTTAACGGTGAGCAGCAGAGCTTGCCTGCTGCCATCATGTTCTTAAGAAAGATGCTATTTAATCACTCCGGGCTGTGATTGCGCAAACTAAACAGCTGCTGACGATGATTAAAAACAACACCTGCGGCGCGCAGGGCGCGCGTCCGCACCCCCATCCTACCGCCCGCTGCAGCCAAAACAGGCAAGCCTGCGCGTAAAAGCTTTATAATTCAGGGTTTTGAAGATTTTTGCGGAGTATCAGATGCCGATTTACGCTTACCGCTGCGATGAATGCGGTTTTAACAAAGATGTACTGCAAAAAATTTCTGATCCGGTCCTGACCGTGTGCCCGTCCTGCGGCAAGGAAGCCTTCAAAAAGCAAGTGACTGCCGCCGGCTTCCAGCTCAAGGGCACCGGCTGGTATGTCACGGACTTCCGTGGTGGCACCCCGCCGGCAACTGGCACGAGCAGCACCGGCGCGGGCACCGGCGGCGC
>DAMCRY010000447.1:0-303 GCA_032115075.1 Massilia sp.
CCGGCCGCCGACGCACCGGAGGCTGCGCAGGGGCTGGCCGTCGCCTGCCACGACGCCGGCGGCAGAGCGGTCCTGCTGCTTGACATTCCACGGCTGTTCGCGCGCTTTCCCGAGGCCGCGCTGGCGCGCCAGTCGGGCGCCGGGAGCGTGCAGTCGCGCGATCCGGCAGACGCCGGACGCAGCAACGCGGCAGCCTATATCGTCTTCGAGGCCGACGGTATGCTGGCGACGGCCATTGACGTCCTGGAAGAAATCCTGCCGATGCCCGCCGATGTCGGGCCGACCCTGGCATGGCGCGGCAGG
>DAMCRY010000447.1:313-3002 GCA_032115075.1 Massilia sp.
GACGGTTGCCGTCACGGACCTGCGGGCCGGCGCCGCGTCCGGCCGGGGCCAGCTGATGATCGTGCGCTGCGGCGAGCGCTATATGGCATGCTTGGTGTCGCAGGTCAACCTGCTGGTGCCGCCGCGCGGCGGTCGCCTGTTCCGGATGGGCGCGGGCATGCGTACCGTCGAGTTCATCACCGTCGGCGAAGGCGCGGGGCAGGTCAGCTACCGCACGGTCGACCTGGAAGCGCTGGCGGGCGCGGACGCCAGGGCATAGGCGGCCCGGCTCGAGGCGGCGCAGAGACAGGCGCTTCTTGCCTGCGCACCGCTTCGATCAACGCTCGCCCCTGAGCGTGTAGACCGGCTTCTCGGTTTCCCCTTTCTCCACCATCGCCACGAGACGCTGCAGTTTCGTGCGCTCGTCGTCGTCCTGTGCGGACGACGCCAGCTTGCGCAGGATGGCGGCGTGCGCCGTTTGCAGCGCCTGGGCCGCAGGCACGGCGATGTCCGGCTTCACGCCGACGTGCTCCCAGTTGGTCTTGGTGACGAAATTGGTCGTGCGCGCGGTCGGGATCGCGACCACGATGCCGCGCCCCACGCTGAACCAGCCCACGGGATTGGAGCCGCCGCCGGTGGTCTCGCCGACCAGTGTCCCGCGCTTCTGCGCCTGGATGCCATAGGCGAAGTCTTCTCCGCCGGAAAACGTGCGGGCCAAGGTCAGCACGTACACGGGCTTGTCGTAACGCTGCGCGACCGTCGCCACGGTCCAGATCTGCCGCGTCGAGTCGGACGGGCGATGGTAGATGTCGATCAAGTGACGCTCGTCGCCAAACGGGAAGAAATGGCTCATCAGGTAAGCCACGCTGTCGGGGCTCCCGCCGCCGTTGCGGCGCAGGTCGACGATCAGCGCATCCGTCCCCGCCATCAGCGAAAGCGCCGCCGTGTACGCCGGGCCGACGAACTCCGTGATTCCGAAGCCGCGCAGTTCGATGTAGCCGACGTTGCCGGGAAGGCGTTCGATCCTGTCGATGCCGTAGCCCTGGCGCGCGGCCTGGTGGCGCGCTTCGTCCACCTCGGCGACGCTGGGCACGCCGCCCGCGGCGCTGCTGGGCTCGCGGAAACGTTCGTTCAACCTGGCGCCGAAATGCTTGTCGCCGCTGAGTTCGCGCAGGTCCGTCGCCAGCGCCGCACTGAACGCCTGCGCGCTGGCGGCGGAAGCATAGCCTCCTTCGGCATGTTTCCTGGCGATCGCAGTGCCGACCCGTTCGGCCACCGCGGGCTCGATGTAGTTCGCCTTCAGTTTCGTTGCCAGCGTCTGCACGATCGCAGCGCGGTCGGACACGTTCAATGGCGTGTCCTCGGCCGCGAAGCCGGGTAAGGACAACAGGGTACCCAATGCGACGCCTGCGACGAACTTCATCTTGCCTGACATACTTTCCTCCAAGTTGGTCTACTCATCGTTTGATGGTGTGTGAAAAAAGCGCACGTGATGCGCTTCCTGCGGCCATACCGGAGCGGCGCTGCGGTGTGCTTCGTCGCATCATTCGGGCTGGTACGAAAGCTTTTACTTTAGGCAATAGTCGGTTGACAATCCAGTCTCATGCGCTGACCCGTGCATTCCCTGCGGCCAGCCGGTTCCACAGGATCACGAAGGCACTGATGGGGCGGCCGGTCAATGCCGCCGCCAGGCCGATGAGCAAGGCGCCCGCCAGGGTATGGGTGTAACCGTGCAGGACAGGCCGGTTTTGTGTCAGGCCCAGCAGCGGCTCGATATCCATCAGGACCTGGGCTCCGCCGAATACCATGAAGCTGAAGTGACGACCGCCGATTGCCTTGCACAAGGCTCCGGGGCCGAGATGAAAAGGAATGAATGGCGTCTTGCAAGAATAGCAGCAATTCCCGGGCAGAAGAACGTCGGATAAATCCAACTCATCACCTCATGCCAGGTATATATTTCCCAAGGGACATCCAATCTTTGCTACCCTTGCAGGGTGGACAGCATTGACAAAACAGGCCTGGTCCTCACAGGCGGTGGAGCGCGCGCCGCCTATCAGGCCGGCGTGATGCATGCCATCGCGCGCATCCTCGACGATGCCGGCCGTCCGGCCCTGCGCTCGCCTTTCCAGGTCATCTGCGGCACCTCGGCCGGCGCCCTGAACGCCACCGCGCTGGCCTGCCGCGCCGACAACTTCGGCAGCGCCGTGCGCGGCCTGCTGAACGTCTGGGAGGGCGTGGCCGCCCACCAGGTCTACCGCGCCGATTCCCTGGCCGTGCTGCGCTCCGGCGCGCGCTGGCTGTCGCTGCTGTCCTTCGGCTGGCTGCTGCGCAAGTGGCATGCGTCGCCGCCGCAATCCCTGCTGGACAACACCCCGCTGGCCGGCCTGCTGCACCGCACGCTCGACCTGCCGCGCCTGGACGCCGCGCTGGCCGACGGCGTGCTGCATGCGCTGGCGATCACCGCGTCCTCGTACAGCAGCGGCCACCACATCACCTTCTACCAGGCCGCGCGCGAGATCGCGCCCTGGATGCGCCACCAGCGCATGGCGCTGTCGACCCAGATCGGCGTCGAGCACCTGCTGGCCTCGAGCGCGATTCCCTTCATCTTCCCGGCGGTGCCGCTGTACCTCGCCGGGCGGCGCGAGTACTGCGGCGACGGCTCGATGCGCCAGCTGGCGCCGATCGCGCCGGCCATCCACCTGGGCGCGAC
>DAMCRY010000448.1:0-2202 GCA_032115075.1 Massilia sp.
GCGCCGGCGTCGTTCGGGGCGGCGTCGTGCGCGCCTGCGTCGGCGCCAGTCTCCGGCGCCGCAAGCGCAGTCCCGGCATCGGCGCCTGGCGCGGCGCCGGCCCGCGCTGTTGCTGTTACTGCTGCTGCGGTGTCGGTGCGGCTCGGCGCGCCGCTGGAACGGGTCGGGGTGTTAGCCATGTGCTCTCCTTCATTCGCCGGACAGGCCGTCGCGGATGGTGCGCAGGTCGCGGCCGTAGGTGGTCAGCAGGCGCCGCACTTCGTCGCTGGACAGCTTGCCGAGGTTCTCGCGCATCTTCTGGTGCCCCAGCGCCACCTTGGTCAGGCCCTGCAGGGCCAGCTCGTAGCGGCGGTCGATGAGCTTGTACTCGGTGGCCTTGTTCAGGTAGTGCACCTTGGCGAGTGTCACCAGCATGCGGTCCGAATTGCGGGTCGAAAACGGAATCTCGACGTCGAAGATGCCGAGAATCGTCTTCTTTTCATTCTCGTTGGTCTTGTAGTAGAGCCGGGTGAGCTGGATCATGGCCTCGAGCAGGGCCTGGACGTCGGCGTCGCCGTCGCGCACCATGGTCTCGACGCTGCGGTTCTGGTAGCCGGAGGCGATCACCCGGGTCAGCAGCCGCGTCATCCCGGTATACGCCGTGATGTGGCGCTGCTGCAGGCCGGATTCGGTGTTCGCCTTCAAGCCGTTCCCGAGGTCGTCGATGCGGGCCGACAGGTCGTAGCGGCTGTCGCCGGCCAGCAGGCTCAGGGTCTGCATGTAGAGGACCAGGGTCTTCTGGATGGCGACGAAGTCCTCGAACACGGCGCGGCGCTTGGCGTCGTTCTCGCGCGCCAGCTTGTCGGCGGTCGGCGAGAGATAGGGCTGTTCGCGCTCGTAGGTGTCGCGGTAGCGGCGCGCCAGTTCGGCATAGCCGCCCAGGCGCGCCGAGGCGTCGGCGAATTCGCGTACTTCCTGCAGGCTGACCTGTCCGCTCGGGGTATTCGCGCAGCCCGGCAGCAGCGCGCACAGGACGATCAGGCAGGAAAACAGGCGGGTTGAGAATTGTCGCAGCATGGGCTCCCTCCTGGCCGCGGCGCGGCCCGAAGGTCCCATTCTTTCAAACTCCCCGGGCTGGAGTTTTGCTGGTAGTCAATTACTCAGCCGGATTAGGCGACTTTGCTACGGTCGAAGTGGGGATTCTCGATCACGCCGAACACATTGCCGTAGGGGTCGCGCACCGTGGCCGCGCGAATCCCGCCGCCGACGTCCTCGACCGGCGCATCGACTTCGGCGCCGAGGATACGCAGGCGCGCGAGCTCGGCATCGGCGTCCGGCACGCCCCAGTAGGCGGTGGCGCCGGCGCTGCCAGGCTGGCCGTCCGGGATCAGGCCGAGCTCGAAGCCGCCGACCTCGAAGCCGACATAGAAGGCTTCGCTGAAGTAGGGCGCGCGCTCGAGCACGCGCTCGTACCAGGCGCTGGCCTCGGCCAGGTTTGTGACGGGGTAAATGACGGTGCGTAAACCCTGGATCATCGCGGCTCCTCGTTAGGGAAAGCCTTGATGTTGCCTCAATGCTTACTTGCCGTCCAGCATCTCGTCTCCCTCGAAACTGGGCCTGGCCCGTTCCGCTGCCAGCCAGGCGAGCGAAGCCAGCGTATCACCCCGCGGCAGGTATTCGCAGCCGATCCAGCCCTGGTAGCCGAGCTCGTCGAGCAGGCGGAACAGGAAGGGGAAATTGATCTCGCCAGTGCCCGGCTGGTGGCGGCCCGGCACGTCGGCCAGCTGGATGTGGCGGATCAGGGGCAGGTGGCGGCGGATGGTGTCGGCCAGTTCGCCCTCCATGCGCTGCATGTGGTAGATGTCGTACTGCAGGAACAGCTTATCGGCCCCGCATTCGACGATCACCTCGGCGGCCTGGCGGGTTCCGGTGAGGAAGTAGCCGGGCATGTCGCGGTCGTTGATCGGCTCGATCAACAGGTCGATGCCGTGGGCGCGGCAGGCGCCGGCGGCATGGCGCAGGTTGGCGACGTAGGTGGCATGGGCGCGCTCGCGGTCGACCTTGGGCGGCAGCTTGCCGGCCAGGCAGTGCAGGCGGCGCACGCCGAGTTCGAGCGCGTAGTCGATGGCGAGGGCGACGCCGTCCTGGAATTCCCGGCTGCGGCGCGGGTCGCAGGCGATGCCGCGCTCCCCGGCAGCCCAGTCGCCGGCCGGCAGGGTGAAC
>DAMCRY010000448.1:2324-2963 GCA_032115075.1 Massilia sp.
TCGTTGAAGAGCAGGCTCAGGTTGGCGGCGAATCTCGGCATGAATCTCGGCACACGGTGGCGGGCATGGGAATTCCGCCATCGTAACCGATCCCGCCTCCCGTCAGGCGGCGCCGCGGTCGGTGCGCGCCGGTTCGCCGGCCGCCGGCAGGACCGCGTCGGCCAGCGTCGCCATCGGCGTGAACAGCCAGGCCAGCAGGGCCGTCGCGGTCAGGAACAGGCCGGCGCCGAGGAACAGGGTGTCCAGGGGCATCAGGCTGGCGAGCCAGCCGGCCACGGCCGCCGCCAGCGGCGCCAGCCCCATGAAGACGAACATGAAGATGCCCATCATGCGGCCCAGCATGGCCTGCGGCACGCGCTGCTGGATCCAGGTGAACACGGCGACCTGGATGAAGCCGCCCAGCAGGCCGATTGCGGCGATCAGCGCCATCCCCTGCCAGCTCTGCGTGACCAGCCCCATCGGCGCGATCAGGAGGCCGGACAGGCCGTCCACCACCAGCAGGGTGATGCCGAGGTTGACGAGGCGGCGCTTGCCGAGCACGCCGGACAGGGCCATGCCCGCCAGGATGCCGGCGCCGTGGGCGCCCATCAGCAGGGCCAGGGCGGACGCGCCATGCAGGCGCTCGCTGGCCAGCAGCGG
>DAMCRY010000449.1:0-2196 GCA_032115075.1 Massilia sp.
AACAATTGCTGCGCATTGCAATCAGGGCCATCCATAGCGGATGATGACAGCGCCACAAAAAAAAGGCCGCTGTCGAAAGACAGCGGCCAAGAACTCAGTCAACGCTGAGTTGGAGACACGCGGAGAGTGGTGGAACTATCCACCAGAGAACGATACGAACATCGGGACACTCTCCGGCCTCACAAGCGACATTTCTTCCCGCCGGTTTGTCGGACTGATCGGACGACCTTGCTGCCATGTCCGACGAAGCCGTGCACCGGCTTTACAAGCTCTGGTACGCGACCGCAATGCAAACGATTCCCACGAAGAACAGCAGGCCATAGACGAAGATGCGCATCGAGGACGCCAGTCCCGCCACGGCGCGGTTTGCCTCCTCGTTGAGCTTGCCGCGCCGGCGCGCCGCGTTCAGCAGCATCGAAATGAAGACGAACAGGGTCGCCAGGATCAGGACGACTTTCATGTGCCGGCGTTCAAGTGCGCGCCAGGATCAGGGCCAGCGCCACCAGCGCCAGGATCGAGGACACCCCGGTCGCCACGCCCAGCCACAGCAGCCGGGTGCGCGCCAGTTCCATCTTGGCGATCAGCTGGGCGTTCTGGTCGGCCAGGTTGGCGATGATCTCGGAGGCCTGCAGCATCTGGTTGCGCAGGTCGGCCAGCCTGGCCTCGTTCTTTTCGACCCGCAACACCATCGTCCCGAACAGGTCCTCTTCCGGCTCCGCCTCCATCGCCGCCCCCTGGGCCATACCGGGCGCAGGCGCTGACTTGCGCGCCACCGTGTCCCACAACCTGCGCGCGCCGCTCGCCACCTGCGGCGCGGCATTGATCACCTCGCTCCACGGCACGGTCTTCAGGACGCTCCACCAGCCACTCGCCATACTGCTCTCCTCTACACAAATTTACCGCGAGCATACCATTACGCGTCCCGGCCGCGCCGCTGCCGCGCTACCGTGCCGCGTCCCGCGCGCGCCTGCGCTACCATGCGCCCATGTGTGGACGTTTTGACCAGAGCCAGACGGCTCGCTACTACGCCATGGCTTTCGGCTGGACGGACGCCGTCTACGACAGCGAATCCGCGCCCGCCTGGAACGTGTCGCCCGGCAGCTATCGGCCCGTCATGCACCTGCAGGACGGCGAGCGGCGCGTCGACGACGTGTTCTGGAGCTACCGTGCGCGCTGGGCCGAGGGCAAGGTGCCCATCACCATCAATGCGCGGCTCGACAAGCTGAACAACCGTTACTGGCGCGGCCTGCTCAAGAACGGGCGCGCCATCGTGCCGGCCGAGGGCTGGTACGAATGGACCGGCGAGAAGGGCCACAAGCAGCCCTGGCACATCCACCGCCGCGACCGCGCGCCGCTGTTCATGCTGGCGCTGGCCAACTTTGGTGGCTTCACCGAGAACCGCGCCGAGGCCGGCTTCGTGATCGTCACCGACGCCGCCGGCGAAGGCATGCTCGACATCCACGACCGCCGCCCGGTGGTGGTGGAGGCGGCCGACGCCGAGTTGTGGATGGATCCCGCGCTGTCGCCCGAACAGGCGCTCGAACTGGCGCGCCGCGCCGCCCTGCCCCCGGATGCCTTCGAGTGGTACAAGGTGACGCCGGCGGTCAACCGGGCCGGCGCCCAGGATCCGCAGATGGCCCAGCCGCTGTCCGAATAATCGCCCAACTGGTAAAAAGTCCCCGGGTCCCTTACTCCGCGACCACACGCGCCCCGTTTCCGTGCCTTGGCAATCTTTCTCACCGTCCTAACCATCCCAGGAGCACATCCGCCCGAGAAACCAAACACGCCAATGATCTAGATCGAACCCCAGTCGGCAACCAATGCCCGCTCCGGACGGTCTTAAAAGACTGCTACCAACCTGAGGGAAATGTTAAATGGGCGAATACATGCAAGTCAGGGCCACCCTGCAAGAAGGCGAAGTCTATGCCGGTCTCATCCTGGGCAAGGACGAACCCGATTACCACCTGATCCTGTTGCCGGGCGACGCCGCCGACGTCAGCTGGCCGACCGCCGCCGCGTGGGCGGCGGCGCAGGGCGGCACCCTCCCGACCCGGCGCGAGCTGGCGCTGCTGTTCGCGAACGCGCGCGACGGCTTCGAGCGCAACTGGTACTGGTCGAGCGAGCCGCACGAAACCCGCACCCAGCTGGTCTGGGGACAGAATTTCGCCAGCGGCATCCAGACCATCTACGGCCGGC
>DAMCRY010000449.1:2216-2952 GCA_032115075.1 Massilia sp.
GTTCAGGCGGCGCCGCTCAACGTTCCGGCACGCTGGCGCGGCCGATCGGCTGCTCGATGTTGGCCAGGAACCAGGTGGTCGCGGCCATCAGCGCCACGTGGCGGCGCAGGTGGTCCGGGTCGACCTTGTCGAGGGTGTCGGCCGGCGTGTGGTGCCAGTCGAAGTAGCTCGCCGTATCGATGAGCGGGGCGAAGCTCGGCACGCCGGCCCGCTCGAGGCCCGACAGATCGCCGGTCGAGAGCGCGTCCTGGCGCTGCAGGATGCCGGCGCCGATCGGCTGCAGGGCCGCCTGCAGCGGCGCGAACAGCCTGGTCGCATTGGCCGGCACGCTGGTGCGCATGCCGAAGGGACGGCCGACGCCATTGTCGCTTTCGAGGGCGGCGATGTGCTTCTCGGTGTTGGCCTGCTCGGCCGCCAGGTAGCCACGCGCGCCGCGGGTGCCGTTCTCTTCGTTCATCCACGCGACGAAACGGATGGTGCGGCGCGGGCGGTAATCGAGCTTCCTGAGGGTTTCGAGCACGGCCATCGCGCTGGCGACGCCGCCGGCATCGTCGTGGGCGCCGGGCGCCAGGTCCCAGGAATCGAGGTGGCCCGACACGATCACGATCTCGTCCGGCTTGTCGGTGCCCGGCAGGTCGGCGATCACGTTGTAGCTGTCGGCGTCCGGCAGGGTCTGCGGGGTCAGCACCAGGCGCATGGCGAGCGGTCCGCGGCCGGCCAGGCGGCTCATCAGCAT
>DAMCRY010000450.1:0-2944 GCA_032115075.1 Massilia sp.
GCTTCGTGCCGGCCCGCGACGTGCTCGGCGCCGAGTGGCAGCCTTTGCTGGCCGCGCTGCTGTCCGCCACCGGCGACGACGCCGCGCTGCGCGCCCTGGAAGCGCACCTCGGCCGGCGCTGGGCCCTGCTCCAGGGCCGCAACGCGGAGCGCCCCTCGCTGCGCCAGTTCGGCCGCCACTGGGTCGAGCGGCTGGCATGGCAGGCGCACGCCTGGCGCAGCACGCACAGCACGCGCCAGGTGGAGCGGCGCATCAAGTCCTTCAGCGGCCGCTCGCTGCGCCAGTGGCAGGTGATCACGCGCACCGAGGGCCTGTTCTTCGCGGCGCGCGAACGCTACGAGAAGGGCCTGCCCTTCGACTGGGCCACGCTGGCGCTGGACGAAGGCTTCTCCGACCAGGCCCATCTGAGCCGCGTGACCAGGGAGATCTGCGGGTTTGCGCCGACCGAGTTCGCGCAGCGCTATGCGGAGGACGAGTCGTTCTGGATTTATCGCTTGTGGGTCTAGGCGCGGTCCTTATCGCCATCGTAGGGTGGGCGACATCAAACTCCGCTAGAATCGCCGCACGGTGCGCACCGCACCTCACACAAGGCGCGTCGACGAAACGCGCCGTCTCGGGAGAATGGAAATGTCCAGGAAGATGTTGACGATGTTGACGATGTTGAACTTCAGCCTGCTGCTGGCGACGGCGCCCGCCGTGGCCGAAACCCGGGTGGCGCAGGCGCCGGTTTATGACGCCGCCCTCGCCAGGTCGCTCGGCGCCGACGAGCACGGCATGCGCAGCTACGTGCTGGTGATCCTCAAGACCGGGCCGAAGAAAGCCACCGACAAGGCCGAGCGCGCGAAGATCTTCGAAGGCCACTTCGCCAACATGAACCGGCTGGCGGCGGAAGGCAAACTGGCCGTGGCCGGGCCGCTGGACGGCAAGGAGGAACGGCGCGGCATCTTCATCCTCGCCACGCCCGACATCGACGAGGCAAAAACCTGGGTCGCCACCGACCCGGTGATCCGGAGCGGCGAGATGGTGGCCGAATACCACAAGTTCTTCGGCTCCGCCGCGCTCATGATCGTCAACGAGTTCCACGGCAGGATCGAGAAGAAGAAAATGTGAGCGTCGCTGCACCGCTGCGCCGCCGCGCCGCGAGTGCGGTCGACTGCAAGCCGCCGATGGTCGCCGGCACGCGTCGCAGGACGGCATGCGTCGCTCACCGGACCGCGTGCAAGGGTCAGAACAGATCCATCTGCCCCGCCACCGTCCTTCCCTGCTTGGCCGCCGCCGGCACCACCAGCGGCTTGCGGAACTGCGAGCCGTCGAGCTGCCCGAAGCGGCCACGGAACTCGCCCATGCCGAGCCGGTCCACCGCCTTCGAGAAACGCTGGCGGATCAGGTCCGCCCACACGCCCTCGCCGTGCATGCGCCGGCCGAAGTCGGCGTCGTAGTCCTTTCCGCCACGCAGGTCGCGCACGCGGTTCATCACGCGCTGGGCCCGCTCAGGAAAATGGGCTTGCAGCCATTCCTGGAACAGCGGATTGACCTCCCAGGGCAGGCGCAGCACCACGTAATGGGCGCCCACCGCGCCGGCGTCGCGCGCCGCTTCGAGGATGCGTTCGATCTCGGGTTCGGTCACGAAGGGAATGATCGGCGCCACGCTCACGCTCACCGGGATGCCGGCCTCGGTCAGGGTGCGAATGGCGCGCAGGCGCCGCGCCGGGGCGGCGGCGCGCGGCTCCAGGGTGCGCGCGATCTGCGGATCGAGCGTCGTCAGGGTGATGGCTGCGCAGGCCTGCCCTTGCTCCGCCATCGGCGCGATCAGGTCGATATCGCGCTCGATCAGGGCCGACTTGGTAATCAGGCCATAGGGATGGCGGCACTCCTTCAGCACCTCGAGTACCTGGCGCGTGAGACGCAGCTCGCGTTCGCAGGGCTGGTAGGCGTCGGTGTTGACACCGATGGCGATGTGCTCGGGCACGTAGCCGGGCTTGGCCAGTTCGCGCCGCAGCAGTTCGGCCGCATTGACCTTGGCGAACAGCCGGCTTTCGAAATCGAGCCCGGGCGAGAGGCCAAGGTAGCTGTGGGTCGGGCGCGCGAAGCAGTAGATGCAGCCGTGCTCGCAGCCGCGGTAGGGATTCAGCGAGACGTTGAAGGGAATGTCGGGCGAGCTGTTGCGCGTCAGGATGGTCTTGGCGACCTCGTCGCTGACGACGGTGCGTAGGCCCGGCGCTTCCTCCTCCTCGCGCTCCCAGCCGTCGTCGAATTCCTCGCGGCCATTGACCTCATAGCGCCCCTGCAGGTTCGACACGGCGCCCCGCCCCTTGCGCACGGGGAATGGTCGAGAACCCGGCCACGGGCCGGGCACGGGCTGCTCGTCCACGGGCTGTTGTTCGGAAGGAAATTGGCGGTCGGGCACGTCGGCTCCATACTGTACATTCATACAGTATGGTACGCCGCCCCCATCCGGAATTCAAGTGGATCTACGCGGTCCTCGCGTGCGGCATGAAGGCGGCCTGCTGCTCCACAAAGCCTTCGAAGGCATCGAACAGGGGAAGGAACTTTTCGCCGTTCCCTTCCAGCTGGCCCAGCGCCAGCGCCGCCGCTTCCAGCGAGGACAGCTGGTGCGGCGCATGCGCCTTGCGGATGCGGTAGTTCGACGGCGCCACGTCCCGCAGGGCCAGCCGCGGCAAGGCCTGCAGCAGGGGGTTCAGGTAGAGCATCTTGCGGCTCTTGCGCCAGGTGGCGTCCAACACGACCAGGCGCACTTCGCGCGCCGGACGGGCGACCAAGGGTGCGAAGGGCGGCGGCGCGGGCAAGGCGCTGTCGCCGGGCGTGTCGGGATACAGCAGCACCGGCGTGCGGCCGTCCGCATGCAGCAGCGCGTCCAGTCCGGCCGCGTCGAAGGCCTCCCCCACCGCCAGCGCGCTGCCGGCCACGCTCAGATGCAGCAGGC
>DAMCRY010000451.1:0-2932 GCA_032115075.1 Massilia sp.
CATTGCCGCGCTACCCCCGCGTGCGCGCGGAGGGCAGTTGGCCAATTACTTCGCCTGGCCCGGCTTGAGCAGGTCCAGCAGGATCGCGGTTTCAGCGGCGATGAAGGAACGCACCGTCGGCTTGAATTCCGGCGCCCACTGCGGCGAGTGGGTGCCCGGCGGGTACTTGCCGGCGGCGCGCGCGGCCGCCAGCTTGCCCGGCTCCACCGCGCCCACGTGCAGCAGGACGGCCTTGACGCCGGCCTTGCCGTAGTTGGCGAAGTCTTCCGAGGTCATCTTGGCCGGCATCTCGACCACGTTCTGGGCGCCGATCGCACCCTGGATCGCCTTGACCGCGCGGGCGGTCAGTTCCGGATCGTTGTAGACCGAATCGGCGCCCGGCTTGATTTCCACCAGCGGCTCCTTCGGCATGCCGGAAGCCATGGCCTCGCCCTTCACTTCGCGCTGGATGCTGGCCAGCACGCGCTGGCGCACTTCCGGCTTGAAGGTGCGCACGGTCAGCTGCAGCTTGACCTGGTCCGGCACGATGTTGGCCTGGGTGCCGCCGTGGATGCTGCCCACGGTGATGACGACCGGGTCGGCCGGGTTGTTCTCGCGCGAGATCAGGGTCTGCAGCGCCTGCACGACGCGTGCCGACAGCACGACCGGGTCGCGGGTTTCCTGCGGGGTGGCGCCATGGCCGCCCTGGCCGAACAGGGTGATGGTGACGGTATCCGCCGAGGCGCGGAAGTGGCCGGCGTGGTAGCCGACGGTGCCTGCCGGCAGGGTGCCTTCGTCATGCATCGACAGCGCGTAGTCCGGCTTCGGGAAGCGGGTGAACAGGCCGTCCTTGAGCATGGCTTCGGAGCCGGTCAGCGGCTCTTCGGCCGGCTGGCCGACCAGCATCAGGGTGCCGCTCCACAGCTTGCGGTTCTCGGCCATCAGCTTGGCGGTGGCGTACCAGGCAGACATGTGGACGTCGTGGCCGCAGGCGTGCATGGTCGACACGGTTTCGCCGGCCGCGTTCTTGGCGGTGGCGGTGCTGGCGAACGGCAGGCCGGTCTTTTCCTGGACCGGCAGGCCGTCGATCTCGGTGCGCAGCATCGCGACCGGACCGGGGCCGTTCTTCAGGATCGCCACCACGCCGGTGCCGCCGACGCCGGTGGTCACCTCGAAGCCGAGCGCCTTGACCAGGTCGGCCAGCTTCTTCGCGGTCTTGTGCTCGGCGAAGGCCAGTTCCGGATGGCGGTGCAGGTCCTGGTACAGGGTCTCGATGGCGGGATAGTCCTTGTCCATCTGGGCGGCCATGGCGGCCGGCAGGGTGCCCTGGGCCTGGGCGGCGCCCGCAGTGGCCATCAGGGCCGCGGCGGCGGCGACCAGGTGGGACAGGAGTCGAATCTTGGATTTCATGGGTGCTCGAATGTAAGACAAACAAAAATCGAATCTGAAGCAGATTCCGGGGGGTCGCAAGCCTAACAGTCTCATTTCCGCAAAGCAATATTTAACAATTAACATAGTGCTGGCTTATAGCGGAAGTGTCGTAAAAATTTCCTTAAATCACTTAATACTTCCTTAAAGCAATCACCTGTTAGTACAATCCTCGTCTTTGTTCCGCGTTTGTCCCGCCTCCCATCTCCGATGGCGCATGGCCGGATTCACCGCAGCCGGCCCCGCCGGCCACCACCCCACCATATTCGAAGGACGCTTCATGGGTTTCATTTCTAACATCAAGATCGGCAAGCGCCTCGGTCTGGGCTTCGCCCTGATCCTGACGATGACCGTGCTGATCGCCTGCGCCGGTATCTGGCGCCTGGGCGACGTCGCCAGCGCCACCCGCGACATGATGGCCGCGCCGCTCACCAAGGAACGCTTGATCACCGACTGGTACAGCCTGAACTTCGCGTCGATCCGCCGCACCGCCGCGATCGTCAAGAGCACCGACCCGGCGCTCGGCCCCTACTTCAAGGAAGACGCCGCCGCATCGGTGAAGAAGGCCGCCGAGCTGCTCAAGCAGATCGAGCCGCTGGTCGCGGGCGACAAGGAAAAGGCCCTGTTCGCGGCCATTCTCGATCAGCGCAAGGTCTACAGCGCCTCGCGCGACGGGGCGGTGAAGGCCAAGGCGGACGGCAATGCCGAGGAAGCCGCGCGCATCCTCGAACAGGAGTTCACGCCGGCCGCCACCAAGTACCAGAACCTGCTGCACGACCTGGTCGTCATGCAACGCGGCAGCATCGACGATACCGCCAGGGCGATCGACGGGGCCGCGCGCCACAGCACCACCGTCATCAGCCTCCTGACCGCCGGCGCGGTGGCGCTGGGCGCCCTGCTGTCCTGGCTGCTCACCACCGGCATCACCCGCCCGATCCGCTCCGCCGTCGAAGTGGCGGAAACCGTGGCCGGCGGCGACCTGAGCCGCCGCTTCGACTCCTCCGGCGGCGACGAAACCGGCGCCCTGCTGCGCGCCCTGCGCCACATGAACGACAGCCTGGTCGGCATCGTGACCCAGGTGCGCAGCGGCACCGACACCATCGCCACCGCTTCGAGCGAAATCTCGGCGGGCAACCTGGACCTCTCCAGCCGTACCGAACAGCAGGCCAGCGCCCTCGAAGAAACGGCCGCCTCGATGGAAGAACTGACGACCACCGTGCGCCAGAACGCCGACAACGCGCGCCAGGCCAACCAACTGGCCATCACGGCCTCCAGCGTGGCGACCCAGGCCGGCACCGTGGTCGAGCAAGTCATCTCGACCATGGGCTCGATCAACGATTCGTCCAAGAAGATCGTCGACATCATCGGCGTCATCGACGGCATCGCCTTCCAGACCAACATCCTGGCGCTGAACGCGGCGGTGGAAGCGGCGCGCGCCGGCGAACAGGGCCGCGGCTTTGCGGTCGTTGCCTCCGAAGTGCGCACCCTGGCCCAGCGCTCGGCCGCCGCCGCCAAGGAAATCAAG
>DAMCRY010000452.1:0-2931 GCA_032115075.1 Massilia sp.
GCCCGGCGCGCGGACCGGCTCGGCCGCGGCCGAGGCCGTCGACATCATCTTCCGCAACATCGAGGACGTCGTCTACCAGCTCGACGTCGAGGGGCCGGACACCTTCCGCTTCAGCTACGTCAATCCGGCTTTCTACAAGGCCACCCACCTGGAGCCGGATCAGGTCATCGGCAAGACCATCGACCAGGTCATTCCCGCGACCTCGCTGCCGATGGTGCTCGGCCATTACCGCGCCGCGATCCGCACCGGGCAAACCCAGCGCTGGGAAGAACACAGCAAGTTCCCGGCCGGCCGCAGGGTCGGGCGGGTGTCGATCACGCCGGTGTTCGATGCCGAGGGCCGCTGCACCGACCTGGTCGGCACGGTGAACGACATCACCGACGTCGTCCGGCGCGAGGAGCGGCTGCAACAGGCCCACCGCGCGCTGGAAGAAGCCTTCGCCATCCAGGGCCGGCTGGCCGAGTCGCTGCGGCGCGACGAGGAGCGGCTGGCGCTGGCCCTGAACGGCACCGGCGAAGGCGTCTGGGACTGGCGCATCGACGAGGACACCGTGAGCTACTCCGCCAAATGGAAGGACATCATGGGCGTCGGCGGCCAGGTGGGCGCCAGCCAGGAAGAAACCTGGAGCAGCCGCATCCACCCCGAGGACGCGGCGCGCGTGCGCCGCTGCTTCGCGCGCTACCTCGCCGGTGAAACCCCCACCTATACCTGCGAATACCGCATCCAGCGCTTCAGCGGCGAATGGATCCGGGTGCGCTCGCGCGGCAGCATCGTCGAGCGCGACGCGCAGGGAAAGCCCTTGCGCATCATCGGCACCCTGACCGACATCACCGAGGCATACCGGATGCGCCAGGAGCTGGCCGAAAGCCACGAGCGCCTGGCGCGGCTGGCGCAGCTGGTACCGGGCGCCCTGCTCGAGCTGGTGCAGCGCACCGACGGCAGCCTCGCCTGCCCCTTCATCAGCGACATGGCGCACACCCTGTTCGGGCTGGCGCCGGAGGCGATCCAGGCCCACCCGGACTGCCTGGTGGAACGCATCCCCCCGCCGCACCGGGCCCGCCTGCTGCGCGCACTCGAACGCTCGGCCGCGCGCCTGGAGCCGCTGCACGCCGAGTTCCAGGTCGCAGTGCAGGATGGCGAGCTCCGATGGCGCGAGCTGATCGCGACGCCGGCCCCGGCCGCGGACGGCGGCACCACCTGGTACGGCTTCATCGACGACATTTCCGGCCGCAAGCAGAGCGAAGAGACGATCCGCCAGTTCACGGAGAAGCTCGAACGCCGCGCCAACTACGACACGCTCACCGGCCTGCCCAACCGCGCCCTGTTCCGCGACCGCCTCGAGCAGGCGATCCGCCGCGCCGAGGACGAGGCGCGCGAGGTCGCGCTGCTGTTCATCGATCTCGACCGCTTCAAGGAAGTCAACGACCTGCTCGGCCACGACGCCGGCGACCTGCTGCTGGTCGAGGCCGCGCGGCGCATCGGCGGCTGCGTGCGCAAGGGCGATACGGTGGCGCGGCTCGGCGGCGACGAGTTCACGGTGATCCTGACCGAGACGCGCGAACTGGCCCATGTCGAGGCGGTCGCGCAGGCGATTCTCGACGCGCTCGCCCAGCCGTTCCAGATCCAGGCCGAACTCCTGTACATCGCCGGCAGCATCGGCATCGCGCGCTTTCCCCAGGACGCACGCGACCCGGAAGAACTGATGCGCAATGCCGACCACGCCATGTACCGCTCCAAATCGGGCGGACGCAACCAGCTGACCTTCTTCGAAGCGAACATGCAGGCGGCGGCCATCCGCCGGCTCAAGCTGCTGGCCGAACTGCGCCATGCCGTACCGGACGAACAGCTCGAGCTGCACTTCCAGCCGATCGTCGACCTGAGCTCGAACCGCATCGTCAAGGCCGAGGCCCTGCTGCGCTGGCGCCATGTATCCGGCGCCCTGCTGTCGCCCGACACCTTCATCGAGGTGGCGGAAGAATCGGGCCTGATCCACGAGATCGGCGACTGGGTGTTCCGCACCGCGGCGCGTTATTCGAAACGCTGGTCCGAGATGCTGGGCCGCGACTTCCAGGTGAGCATCAACAAGTCGCCGGTCCAGTTCCAGCCGCAATCCGAGGCCGCGGACTGGGTGGCGCACCTGAGCGAGATCCGCCTCGGTCCGCGCTGCATCAACGTCGAGATCACCGAGGGCCTGCTGCTGAACCTGTCGGACACGGTGCTGGCCAAGCTGGCCACGCTGCAATCGAGCGGCATGCAGGTGTCGATCGACGATTTCGGCACCGGCTATTCCTCGATGAGCTACCTGAAGCGCCTCGACATCGATTACCTGAAAATCGACCAGTCCTTCATCAAGGAGCTGGTCCACGACAACTTCAGCCGCACCATCACCGACACCATCATCGTCATGGCCCACAAGCTGGGCCTGAAGGTCATCGCCGAAGGCGTCGAGACGCCGGAACAGTGCGATTGCCTGAGCCGCTCGGGCTGCGACTACGGCCAGGGCTTCCTGTTCTCGCGCCCGGTGCCGGCCGAGCTCTTCGAAACCATGCTGGCCTGGCAGTAGCCGGAGCCCGCCGCCACCCGCGATGTCAGTTGCGCAGGTCGTCGACCGGCTCGGCGCCGAATCGCTTGCCCAGCAGGTAATCGACCAGCTGCGCGGCGCATTCGCCCGGCGCTACCAGCACCCCGCCCTCCTTCATGTCGACGAAGCGTTGCTTCAACGGAAAGCGCGCGTCCGGGGTGGCCCGGATCTCGGCCTGCATGTCGGTATCGATCACCCCCGGCGCCAGGCTGACGCAGCGCACCCGCGCATCGCCGTCGAGCGCGATGGCGCGCGCGTGGTGGTCGAGCGCCGCCTTGGTGGCGCAGTACACGCTCCAGCCGGGATAGGCGCTGCGCCCGGCCCCGCTGGAGACGTGCAGGATGCGCCGC
>DAMCRY010000453.1:0-2929 GCA_032115075.1 Massilia sp.
GGACCGCGGCCGCCGCCGGCGGCGCGGGCGGCAACGGCGCCCCGGCCGAGTCGGAAGAGGCGACCTGGCAGGACGTCATGGCGGTGGACACCCTGGGCCTGGAAGTCGGCTATCGCCTGATCCCGCTGGTCGACAAGAACCAGGGCGGCGAACTGCTCAAGCGCATCAAGGGCATTCGCAAGAAGTTCGCCCAGGAAGTCGGCTTCCTGGCGCCGCCGGTGCATATCCGCGACAACCTGGAACTCAAACCATCGGCCTACCGCATCACCCTGAAGGGCGTGGAAGTTGGCACCGGCGAAGCGATGAACGGCCAGTTCCTGGCGATCAATCCGGGCATGGCCAGCGGCACGCTGCCGGGCCTGGTGACGGTCGATCCGGCCTTCGGCCTGCCGGCCACCTGGATCGACGGCAGCCTGCGCGACGAGGCGCAGAGCATGGGCTACACCGTGGTCGACGCCGGCACCGTGGTGGCCACCCACCTGAACCACCTGATCACCATGCACGCCTCGGAACTGCTGGGCCGCCTGGAAGTCCAGTCCCTGCTCGACCACCTCGGGCAGTCGACCCCGAAGCTGGTCGAGGACCTGGTGCCGAAGGTCGTCTCGCTGTCGGTCCTGCAAAAAGTGCTGCAGAACCTGCTCCAGGAAGGCGTGCACATCCGTGACATGCGCACCATCATCGAGTCGCTGTCGGAGTATGCCGGCCAGACCCAGGACCCGAACGAGCTGACCGCCATGGTGCGCGTGGCGCTGGGCCGCGCGATCGTGCAGCAGCTGTTCCCGGGCACCAACGAGCTGTCGGTGATGACTCTGGACAACCGCCTCGAGCGCCTGCTGATGCAGGCCATGGGCGCGGGCGGCGACGGCACCGGCATCGAGCCGGGCCTGGCCGACACCATCGCCCAGCAGGCGGCCAACGCGGCGGCGCAGCAGGAGCAGATGGGCCTGACCCCGGTGCTGCTGGTGCCGGCCCCGCTGCGCGTGCTGCTGTCGCGCTTCCTGCGCCGCGCGGTGCCGCAATTGAAGGTGCTGTCGCACAACGAGGTGCCGGAGACCAAGACGATCCGGGTGACCAGCCTGGTCGGCGTGCCGATGTAAGAGGGAAGAGCTGCGCAAGGTGGTTCTTTCATCCTGCGCTTTATGCCGCTTGCGCTATTTCGTTCACCTACCCGTAAAACCGTCGTACGCCCCACTGGGGCCTACGACTTCCGGCGCAGGCCGAACCCAATTTCGTTAATTGGTCGATAGCGCCGACTCCGGACGAGAAATTCGATCCCGGCCTGCGCCGGGATGACGTTGGTATAGGGTGCGTATCAAGCAAATTGCGCGACGTTGGCTGCATCGCACGGCGATTCCGATATTGTTTGTCGGCCGGCGAGCCTCTTGTGTCAAACCTCCGCCTTTTGAAATAAGCCTTTTTCCCCTTCCTTTTCCCCCGATGGTTTCCTTACGGCATCGCCAATAATGCTGGCTATGGACGGGCTGTTGCGCCCGCGGCGAACGTAGAACAGACCTTTGAAGTGCGGAGAACAATGATGAACGTGAAGAAATTTACAGCGGCTACTTCCCGTGAAGCCTTGCGCAAGGTGCGCGAGGCGCTCGGCCCTGACGCGGTCATCCTCTCCAACCGTCCGGTCGATGGCGTGGTCGAGATCCTGGCGCTGGACAACGACGACGTCGCCTCGCTGTCCGCCCCGGCCATTGACGATGAACAACGGCCGCAGCCGGCGCCATTCGCCGCCTTCGACGACATCGACCGTGACTACGACCCGGAACCGACCTTCTCGCGCAGCGCCTTCGCCGCCGCCGCGCGCGATCCGGAGCCGCGCCAGACCGTGGCGCGCCCTGCAGCGCCGAAGCCGATGCTGGACCCGTTCGCCGGCCAGCCTTATGTCGAGCGCCGCGCCGCCCCCGCGCCCGAGGAAATCCCGCCGACCTACGTCAACCGCCGCGCACCAAGCCAGGAAGCGGGCATCGACATGGCCGCCATGACGCAGATGATGAGCGCCGCGATCGCCCAGGCCAAGGAATCGGCCGCCGCCGAGATGAGCGGCATGATGAACGAGATCCGCGCCATGCGCGGCCTGATGGAAACCCAGCTGGCCGAGCTGTCCTGGAACGCGACCCAGCAGCGCGAGCCGCAGAAGGCCGCCGTGCTGCGCGAGATGCTGGCCGCCGGCTTCTCGGCGACGCTGGCGCGCTACCTGATCGACAAGATGCCGGCGACCAAGGACGCCGCCGACGCGCTGCGCTGGATCAAGACCGTCCTGGCGCGCAACCTCACCACCATCGCCAACGAGGACGACCTCTTGAACCGCGGCGGCGTGTTCGCCCTGGTCGGCCCGACCGGCGTCGGCAAGACCACCACCACCGCCAAACTGGCGGCGCGCTGCGTGATGCGCCACGGCCCCGACAAGCTGGCCCTGATCACCACCGACGCCTACCGTATCGGCGGCCACGAGCAGCTGCGCATCTACGGCAAGATCCTGGGCGTGATGGTGCACTCGGTGAAGGACGAGGCCGACCTGCGGATTGCCCTCAAAGAGCTGCGCAACAAGCACACCGTCCTGATCGACACCATCGGCATGTCGCAGCGCGACCAGATGGTGACGGAACAGGTGGCGATGCTGGCCGGCGCCGGCGCGGATGTAAAACGCCTGCTGTGCCTGAACGCGACCTCCACCAACGAGACCCTGAACGAAGTGGTGCGCGCCTACCAGGGCTCGGGCCTGGCCGGCTGCATCATGACCAAGCTCGACGAAGCCGCCTCGATCGGCAACGTGCTCGACGTCGTGATCCGCCAGAAGCTGAACCTGCACTACATCTCGAACGGCCAGCGCGTGCCGGAAGACCTGCACCTGGCCGACCGCGCCATGCTGGTCGACCGCGCTTTCCGCAGCCGCCGCGATGCCGCCAGCCAGTTCGACGAC
>DAMCRY010000454.1:0-2918 GCA_032115075.1 Massilia sp.
TCCAGCGCCGCATGCCGCGCGCCGCCCGCCCTGACCACGCTGCCCGGCTCGCGGCCGGCGCCGGACCATCCGAAAGGAGCCCGGTTTGAATTATCGTTTCTTCGACTTTTTCCGTTCCCTCGACATCACCCTGGCCAACGCCCTGTTCGCCCTCGGCGCCGCGGTCGCCAGCTATGCGCTGATGCACGGCGCGCTGATCCTGTTCCGCCGCCGGCTCGGCGCCATGAGCGAAGAAAGCCAGCACCGGACCATCGCCCAGGTGCTCAGCAAGACCCTGGCGCACACCGGTACCTTCGCCATCATCGTCACCGCCATCCTGATCGGCCTGTCGGTGCTCGACCTGCCGGAACCGTGGAACACCCGCCTCGGCCACCTGTGGTTCTTCACGCTCGGGATCCAGATCGCCATGTTCCTGCACCGCGCCGTCAAGATCGGCGCGCGCCGCTACTTCCTCGCGCACAACCGCGGCGCCGTCGACGACCAGGTTACGGTCGCGCATACCGTCGTGATCTGGCTGCTGCAGACCACCGTCTGGGTGGTATTCGTGCTGGCCATGCTGTCCAACCTCGGGATCAACGTCACCACCTTCGTCGCCAGCCTGGGCATCGGCGGCGTGGCCATCGCCCTCGCGGTGCAGAACATCCTGGGCGACCTGTTCGCCTCGATGTCGATCGCGGTCGACAAGCCCTTCGAGGTCGGCGACTTCATCTCGGCCAAGGAATACTCCGGCACGGTGGAGCACGTGGGCCTGAAGACCACCCGCCTGCGCGCCCTGGGCGGCGAACAGATCGTGGTCTCGAACGCCGAACTGCTGCGCAGCACCGTGTTCAACTACCGCCGCATGACGACGCGCCGCATCGTGTTCGCCCTGCGCGCCAACCCGGCCACCCCGCCGCGGCTGGCCGCGAAGGTGCCTGGCATGCTGGGCGAGATCATCAAGCGCCAGGACAAGGTCCGCTTCGACCGCGCCCACCTGAAGACCGTCGACCAGAACTGGATCGAGTACGAGATTGTCTACACCATGCTCGACGCGAACTTCGACCTCTACATGGATACCCAGCAGGCCATCAACCTGGAAGCCATGCAGATGTTCGCCGACCTCGGCATCTCGATGGCGCCGCGCCCGCAGCACGTGCTGCTCCAGGAGGCGCAGGAAGTGCGCGGCGTGCGCGGCGACAAGACGGCCGGGGCCGCGGCCAACGAAACCACCCCGGACGACATGCAGGAAAATGTGCCGGACACGATGCCGGACGGCGCGTCCGGCGCCACGACGGAGGGTTCCGCGCAGGCGGCGCGCCCCCGCTACCTCAAACATTGAACGGAGAATGCGATGAACCAACCCACGCAGCAGCAGCAACCGCCGGGTACCGAAGCCGAACTCACCCCGCAAGCCGACCACGGCGAGACCAGCTACGTCGGCTCCGGCAAGCTGAAGGACAAGGCGACGCTGATCACGGGCGCCGACAGCGGCATCGGGCGCGCCGTGGCCCTGGCCTTCGCGCGCGAGGGCGCGGACGTGCTGATCTCCTACCTGAACGAGCACGAGGATGCCGAGGAAACCCGGCGCCTGGTCGAGGAGGCGGGTCGCCGGGCGGTGCTGGTGCCGGGCGACCTGGCCGACCCGGCGCACTGCCGCGCCATCGTGGCGAAGGCCGTGGAAGCCTTCGGGCGCATCGACGTGCTGGTGAACAACGCGGCCTTCCAGATGACCCACGATTCGCTCGAAGAGATCCCGGACGAGGAATGGGACTACACCTTCAAGGTGAACATCACGGCCATGTTCCACATCTGCAAGGCCGCGGTACCGCACATGCAGCCGGGCTCGTCGATCATCAACACGACCTCGATCAACTCCGACAACCCGAAGCCGACCCTGCTCGCCTATGCCGCGACCAAGGGGGCGATCGCCAATTTCACGGCCGGCCTGGCCCAGCTGCTGGCCGAGAAAGGCATCCGCGCCAACTCGGTCGCGCCCGGCCCGATCTGGACCCCGCTGATCCCGGCCACCATGCCGCCCGACCAGGTCGAAAGCTTCGGCCAGCAGGTGCCGATGAAGCGCCCCGGCCAGCCGGCCGAGGTCGCGCCCGTCTACGTGATGCTGGCGTCCAGCCAGGCCAGCTACATCTCCGGCGCGCGCATCGCCGTGACCGGCGGCACGCCGATCCTGTAGGCCCCGGGCCGGGCGGCCCGGCCGATTGAAGAAAACGCTCCCTGAACAGGTACGATTCTGTTAAGCTTGCCGGCGTTGCCAATTGACAATGCCGGCACCTTCTTCTCCGCGACCACGACCAGCGCCCGCCCGCATGAAGACCCGCACCTACCTGTACCTGATGGCCGCGGCCATCCTGATTCCCGTCGTCCTGGCGTTCTGGATCGGGGTGTCCATGCTGCTGGACTGGGAACGCGAATCGCGCATCCGGCGGGTGCAGGAAACGGCGCGCGCGACGGCGCTCGTGGTCGACCGCGAGATCGCGGTGGCGGAAGCCCTGCTGCGCACCATCGCGCAGTCGGAGAGCCTGGCCGACGAAAATTATCCCCGCGTCTACCGGCTCGCCAGGCGCCTGAACGGCGAGGCCGGCATGACCTGGACCACCCTGGTCGACGAGCAGACCCGTCCGATCTTCAACACCCTCAAGCCCTATGGCACCGCGCTGGCCGGCACCACCCGTCCGTTTGCCGCCGAGGTGCTGGACAGCGGCCGCACCCGCGTGTCCGGCTTCTTCAGCGGCCCGACTTCCGGGCGCGCCGTGGTCTCGGTGGACGTGCCCTCCCCGCCAGGCGCCGGCAAGCGCTACGTCGTCAGCCAGGTCTTCGACGCCCGCTATTTCGAGCGCGTGTTCGCCAACGGCGCGCTCGAGCCGAGCTGGCTGGTCGGCATCTTCGACGCCCACGGCGTGACGATCGCGCGCAACCAGGGC
>DAMCRY010000455.1:0-2895 GCA_032115075.1 Massilia sp.
AGGGCGCGGGCCAGAAGCGCAAGCGCCCGCCGCGCCGCGGTCCCCGTCGCGGCAACGGCGGCGGCGAAGGCACATCGGCACCGGCGCAAGGCGGCGGCG
Organism: Massilia sp.; assembly: GCA_032115075.1. Classification (GTDB taxonomy): domain Bacteria; phylum Pseudomonadota; class Gammaproteobacteria; order Burkholderiales; family Burkholderiaceae_D; genus Telluria. The sequence continues at coordinate 100 of DAMCRY010000455.1, forward strand.
AGGAATGATCGCCTACGTCGGCATCGGCGCAAACCTCGGCGACGCCCAGGCCAATGTGCTGGACGCGCTGCGCAGGCTCGCCCTGCTGGACGGCACGATGGTGGTCGAAACCTCGGGCCTGTACCGCACCGCGCCGGTCGACTCGAGCGGCCCCGACTACATCAACGCGGTGGCCTGCATCGACACCGCCTTCGATCCCTTCGAACTGCTGGCCGCGCTGCAGGACATCGAGCAGGCGCACGGCCGCGAACGCCCCTACCGCAACGCGCCGCGCACGCTCGACCTCGACCTGCTGCTGTACGGCGATCAAATCATCACGAGCGACAGCCTGGTCGTGCCGCATCCGCGCATGCACGAGCGCGGCTTCGTGCTGGCGCCCCTGGCCGAGATCGCGCCGGGCATCGTCATCCCGGGCGTCGGGCCCATCCACGACTACCTGCCGCTGGTCGCCCGCCAGGCGGTCGAGAAGATCGGCTGACCATGGGCCTGCCCATCTGGTTCCAGACCGCCGGCCTGCTGGTGCTGTCGAACATCTTCATGACCTTCGCGTGGTACGGCCACCTGAAGAGCCTGAACAACCGCGCCTGGTACGTCGCCGCCCTGGTGAGCTGGGGCATCGCCCTGTTCGAGTACCTGCTGCAGGTGCCCGCCAACCGCATCGGCCATACCCAGTTCAGCCTCGCGCAGCTGAAGATCATGCAGGAAGCGATCACCCTGAGCGTGTTCGTCCCCTTCGCCATGCTGTACATGAACGAGCCCTTCAAGCTCGACTACGTCTGGGCGGCGCTGTGCCTCGTCGGCGCGGTGTATTTTATTTTCCGTTCCTGAACGCTTTCCTGCACCGCCCCTGCACATTCTGCGCTGCCGGATTACACTACGCGTTTTCCGAACGTTCGTTTTAAAGGATTCCCATGAGCGCTTATCTGCAGGGCCAGGACCCAGCCACCAACGACGCACCCAAGCCGGTGCGCAAGGCCGTGACCGCGCCCTCGCTGCTGGCCATGCGCGCGGCAGGCGACAAGATCACCATGCTGACCGCCTACGACGCCAGCTTCGCCTCGCTGATGGACCGCTGCGGCGTCGAGGTGCTCCTGATCGGCGATTCGCTGGGCATGGTTTGCGCCGGCTACGACTCGACCCTGCCGGTGACGGTGGCGGACGTGGCCTACCACACGGCCTCGGTCGCACGCGGCAACAAGCTGGCGCTGGTGCTGGCCGACATGCCCTTCGGCAGCTACACCACCCCGGTCGAGGCCTACAACAATGCCGTGACCCTGATGCGCGCCGGCGCCCAGATGGTCAAGATCGAAGGTGGCGCCTGGCTGGCCGAGACCGTGCGTTTCCTGGTCGAGCGCGGCATCCCGGTGTGCGCGCACATCGGCCTGACCCCGCAGTTCGTGCACGCCTTCGGCGGCTTCAAGGTGCAGGGCAAGACCGACGCCGCGGCCGAGCAGCTGAAGGCCGACGGCCTGGCGCTGCAGGCGGCCGGCGCCTCGCTGGTGGTGCTGGAAGCCATCCCGGCGCTACTGGGCAAGGAAGTCACCGAACTGCTGGCCATCCCGACCATCGGCATCGGCGCCGGCCCCGACTGCTCCGGCCAGGTGCTGGTGATGCACGACCTGCTGGGCGTCTTCCCGGGCCGCAAGGCGCGCTTCGTGCGCAACTTCATGGAAGGCCAGACCAGCATCGACGGCGCCGTCACGGCCTACGTGGCGGCGGTCAAGGACGGCAGCTTCCCGGCGCCGGAACACTGCTTCTAGGGCCAGCCATGGACGGGAAACCGGAAACCACCCGTCTGTTCCTGGCCCTGTGGCCCGATCCGGGCGTGCGCCATCTGCTCACGCAGTGGCGCGACGCCTGGAACTGGCCGAAGGGCGCCTCACCCGTCCATTCGGACAAGCTGCACGTCACCCTGCACTTTCTCGGCGCCCTGCCGAGCGAACGGCTGCCCGAACTGCTGGAGGGTTTCGCCGTTCCCTTCGAACCCTTCCGCCTCGATCTCACCCACGCCGCGCTGTGGCACAACGGGATCGCGGTGCTCGAACCGGACCTGACGCCGCCTGGCCTTGCGGCCTTGCACGCGCGCCTGTCGGACGCGCTGGTGGCGCTCGGCCTGCAGCCGGAGGCGCGGCGCTACCGTCCGCATGTGACGATGGCGCGCCGCGCCGGCGGGGCGGCGCCTCCCGCGGAAGGACCGCCGGTCCTGTGGAAGGTCGATGCCTACTCCCTCGTCGAATCGAGGAACGGCGCGTACACCGTCCTGCGCGATTACAGTTGAGTCACTGAGGAGCCGCGTTTCCGGCCTGCGCCGGCGTGCATGCCGCATGCGGCCCTCCCGCGTGCGCGGGAAGGCCTGTTCGCTTTCAGGCCTGCTTCGGACGATGCAGGGCGCACAGCTTGTTGCCGTCCGGGTCGCGCACATAGGCCAGGTACATCGCCCCCATGCTGCCCTCGCGCAGGCCGGGCGGCTCCTCGCAGCTGCTGCCGCCATGCGCGACCGCGGCGTCATGGAACTGCTGGACCTGTTCCGGCGACGCGCACTTGAAGCCGATGGTGCCGCCGTTGGCGAAGCAGGCCGCTTCGCCGTTGATCGGCTCGGTCACGCCGAAGCTGCCGCCGTCGTGGCGATAGAACAGCCGGGACTGGCCGCTCGGGGCGGTGTTCTCGAAGGGCGCGCCCACGCCGAGCGTGCCGAGCACGGCGTCGTAGAAGCGCTTCGAGCGTGCGATGTCGTTCGACCCGACCATGACGTGACTGAACATACCTGTCTTCTCCTGTGTTGTGAATGCTGGCGAC
>DAMCRY010000456.1:0-246 GCA_032115075.1 Massilia sp.
GAGGCCGAGCGCTACGTGCGCCGCACGCCGGCCCACATCGACACGCGCTACCGCCGCCGCATCGAAGCGGCGCTCGGCTGGCGCGCGGCGCGCGACGCCCACGTCACGCGGCCCCGCTAGCTTTGCCGGCTGGTTTCGCCGGCATGCTCGTTCTTGAAGATGCCGCGGATGTTGGTCACCATCAGCGCGGCCTGCAGCGCGATCAGGGCCCAGGCCTCGTCGTGGATGCCCCAGATGATCCATAGC
>DAMCRY010000456.1:311-2883 GCA_032115075.1 Massilia sp.
AAGGTGCAGAAGCCGAGTACGCGGCGCTTGGCGCGCTTGGAACCGATCAGGTAGGCGGCGACGAGGGTGACCAGCATGGCCGGCCACTGGAGGAAGTCGATGAATGCATCCATCCGCTAGGCCGCCTTCCTGCGCCGCGCAGGTGCGGTCGACGGTGCACCGGTGGATTTCGCAGCGGCCTTCCTTGCCGCGGGCTTGGTGGCCGATTTTGCGGCCGGCTTGGCCGCGGCTTTGGCCGCACTCTTGCGCTTCGGCGCGGCGCCGCTGGCGGCAACCCGGTCGACGCCGTGGCTGCCGGTCCGGCGGGTGCGCGGCGGGGCTTCTTCCTCGTCGTCGTCTTCGGCGGCGGGGCGGCGCTTCTTCGGCGGCGGATCGTCGTCGCCGCCGTCGTCGTCCTCGTCCGCGTCGGCGGTGGTGGCCTTCGACGGCTTCTTGCCGAGGCTGGCCTGCAGCAGCGCGACCAGGTCGATGACCTTGCCGGTCTCGCGCTTCGTCTCGCCCGGCTCGGGCATGGTGATGGTCTTGGTCTGGTGGGCCTTGACCTTCTTCTCGATCAGGGCCATGACGTCCTCGCGGTAGGTGTCGTGGTACTGCTCCGGATCCCAGTCCTCGGCCATGCCCTGCACGAGGGCCATCGCCATCTTGAGTTCCTTGTCGGTGACGGCCACCTTCCTGTCGTTCCTGGCGGGGATCTTCAGGTCGCCGGCGTCGCGGATCTCGTCGGCGTAGCGCAGCGTGTTCATCACGATGGTGTCGCCGACGCAGACCAGGGCCGCCAGGTGCTGCTTGACGCGGATGACGACGCGCGCGATGCCGATCTTGCCGGCCTTGCGCAAGGTCTCGCGCAGCAGGGCGTAGACCTTGTCGCCGCCCTTGCCGGGCGCGAGGTAGTAGGGCTGCTCGAAGTACAGCAGCGAGACGTCCTCGGCATCGACGAAGGCGACGATGTCGATGGTCTGGGTCGCTTCCGGATTGGCCCGCCGCAGGTCCTCGTCCGACAGCACCACGTACTCGCCGCTGGTGTACTCGTAGCCCTTGACGATGTCGTCCCAGGAGACTTCCTTACCGTTGCCCTTGTTGTAGCGCTTGAAGCCGACCGGCGAGAAGTCGCGCCGGTCGAGCATGGTCAGGTCCAGCCCCTTGTTGTCGACGGCCGGGTACATATCGACCGGGATGTGCACCAGGCCGAAACTGATGGCGCCTTTCCACATGCTGCGCGGCATAGAAGTCTCCTTATCTCCTTATGGTTGCCGTGGTCCCGTCATTCGCCCACCGAGCCCGTCACCGGCAGGACGATGCCCGTGATGTAGCCCGAGCACACCGGCGAGGCCAGGAACACGTAGGCCGGCGACAGTTCCTCGGGCTGGGCGGCGCGCCCGAAGGTGGTGCTGGCGCCGAACTCCTTGATCTTCTCTGGCGACTGGTCGGCCGGGTTCAGCGGCGTCCACACCGGGCCCGGGGCCACGCAGTTGACGCGGATGCCCTGCTCGAGCAGGCTGGCGGCCAGCGACATGGTGAAGGCGTGGATCGCACCCTTCGTGCTCGAGTAGTCGAGCAGCTGCTTCGAGCCCTTCAGGCCGGTCACCGAGCCGGTGTTGATGATCGACGAGCCCTGCTTCAGGTAGGGCAGGGCGGCGCGCGCCATGTGGAAGTAGCCGTAGATATTGGTGCGGAAGGTCTCGTCGAGGCGCTCCTCGGTGATGTCGAGCAGCGAGCTGGCATGCTCCTGGAAGGCGGCGTTGTTGACCAGGATGTCGAGGCGGCCGAACTCGGCGACCACTTTTTCCACCGCCTCGTTGCAGAACGCGGCATCCTTGACGTCGCCCGCGATGGTCACGCAGCGGCGGCCCTCGGCTTCGATGCAGCGCTTGGTCTCGGCGGCGTCCTCGTGTTCGTTCAGGTACATCACGGCCACGTCGGCGCCCTCGCGCGCGAACAGCACCGCGACCGCGCGGCCGATGCCGGAATCGGCGCCGGTGACGATCGCCGTCATTCCCTGCAGCTTGCCGCTGCCCTTGTAGTGTTCGGCCATGAACTTCGGCTTGAGGTCCATCTGGGCCTCGAGGCCCGGCTTGGCCAGGTGCTGCTCCGGGAACGGCGGGGCCGGCTGCTGGATGCCGGTCTGGGCGGCCTCGCTGTTCTCGGCTTTCTGCATGCTGCCGTCCTGCTGGTCCTGGCGGCTCTGGATCGCCTTCTGCTTGTTTGCCACGTCATCCTGATTTGCCATCACATACTCCCATGAACGTTTCAATCGACCGGGAGAGTATTCACCGCAGGAGGCGGCTGCGACGGTGCGCTTCCACACACAGAGGAGAAGTTCGCGCCGATGTTCCGCTATGCCGGCCCATGGCTTTATGGCACACTTGCCGGCGTTTTGTCGCTGTTTGCTTCTCAGGAGAAAAGGATGTCCCAGCAGGAAGGTGCGCGAGCGCAGCCCGAGGCCATGCGCCCGAGCGCCCTGTACGTCAACCCGGTCGCCCAGCGGCGCCTGGCGTTCGAGCAGGCTTGCGCCGGCCTGTTCGACGGCCTGCGCCTGGCCGGCGGCGCGGAGCAGGCTGCCGCCTTGCTCGCC
>DAMCRY010000457.1:0-2863 GCA_032115075.1 Massilia sp.
CCGCCGGGCCGGCGCCGCCGCGGCGGTGATAGTATTGGCGGATCCCCTTTCATAGCGGAGCCGCCATGGTCCTCGACCCGCAACACACCTATGTGCACCTGGCAGACGACGGCATGGCGCAGCGCCTGCCGGGCGACACCTTCTGGCAGCTGCCCCCGTCCGAACTAGCGGCCTGGGGCAAGGGCTGGCTGATCAGCGAATTCTGCTGTACGCAGGACTGGCCGACCTGGGAAATGCATCCGCAGGGCGACGAATTCGTCTACCTGCTGTCCGGCGCGGTCGAGCTGCAGCTCGAGCGCGGCAGCGAGGTCGATAAGATCGTCCTGGAAGGTAGCGGCGCCGTCGTGGTGCCGCGCGGCGTGTGGCATACCGCCAAGGTGCGCATGCCGAGCCGTATGCTGCACGTCACGCGCGGCGAAGGGACCGAGACACGGCCGGCGTGAGCGGCACGGACCTCGGCGTGCGTAGGGACGTAGCGTCGGGCTGACCAATCGGGTCGGTCGCTGCAAGCCCCGCATACGGCGCGACAAGTCGTACACTGTGCATGTTCCTGGATCGACAAGGAGGGCCGGTGGAAGAGCGCGACATGGCTGTCCTGGCATACGAGAAGATCGACGGTTCCGGCAGCGGCAGGGCGAATGCTGCTTACCTTCTCGTTATGACGCTGCTCGTTGCGGGCATGCTAATGCTCTTCACGGCGAGCGGAAAGGGCGGCCTGGCTGCAGGTGTGGCGGCCGTCGTGGCGGCCTGCCTCGGCTACTTCCGCCTCCTGCGCTCGGCGCCGAAGCACCATTATTTCGTCTACTGCTGGCTGGACCGCCATGGCCTGCACCATATCGAAGGGAATAGTCCGACCGACCACGCCGCCCATTTCGCCTGGTCGGAAATCCTTGGCGCGCGGGCTTCGGCGTGCCAGGACGAGGTCAAGGGGCTGATCCTGACACTGGAGCGTCCCGGGATGCGCGGCGTCCCGGTTTTCCTACCGATGGCGCACGCCGACGAGGCCGCCGCCGCCATCAACGGCGTCGTCGGGACATCGCGCCGCGTGCAGGACGGTGGCGCTCCGGTCACCGAACCGCATATCCCACGCTGAGTCTGGCTCCGTCCTATGCCGACAGCGTCGTGTCGTAGACCCTGCCGCCGATGGTCACGTTGCTCAGCTTTACGTTGCGCGCGTTGTAGACATAGATCGGCTGCGCCGCATTGACCGGCGTGCCGAAGTCGCAGTCGGTGATGGTGACGTCGCGGATCGGCAGGATCTCGGCCGGCTGCGCGCCGTTGTAGTCGAAGGCGACGGGGCCGAGCAGCAGCACCGCCTGGTAGCAGGAGCGCGGGCCGTCCTTCGTGGCGACGTTGCCCACCTTGACGCCCGAGATGTGGATGTGCTCCACCACCGGCGGGCGGGTGCGCACGTTGTCGGCGTTCGGCGCGTAGTCGCAGTCGAAGGTGATCACGGCGCCGGCGCCGGAGCCCACCGACTTCGGCGCGATCGGCGAGCCCGGGATCGGCGTGTAGAACTGCGGCTTGAGGTTCACGCCGTTCGGCATCGTCACGTTGCGCACGTAGAAGTGGCGCAGGAAACCGCCGCGGTTCATGTTGGTCTTGAGACGGATCGCGGTGTTCAGGGGATCGGTAGCCCAATGCGTGTTACGGAACTCGATGTCCTGCGCATACACGTGCTGGATCCCGCCCGACATTTCGCTGCCCAGGGTCACGCCGCCGTGGCCGCTGTTCATGACGCAGTGCTGGATCACCACGTTCTGGGTCGGCCCGAACTGGGTATCGAGGTTCTTGCCGGCCTTGATCGCGATGCAGTCGTCGCCGCTGTTGAAGGTGCAGCCGTCGACCAGCACGGTGTTGCAGGCTTCCGGATCGAAGCCGTCGCTGTTCGGGCCCATGCTGTCCATGTGCACGCCACGGATCTCGAGCTTGCTGCAGTTGACCGGGTGGTGCTGCCAGAACGGCGTCTGGTTCAGCTGGTAGCCCTGCAGCAGCACGTCGGTGCAGCCGATCAGTTCGACCATGCAGGGACGCAGGTAGTGGCCGCGGCCGAACACGCGCTTCGCCGCCGGCACGCCGGCTTCCGAGAGGGTCGGCAGGTAGGCTTCGTCGGTGCGCCACTTGTCGTTCTTGCCCTCCATGAGCGCGACCTGGGCGTCGCTCAGGTTCGGGGCGACGGCCCGGATCGAGGCCGCATTGAGCGGGTTGACGGCGATCTGCGTGCGCTGCGGGTTCGGCTTCTTTCCGGCCACGCCCTTGCGCTTGCCCTTCCAGTCCCACCAGGTCTCGCCGTCGGCGCGCGGCACGCCGCCCTGGCCGTCGAGGATGCTGGTCCAGTCCTCGCCGGTGAGCGCGATGTTGTTCTGCCCATAGGCGTAGACCATCGGCGAGTAGTTCAGGCAGTCGTTGCTCTGCCAGCGCGAGATCACCAGCTTGCCGTTCGGGCCGCAGTCGTAGTCGCCATACTTCGCAAAATCTTCGGGGTCGTTGCTGAAGTAGACGTGGGCGCCCTTGGCCAGGTGCACGTTGACGTTCGATTTCAGGACGATCGGGCCCTTCACCAGCCAGTTACCGGCCGGGATGACGACCCGGCCGCCGCCCGCCGCGCTGCAGGCGGCAATGGCCGCGGCAATCGCGGCGTAGCAGTCCTTGGCGCCCGGCGCCGGGGTGCTGACCTTGCCCTCTTCGTGGTCGGCCACATAACCGGTCACCATGACCGCGGCGCAAGGCTCGGCGCCATAGGCGGTGATGAGGAAGTCGCGCTTCGGGAAGACCAGCGGTTTCCTGAACTGGTCGACGATGCCCTGGGCGCGCGCCCAGGGATCGTTCTTCGCGACAGCGGCGCCGGCCAGCGCCTGGCCGC
>DAMCRY010000458.1:0-2841 GCA_032115075.1 Massilia sp.
CTCGTTGTCGAAGCAAAAGCCCGTGCCCTTGTGGCCGATCTCGGCCAGGCCGCCGTCGAAGTCGATCCAGGCCGGCGCCCCCGGCGGCTCGCCGGCTTCCAGCGCCTGCGGCGTATAGGCCGGGTACAGCGGATTCTGGGCCAGCAGGTGCTTGAGGTCGGTGAGCATCAGTTCCTGGTGCTGCTGCTCGTGCTGCAGGCCGAGTTCGACCAGGGCCGCCACCTCGCCGCCCGCTCCGTCGCCGAGCAGGCGCGCCATGCGGCGGTCGACGTCGAGGCGGTAGGCGCGCACCTCGTCCAGCGACGGCCGGGTCAGGAGGCCGCGGCGCGGGCGCGGGTGCTTGTCGCCGACCCCGTTGTAATACGAATTGAACAGCACCCGGAAGGCCGGATGGAAGGGCGCGAAGCCGGGCTCATGCGGTTCGAGGATGAAGGTCTCGAAGAACCAGCTCGTATGCGCCAGGTGCCACTTGACCGGACTGGCGTCGGGCATCGACTGGGCGCAGCAATCCTCGCCCGACAGCGGCGCCGCGATCTCGAGCGAACGCGCACGCACCCGCTGGAACGCATGGATCAGGTCTTCGCGCTGCCCGATACCCATCAATCACCCGCCCCTGCGCGCGCTTGCGCATGCACTTCTGCAGGCGCTTGTGCATGCGCTTGTGCATGCGCTTGTGCGTGCGCTTGTGCATGAATGACCGCGAACCAGCGCTGCGGATCCGTCCACACCCGGGTCGCCTCGAAGCCGGCGCGCTCCAGCAGCGCGATCGCATCGGCCTGCTGGTACTTGTAGCTGTTCTCGGTATGGATGCAGTCGCCGGCCTGGAACACGCGCCCGCCTCCCTGCCAGCGCACCTCCTGCCGGCGCAGCGCCTCCAGGTGCATCTCGACGCGGCCGCGCGCGGCGTTGTAGAAGCCGTGGTGGCGCCAGGCACGGATGTCGAAGTCGGCGCCGATCAGGCGGTTCACGTGGCGCAGCACGTTCAGGTCGAAGGCGGCCGTGACGCCGAGCGCGTCGTCGTAGGCCGCGTCCAGGACCGCCTTGTCCTTGGCCAGGTCGACGCCGATCAGTACGCCGCCATCGTCGCCGCACTGCAGGCGCAGGCGGCGCAGGAAGGCCTGGGCTTCCTCGGGCGTGAAATTGCCGATCGAGGAGCCCGGATAGAAGAACAGGCGCCGCTCGGCGCGTACCCGGGGCGGCAGCTCGAAGCGGTTCGAGAAATCCATGCCCAGCCCTTCCATCGCGATGTGCGGGAAGCGCTGGCGCAGGCGCACCAGGGCGTCGCACAGGAACTCGCTCGAGATGTCGACCGCCACGTACTGGGCCGGCTGGAGCAGCGGGAACAGCGAGGCCGCCTTGGCGCAGTTGCCGGCGCCGAGGTCGACCAGGGTGCTGCCGGTGCCGGCCACGCGGGCGATCTCGGCCCCGTGGCGCGCGAAGATCGCCGCCTCGGTGCGGGTCGGGTAGTACTCGGGCAGCTCGCAGATCGCTTCGAACAGCTTGGAGCCGAGCGCGTCGTAGAGGAACTTGGGCGAGATCCAGGCTTCTGGCGCCGCCAGGCCCGCGTGCAGCTCGTCGGCCACGTGGGCATTGGCGGCGCGCGGGCGGTCTTCCGTGCAGGAGATGTGCATAAGCGTTATCATTCGTGCCGCCACACCGCACCATGCGTCATGGCATTTGGTTTGCCGAAAACCGACGTTGCAGTTTTTGCCATGATAGCGGATTCGCGTTTTCGCCGCGTTTTGCAGCCTGCGCTGCCGTGCGCGCGTGACGATGGCGGTTCACGGCATGTCCGACACACAACCCAGCACACTACAAGAAAGCCAAAAATGACGTCCTTCTCGCCTGCGCGTGCCCTGAAAACCCTGTTCGCCGCCACCGCCGCGGCCGGCCTGATGTTCGCCGCCGCCGGCGCCCATGCCCAGAACATGCCGGGCGTGCTGCGCGTCTCCGCCATCCCCGACGAAGCGCCGACCGAGCTGCAGCGCAAGTTCAAGCCGCTGGGCGACTACCTGGCCAAGGCGACCGGCCTGAAGGTCGAGTTCACCCCGGTAACCGACTATGCGGCCTCGGTGGAAGGCCTGGTCAACAAGAAGCTCGACATGGTCTGGTTCGGCGGCTTCACCTTCGTGCAGGCCAACGTGCGCAGCAAGGGCCAGGTGGTGCCGCTGGTGCAGCGCGCCGAGGACGAGAAGTTCCGCTCGGTCTTCATCACCACCAACCCGGCCATCACCAAGCTGGAAGACCTGAAAGGCAAGACCCTGTCCTTCGGCTCGGAATCGTCGACCTCGGGCCACCTGATGCCGCGTTCCTTCCTGCTGGGCGCCAGGATCAACCCGGACACCGACCTGAAGCGCGTGGCGTTCTCGGGCGCGCATGACGCCACCGTGGCCGCGGTCGCGGGCGGCAAGGTCGATGCCGGCGCCCTGAACATCTCGGTGTGGGAAAAGCTGGTCGAAGCGAAGAAGGTCGATCCGAAGGTCGTGCGCGTGTTCTACACCACCCCGGGCTACTACGACTACAACTGGACCGTGCGCAGCGACATGAACCCGGCCCTGAAGAAGAAGATCCTCGACGCCTTCCTGGCGCTGGACGAGTCGACCCCGGAAGGCAAGCAGATCCTCGACCTGCAGCGCGCCAGCAAGTTCGTCCCGACCAGGACCGCGAATTATTCGGCGATCGAAACGGCGGCACGCAACGCCGGCCTGCTGAAGTAATCGTCCGGATCGGCGGCGCACGATGACATTCCGGCTCGAGAACCTCACGGTCCGCCACCTGGCGGCAAGTCGCGACGCGCAGCCCGCCCTGCACGGACTCGACCTGGCCGTCGCGCCGGGCGAG
>DAMCRY010000459.1:0-2832 GCA_032115075.1 Massilia sp.
CCCACGCCGGCCTGGCCGGCGGAAGCTGCGCCGCGCACCTTGAACACGCTGACGGTATCGGCCAGCACGTCCGACTGCTCCTGCAGCGACTGCGCCGCGGCCGCCGCTTCCTCGACCAGGGCGGCGTTCTGCTGGGTGACCATGTCCATCTCGCTGATGGCCTGGTTGATCTGCTCGATGCCCTGTTCCTGCTCGCTGCTGGCGCTCGAGATCTCGGCCATGATGTCGTTCACCTGGCGCACGCTCTGTACCACGCGCTCCATGGTGGCGCCGGCTTCGCCGACCAGCTGGGTGCCGCTTTCCACTTTCCGTACCGAGTCCGAGATCAGGACCTTGATCTCCTTGGCGGCGGCGGCCGAGCGGTGCGCCAGGTTGCGCACTTCCGAGGCGACCACCGCGAAGCCGCGGCCCTGTTCGCCGGCGCGCGCCGCTTCCACGGCGGCGTTCAGCGCCAGGATGTTGGTCTGGAAGGCGATGCCGTCGATGACACCGATGATGTCGACGATCTTCTTGGCCGAGGCGTCGATCGAGCTCATCGTGTCGACCACGCGCGACACCACTTCGCCGCCCTGCAGGGCGATGCCGGAAGCGCCGGCCGCGAGGGCATTGGCCTGGCGCGCGTTCTCGGCGTTCTGCTTCACGGTCGTGGTCAGCTCTTCCATCGACGAGGCGGTTTCTTCGAGCGCGCTGGCCTGCTGCTCGGTGCGCGAGGAGAGATCGAGGTTGCCGGCGGCGATCTCGCCCGACGCGGTGGCGATGGTGTCGGTGCTGGCGCGCACCCGTGCGACGATCGCCTGCAGCTTGTCGTTCATGGTGCTCAGCGCCTGCAGCAGCTGTCCGGTCTCGTCGCGCGAGCCGACCGTGATCGTGCTGGTCAGGTCGCCGGACGCCACCGTCTCGGCGATGGCGACGGCTTCGTTCATCGGGCGGGTGATCGAACGCGTGGTGGTCCAGGCGATGCCGACCGCGGCCAGCGCGGCGACCAGGCCCAGGCCGAGCAGGGCGCCCCTGGCCTGGACATAGGAGGCCTGGGCTTCCTCCTGCTCCTTGCCGTTTTCGCGCGTCTGGTGCTCGATCAGCGTGTCGATCGCGGCCATCCACTTGCTCACGGCCGGCGCCACCACTTCCATCAGGTGCTTGACGCCTGCTTCGAGCTCGTTGTTCTTGCCATACTGCCGCGCGACCTGGAACTGGGGCATGGCGGCCGCCTCGCCGGCGGCAATGTCGGCCAGCATCCGCTGGCCCTTTTCGGAACGGACGCGTTCGCGCAGGATGGCCATCGACCTGGCATATTCGCTGGAAGCCAGTGCCATGCGTGCGTCGGCCGCCTCCATCGATTTCTCGTCGGTGACCATGGTCAGGTCGCGCACGGCGATGGCCAGCTTCTGTTCGGCATTGCGCAGGTCGGACAGGGCTTCGATCTTGACGTTGTTGTCGCTGACGATGTTCTCGATCGAGTCTTCCATGTCCGCCAGGGCGTTCACACCCATGGCGACCACGGCCAGCATCAATGCGACGACGACGCCGAAGCCAAGGGCCAAACGCTGGCCGATTTTTAGATTATTCATGTCTCTGTTTCTGAAAGGTTGTGAACCGTGCGACACATGCCGCCCACCGGCCGAATGTGACGAGTCTTCTTGCCGAAGATTCACGATGTGATTTCCGGTAAAAAATTATGTAGGAGCAATCCTACATCAGAGACAGGGCTGCAGAGCATGTTAGTGTGAATATTCACACTGTTAACGTATTCTTAACGTAAAAATTTGCAGTTGTGTTGCCAAGAGACAACGGTGCAGGCGTTCTATCGCTTCAATCGAGTCCCAGCCACCTGCGGTAGGACCCGTAATGGTGGACGACGAAGCCGCCGAATGCGGGCATGGCGCCGACGGCCGCCCGCGTCTTGCCGAGTTCGCGTTCGAGGTCGGTTTCCGCCAAGTGGTGGAACGACACCTTCTTGATCGCATTCGGCAGGGTCTCGACGCCGACCAGGACCTTGCGTCCGATGGCGCCGCCGTAGCGCAGCTCGTCCAGCGCGTGGCTGACGATGCCGTCGCCGCCTTCGGCGTGGTCGCGGTAGTCCATCAGCGCCACGTAGTCGTAGATGTCCTGGGTGTGCTGGCTGACCGGCTTGCGCTTGCCCTGCCATTCCAGTTGGATGCCGTCGAGCCAGAACGGGATCGCCGGACCGACCGGCAACGCCTGGCCCGATGCGCGCACGGTGCGCATCAGGGCGTCCGACATGTCGAGGAAACCCGCCAGCAGTTCCATCTTGCGGGTGGACCAGGCGTCGAGGATGTGCGGCTCGATGTCGACGTTGACGCCGTCGAAACGTTCCTCCGGCGCCGCGCTGCGGTTGTAGTCGAGGACGCGCTGCAGCATCGCCACGGCGTCCGCATGGTGGCGGGGCAGCACGTAGCGCTCGGTGTGCAGGTAGCCCGAGCCGAGCAGGGCGTAGACCTTCAGGCCGGCCGCATGCATGCGCCGCAGCAGGCGCCGGTACGCGGCGGGGTTGGACACGATCAGGTTGCGCCCATCGTGGGCGTCGGCGTACAGGAACACCGTGTCCACCGATTTCGCCTTCAGGAAGACGATGGCGCGCCCGGCCTGGGCCGGTTGCTGCAGCATGGCGTAGCTGTCTTCCTCCCAGGTCCAGATCGCGCGCGGCCCGGCGGGGGCGGCGGCTTCGGCGGCACGGCCGGGGGCGGCCAGCAGCGCCGGCAGCAGCGCCAGGCAGGCAAGGATGCGCTTCGTCGCAGGGTTCACAGCTTGAGCTCCACGTGGTACTGGCCGACCCCGATGCTGCGACCGGTCTCGGGGTGGGACGGGATCACC
>DAMCRY010000460.1:0-2830 GCA_032115075.1 Massilia sp.
CAGCTTGCGCACCTCGTTGGCGACCACCGAGAATCCGAGCCCGTGCTCGTCGGCGCGCGCCGCCTCGATCGCCGCATTGAAGGCCAGCAGGTGGGTCTGGCTGGCGATGTCGCTGATGGTATCGATGATCTCGTGCACCTGGCTCGAGGATTGCTCGATTGCGCCGATCGCTTCGCGCGAGCGCGCCAGCAGGCGGTTGCCGTCGGCGGCGTCGGACTGGGTCTGGCTGGCCAGGCCGGTGGACTGCAGCGAGCCCTGGGCGATCGCGGCGATCGACTGCGACAGCCCGTCCAGCACCCCCGTGATGGCGCTGATCTTGGCGGACACCAGCTCCTCGCGGTGCACCTGCTCGGTCACGTCCATCGCGAACTTGACGACCTTGTAGGGCTTGCCGTTGATGTCCAGGATCGGGTTGTAGGTCGCCAGGATCCAGATCTCCGCGTCGTGCTTGCCACGCCGCTTGAAGCGTCCCGACTGGTACTCGCCCTTGGCCAGCGCGGCCCAGAACTGGCGGTAGCCGGCGCTCTTGACCAGCCCGGCGTCGCAGAACATGCTGTGGTGCTGTCCGATCACCTCCTCGTCGATATACCCCATCGCGCGCAGGAAGTTGTCGTTGGCGCTGAGGACGTTGCCGCGCAGGTCGAATTCGATCACGGCCTGCGAGCGGCCGATCGCATCGAGCTTGCCCTTGATGTCCGCTGACAGGCGCTTCTGGCGCGTGATGTCGGTGGCGAACTTCACGACCTTCACCGGCTTGCCCTCGGCGTCGAAGATCGGGTTGTAGGAAGCCAGGATCCACACTTCCTTGCCGCTCTTGGTCACGCGGCGGTATTCGCCCGCATTGAACTCGCCGCGTCCCAGGCGCTCCCAGAACGCCAGGTATTCCGGCGAATGGGCGAATTCCTGCTCGCAGAACATGCGGTGGTGCTGGCCGCGCACCTCGTCGATCGTGTAGCCCATCACCGCCAGGAAGTTCTCGTTCGCGTGCAGCACCTTGCCGTGCAGGTCGAATTCGATCACCGCCTGGACCCGGTCCACGGCGTGGTTCTTGCCTTCGTAGTCGGCGTTGCGCGCCTTGGCGGCCGTGATGTCGGTGGCGAACTTGACGACCTTGCACGGCTTGCCGTCGACGTCGAGGATCGGGTTGTAGCTCGCATGGATCCACACGGCCCGGCCGTCCTTGGCGAGGCGCTTGAACTCGCCCGTATGGAATTCGCCGCCGCCCAGCTGCTGCCAGAACGCGCGGTACTCGTGCGAGCGCGCATAGTGCGGCTCGCAGAAGATGGCGTGGTGCTGGCCGATCACCTCGTCGCGCGTATAGCCGAGCGTGCGCAGGAAATTCTCGTTGACGTGCAGGATGCGTCCCGACAGGTCGAATTCGATCACGGCCTGCGAACGGTCGAGGGCCGCCATCTTGCCTTCGAAGTCGGCATTGCGCAGCTTCTCGGGCGTCACCTCGGTCGCGACCTTGACCACCTTCACCGCCTTGCCGTCCTCGCAGGACACCGGGCTGTAGGTGGCCTGCAGCCAGACCGGCCTGCCGTCGCGGTGCACGCGCATGTACTCGCCGCTGCAGGAAGCACCGCCCACCAGCTCGCGCCACATGCGCCGGTAGTCGTCCGACTGGGCGAATTCGGGGGTGCACAGGATGCTGTGGTGGCGCCCGAGCAGCTCGTCGCGGCCGTAGCCGACGATGTCCAGGAAAATCTGGTTGGCTTCCACGATGTTGCCTTCGAGGTCGAATTCGACCATGGCGTGCGTGCGCTGCATTGCCTCGAGCACGGCCATCGCCATGTACTGGCGCGCCTGCGAGGCCGGATGGCGAAGCGGTTCGACAAGGGTATTCATGAATGGATCTCGGGAGAGGAACAGAGCAGCGAGTGTATCCACGCGGAAATCTCTCAGGGGCCGATTCCACGTATTTATTTGATGGAAATGATTATCCTGTTGCTTTTTCGCACTATTCCATGCTTGATGGGTAGGATTGATTGCCTTATCGGCAAATCCGGTAATACAAACTCCCCGTGGACACGCCGTTCGAACCCCGCGCGAACAAGCTGTTACCATGCCAATGCTGTTATTACAATTCTTTCCTACAGCACATACCATGCACATCGTCCAGAAAAACGCGCCCCAGGCCAGGGATTACATCCGGCAAAAGCTCATCGAATACAACACTGCCCAGCTGCCGCCTGGCCTGCAGGAACCGAAAGAGGAAATCAGCTTTCACCTGGAGAACGACGCAGGGGCAGTCATCGGCGGTGTCGCGGCAACGATGTATTGGGAACACCTGCACATCGATTTTTTCTGGGTGGACGAACGCTGTCGCCATGAAGGCCACGGCAGCCGCCTGCTTCGGGAAGTCGAACGGTTCGCGCGCGAAAAAGGGTGCCGGCTCATCGTCCTCGATACCCTCAGTTTCCAAGCGCCCGCGTTCTACCAGAAGCACGGTTACCAGGTGTTCGGTGTCCTCGAGGATCATCCGCGAGGATTCAGCCAGACCTTCTTGCACAAGCGGCTTGGGTAGACAAGGCAGCCCGACCGGAGGAGACCGGCTGGCCGCCGCTCACGCCGCCAGGGCGAACCCGTAGAATGCATCGTTCGCGCACGCGCCCATGCGGATCCGCGATCGCGACGAGGCATGCACGGACACCGGCTGCTCGCCGGCCAGCAGTGCCGCCACCACCGGCACGTCGGCGCCGTTGATCGCCGCCTGGAAGCGGCGCACCAGCTCGCGCGACAGCGTCTCGTCCATGGGCGGCTCGTCGTTTTCCGCGGCTTTGTTGAGCAAATCGAGTGAAGGCCGAGCTGACGCTGTTTGTAATCAGTT
>DAMCRY010000461.1:0-2828 GCA_032115075.1 Massilia sp.
GCGCCCGCAGTGCAGCCGGCCGCGCCGATCGTCAAGGCCGCGGCCGCTCCAGCCACCAGAAAGGAATAAGCCCATGGCGCACATTCCAGAACGCCGCTCGCTGCGGCGCCGCCTGCGTCCGTATTTCACCGTGTTCGACTGGCCGCTCGGCCTGGTGCTGTTCGTGCTGATGGTTACCAGCGTGATCATCATGACCTCGGCCGGCGCCGACTTCCCGGACCGCGTCGAGCACCAGATCCGCAACTTCCTGCTGGCCTTCGTCGTCATGTGGGTCGCCGCCAACGTGCCGCCGCAGACCCTGATGCGGCTCGCGGTGCCGATCTACACGGTCGGGGTGGCGCTGCTGGTCGCGGTGGCCATGTTCGGCATCATCAAGAAGGGCGCGCGGCGCTGGCTGCACGTCGGCATCGACATCCAGCCCTCCGAGATCCTGAAGATCGCGACGCCCCTGATGCTGGCCTGGTACTTCCAGCAGCGCGCCAATGCCAGCAACTGGAAGTCCTTCATCGTGGCCGCCGTGCTGCTCCTGATTCCGTTCACGCTGATCGCCAAGCAGCCCGACCTCGGCACCGCGCTGATGGTCGGCGCCTCGGGTTTCTATGTGATCTTCCTGGCCGGCCTGCCGTGGAAGGCGCTGCTCGGCCTGGCCCTGACCGGCGCCGCCGCGCTGCCGGTCGCCTGGTCGATGCTGCACGATTACCAGCGCGAACGGGTGATGACGCTGATCGACCCGACCTCGGACCCGCTGGGCAAGGGTTTCCACATCATCCAGTCCGAGATCGCCATCGGCTCCGGCGGGCTGATGGGCAAGGGCTATGGCAAGGGGACCCAGAGTTACCTGGAGTTCATTCCCGAGCAGACCACCGACTTCCTGTTCTCCGTGTATTCGGAAGAGTTCGGGCTGGTCGGCAACCTGTTCCTGCTGTTCGTCTACCTGATGCTGATCGGGCGCGGCGCGATGATCGCCGCCAATGCACCGAATACCTTTACCCGCCTGCTGGCCGGTTCGATCACCATGATTTTCTTCACCTATGCCTTTGTGAACATGGGCATGGTCAGCGGAATTTTGCCCGTCGTCGGAGTTCCCTTGCCTTTCATGAGCTATGGCGGAACCGCCTTCATTACGCTCGGCCTCGGCGCTGGTATATTGATGAGTATTCAAAGACATCGTAAACTGGTGCAGACGTAATTTAACAAGGACCGCGCATGGCCGTTCCAAGAAAACAACTTGCCACGGTCATTGCTCTGGCCATCTTCCTTACCGGATGCAGCAGCACCGGCGAACACCAGAGCCTGATCCCGATCCCCTGGAAGCACCGCCCGACGGCGAAGAACACCGATGCTCCCAAGCTGCCGCCGGCCAAGTCCGGCCGCGGCGGCTACTACAAGGACGACGGCCCCGGCGAGAATCCACCGCCCGGCCTGCTCGAACTGCCGGATGCCGAGGTCAAGGCCGAGCCCTATGCGAAATGGGCGAACCGGCCGTATTCCGTGTTCGGACAGACCTATACCCCGATCCTGCACGAGGATCCCTTCGTCCAGACCGGCGTGGCAAGCTGGTACGGGGTCAAGTTCCACGGACAGAAGACCTCTTCCGGCGAACCCTACGACATGTACAAGATGACGGCGGCGCACCCGACGCTGCCGATTCCCTCCTACGCCCGCGTGACCAGCGTCGAGACCGGCAAATCGGTCGTGGTGCGCATCAACGACCGCGGCCCCTTCCATGCCAGCCGCATCATCGACGTGTCCTATACCGCGGCCCTGAAGCTCGGCCTGCTGGGCAAGGGCAGCCACCAGGTCGAGGTCGAGCGCCTGTTCCCGAACGACCCGACCCGCATCGCCACGGTGCGCCGCGCCATCACCTCCGAGGCCCAGTCGGCGCCGCCGGAAATCGCCGCGCTGATGCTGGAAGACCGGGTGCAGACCGACAGCGCCGCGGTGGCGCAGGTGGCGCCGCCGGTCACCAGGCTGGTGCCGCGCAACAGTTTCTACGTGCAGCTCGGCGCCTACGGCCGCGCCGGCACGGCCGAAGCGATGGGCGAACGCCTGGTCCAGGCCGGCATCGAGGTCGGCAAGCTGGAAGTGGTGAAGGTCGGGTCGGTGAATCGCCTGTATGGCGGGCCGTTCGCGAACCGCGAGGATGCGCAGGAGGCGGCGCGCGCGGTGCCGTCCTCGTTCGGGCTGAAGCCGATCGTCGTCAAGCGTTAGGTGCGCGCAAGGGGGAAGGGGGCGCGTAGCGGCCTTTGCCGTCCGCGCGTTCCACACCTGCCCGAATAAACGCGCCGCAGCTGCTCAACGGCGAGTGGAACGCGCGCACGGCAAAGTCGTGCACCCTACTTGCACTGGCTGAGCTGCACGCCCGAAAAATCGTCGGCAATCCCGGCCAGCCGCGTGCGCTCTTCTTCCGTCAAGTTCCTGAACTGCCACGCGGCGCGCGTTCCCTGCGGCCCGCGCGGCAGTACGCGCACCCCGCGCACGCCCTGCTTGTTCAGGGCGGCAACCAGGCCCTGGGCCGCGGCCTCCGACTTGAACACGCCCAGCGAAACCGCCCACCTGAGCGGCGAGTCGCCGTGCATCACGAAGAAGTTCTCGACCCCTTTTTCCTTCAGCTCGGCGACGCGCTTGTCCGCGCCTTCCTTGCCGCCGTTCGGCGGCAGGTAGACCAGGTGGCTGGTGACTTCCTGGAAGGGCACGCCGATGCGCGACTGGCGGTCCCTGAAGCCCAGGCGGTCGATGCGGGTCTCGAAGCGGCGCGCGTCGGCCGCGGCGAAGACGCCGGCCTGGGTGCAGGCGATGGTTTGCGGCGCCGGCGCCGGTACCGGCTC
>DAMCRY010000462.1:0-2806 GCA_032115075.1 Massilia sp.
TGCGTGCATCCTTGCCGACCACGATGTCGAGCGAACGGGCCACGCCCTCGTTGACCACGGTGCGGAAGTAGCGCGGGAACTGCGGCGGCGCCAGCTCTCCGGTTGCTACGAAAGCCGACGCGATCTCGGCCACCTGGGTGTTGATGTCCTCGATCTCGGAATAGGTGGTGGCGAGCGCGCCGACCTTCACCATGTCGGCCGAGAAGCCGATCACGCCCTGCTTGCGGCGGTAGGTCGAGAGCAGGATGTTGCGCACGTTTTCCGGGTTGTAGACGTCGCCGTCGGGCAGCGCCAGCAGCACCTCGGCGCGGGTCATGCCGTTGAGCGTGTGGTTGATGTCGTCGCCGGCGGCGAAGGGCTGCACCTCGATGTCGTTTTCCAGCGCGCCGCGCAGGAAGGCGGTGTCGCGGCCCAGGATGGCGCCGACGCGCACCGGACGCCCGTACAGCAGGGCCGCCAGGCGCAACTGGTCGGCCGGCGCCGGTTCGGCATAGACCGCCGTCATCAGGCCGGTACGGCTGGCCGGCATCCTGGCGGTCAGGGAACGCCACACCTGGCTCGAGGTGAAGGCGGAGATGATCACGCAGTCGCAGCGGCGCGCGAGCGCGTCGCGCAGCGCGGTCGGCCCGATCGTCACGTACAGCATGCGGCGGCGCTGGGCCAGCTCGGTGCGGAAGGCGGCGAAGGTCGGCACCAGGCGCTTGTACAGGTCTTCGGCGATGCGGCGGGTGACCTCGCTGTCGTCGCCGGTCAGGATCTGGAAGCGGAAGCCGGTGATTTCGTCATCCTTCTGCGTCTCGGGACGCGCCGGGTTGGCGGACGCACCCGATTGCGCGGCGGCCTGGACGGGACTCGCCAGCAGCACGAGGACGCTCAGCGCGGCCAATGCCGCGCGTGGGTTCCGCAGGAAGGCCATGGACGACTCAGGGCTCGATCAGGCCGTGCTTCACGGCCAGCAGGGTGATGTTGGCCTGGCGGTGCACGCCCAGCTTTTCCTTGATCGACTGGCTGATGTTGCTGATGGTCTTGGTCGACAGGTCGAGCTTTTCCGCGATCTCGGCATTGGTCAGGCCCTCGGCCATCAGCTTGAAGATCTCCAGGCCGCGCTCGTCGAGTTGCGACTGCGGCGTCACGTCGCCGCGCACCGCCATGCTGGCCAGGCGCGAGGCGATCTGCGGCAGGAAGTACAGCTTGCCGTCGTGCGCGTGGCGCACCGCGGTGACCAGGTCGGACGGATCGCAGTCCTTGGTCACGAAGGCGTGCGCGCCCATGCGGTAGGTTTCCTTGATCAGGCTGTCCTGGTCGAACTGGCTGAGGAAGATGATCTTGGCGCGCGGGTCGTCCTTCAGGATGCCCTGCGCCGCATCGAGGCCGGTGAGTTCGGTCCCGAAACGCATGTCGAGGATGACCACGTCGGGCTGCTGCGCCGCATACAGCGCCACCGCTTCGCTCGGGGTCTTGGCCTGGCCTACCACCTGCATGCCGGCCGCTTCGAGCGACATGGCAAAGCCGGTCATGACGATCGGATGGTCGTCGGCCAGCATCACGCGGATAGGTTTTTTCTGTTCGGACACCACTCTATTACTCCTGTTCTGGTTCCCGCTGTCGTTCGCTTGCCAATCGCTGGCAGCGATGTGTGCCAAACGACAGAAAGCATGCGGGTTGCAAGAGGATTATTTCATACAACGGGCACGGACGCCATTGCCCATTTCCATGCCTTTCGACGCCAAGGGGTCTTACACATGGAAGCAAAATTACCAATAAATCGCTTTACATGATGCTAGAGGCTGGCATATATTTGTTCCATCGATTGTCAGATGCATATCCTTCCTGAAGTAAAAGGTTCTGCGCCCCGCGCGCAGACGCAACACAAGGAGATCGCCATGCACTTCTCGCAAATCAACGATGGGACCGGGGGCAAGGCCGGGAAGTTCGCCCTCGTCGCCGGCCTGCACGTCCTGGTGGCCATGGGCGTCATCCATGCGATGAACTCGAAAGCCATCAACCTGCCGGCGCTGCTCGAGGATCCGATCGTCTGGATCAAGCCGGAGGTGCCGCCGCCGCCCCCGCCGCAACCACCGCAGCCGCGCGTGGAAACCGCCAAGCCGAAAATCGTCGTGCCGCAGCCCGAGGTCGAGCTGCCGCCGCCCCCGATCGAGGAGGTGGTACAGGCCACCACCGAGCCACAGCCAATGCCGGAGGAAGCGCTGCCCTCGTCGAACGAGGCGCCCCCGAGCCAGGCGGCGCCGAGCACAAGTAACGGAGAAATGCGCAGCGCCGTGCTGGCCGACGCCAACGGCTGCGCCCTTCCCGAATACCCGGCCAGCGCCGCCCGCGACGGCGTGACCGGCACCGTGACCCTGGCCCTGATGGTCGGCGCCGACGGCCGGGTGCAGGATTCGCGCATCCAGAAGTCGAGCGGCTCGCGCGTGCTTGACCGCGCGGCGGTGAACGCCCTGAGCCTGTGCCGGTTCAAGCCGGCCACGAACAATGGCGTGGCCGAGGCCGGATGGGCGCAGATCGCCTATGTCTGGACCCTGGACTGATCCGCTTCACGTTTCCGTTTCAGCTTTTCCCTTTGACCCGCCATCGCCTCCAGCCTGGCGGGCTTTTTTTGTCCCGTTCTTGCCCCCTGCCGGGAAAGGAGGCCCAGCACCGACACGCCCGCAGCACCCTCAACAATACAAATAATGGAGAGAGCATCATGCATATCGCTGGATTGCCGGCTGGGCCCGAGCGCGCCTCCGGCCTGGCAGGCCTCGTCGCCCGCTGTGTCGCCGCCTGCATCGCCGTGCTGGCGCTGGCC
>DAMCRY010000463.1:0-2771 GCA_032115075.1 Massilia sp.
CCCGCGAGCGTATCCGCCAGATCGAAGCCAAGGCGATGAGCAAGCTGCGCCAGCCATCGCGTTCGGACAAGCTCAAGACTTTCCTGCACAACCAGTAATTCACTGGTGGTAAGGATATAAAAAAGCCGCCCGGTTTGCGCCGGGCGGCTTTTTTTTGCGCTGAAGGTGAGCTGAATACTTGGGTTCCCGCCTTCGCGGGAACGACGTGCAAACGTTCGTGGCCCGAGCCGATTTCGGATGGCTATCAGCTGATGCACGTCGTCCCCGCGCAGGCGGGGACCCAAGTTTGCACGAGCAGCCGTCAGCCCGTCCTTACCCCGTGTTGCGCAACCCCGCCGCCACCCCATTGATCGACAAATGAATCCCCCGATGCACGCGCGGATCGGCATTGTCGGCCAGCTTGCGGCGGCGATGGATCAGCTCCACCTGCAAGTGGTTCAGCGGATCGAGATAGGCGAAGCGGTTCTGGATCGAGCGCGCCAGCAGCGGGTTGCCGGCCAGGCGTTCGCCGGTGCCCGTGATCGCTTCCAGGCAGCGAAGCGTCTCGCCATGCTCGGCCGTGATGCGGCGGAAGATGCGCTCGCGCAGCTCCACGTCCGCGACCAGGCCGGCGTAGCGCGAGGCGATCGCCAGGTCGGTCTTGGCCAGCACCATGTCCATGTTCGACAGCAGCGTGGCGAAGAAGGGCCAGGCGCCGTGCATCTCGCGCAGCAGCGCCATGCGGCTGTCGCGGTCGCCGTCCGCCAGCCAGCCGCTGACGGCGGCGCCGAAGCCGTACCAGCCGGGCAGCAGCAGGCGGCACTGGCCCCAGGAGAAGCCCCAGGGAATCGCGCGCAGGTCTTCGATGCGGCGGGTCGACTTGCGCGAGGCCGGGCGCGAACCGAGGTTCAGTTCGGCGATCTCGGCGATCGGGGTGGCGGTGAAGAAGTAGTCGGTGAAGCCGGGGGTCTCGTAGACCAGGTTGCGGTAGGCGCGATAGGCGCGCCCGGACAGCTCGGCCATCACGGCCTCGTAGCGCGCCAGGCGCTCGCCGCTGGCATCAACGCCATCGCGCGGCGACAGGCTCGCTTCCAGGGTCGCGGCCACCAGCAGCTCCAGGTTGCGCCGGCCGATTTCCGGATTCGAGAACTTCGAGGAGATGATCTCGCCCTGTTCGGTCAGGCGGATCTGGCCGTTGACGGTGCCGGGCGGCTGGGCGCGCACCGCGTCGTAGCTGGGGCCACCGCCGCGGCCGACGGTGCCGCCGCGGCCGTGGAACAGGCGCAGCTTGACGCCCTTGGCGGAGAACACGTCGACCAGCTTCAGCTCGGCCTGGTACAGCTCCCAGTTCGAGGTAAGGAAGCCGCCGTCCTTGTTCGAGTCCGAATAGCCGAGCATGACTTCCTGCAGGCGGCCCTGCTTTTCGATGATGCCGGCCACCAGCGGAATCGACATCCACTCGTCCATGATGGCGCCCGCGCGCTGCAGGTCGGGAATGGTCTCGAACAGCGGGATCACCATCACGTCGCTCGCGCCCGTGGACACGCGCATCAGCCCGGTTTCCTTCTGCAGCAGCAGCACTTCGAGCAGGTCGGACACGGTCTCGGTGTGCGAGATGATGTAGTTGCGGATCGCGCGGCTGCCGTAGCGCAAACGGATCTCGCGCGCGGCGCGCAGGATCGCCAGCTCGGAATTGGTCTCGTCCGAATAGCTTTCGTAGGGCGAGTACAGGGGGCGCGGCTGGGCCAGCTCGGCCAGCAGCAGTTCCACCTTGCGCTCTTCCGGCAGCGCGGCGTAGTCCGCTTGGGCTCCCGCGCGCGCGAACAGCTCGGCCAGCACGCGCTCGTGCACGTCCGAGCTCTGGCGCATGTCGAGCGAGGCCAGGTGGAAGCCGAAGATGCGCGCGGCGCGGGTCAGGCCGGCCAGGCGCGGCGCGACCAGCACGGCGCCGTGGTTGGCGCGCAGCGAGGCGGCCAGCACCTCGAGATCGGCCGCGAACAGGCCGGCGTCGAGGTAGGGCGGGGCTTCGCCGACTTCCTTGCGCAGGATGTGGCCGACGCCCAGTTCGCGCGCGGTGGCGGCCAGGCGGGCGTAGATCCCGATCAGGGCGCGGCGGTAGGGCTCGTCGCTGCGGTGGGGAGAGCTGTCGACCGAGGCGTCGGCCAGCGCCTGCATCTCCGGCGTCACCGGCACGAGGAGCGTCGAGGTCGACAGTTCCGCGCCCAGCGTGTGCACCTCTTCCAGGTAGAAGTCGAGGATGGTGGTCGACTGGCGCGTCAGGGCGTGGCGCATGGTGTCGGCGTTGACGTTCGGGTTGCCGTCGCGGTCGCCGCCGATCCAGCTGCCCATCTGCAGGTACTGGGCATCGCCCAGCGCCGGCGCCCCGCCGTCGTAGCGCGCCGCGATCTCCTCCTCGATGTCGTCGTACAGGCCCGGCACTTCGCGCAGAAAAGTAATGCGGTAGTAGGACAGGGCGTTCTCGATCTCGTCGGCCACGGTCAGCTTGGAGTAGCGCAGCATGCGGGTCTGCCACAGCGTGGCGACACGTGCCTGCAGCAGCTCGGTGTTGCGCTTCAGTTCCTTCGGTGTCAGGCCGCGGTCGCGTTCGGCCAGCAGGCGCGCGATGTCGTGTTCGGCGTCGAGGATGCTCTTGCGCTGCACCTCGGTCGGATGCGCGGTGAGCACCGGCGAAATCAGGGCGTCCCTGAAGAAGCCTTCGACGGTCTCGCGCGGCACGCCGGCGTCGCGCAGCTTGCACAGGGCGTGGGCGACGCTGCCCTGGCGCGGCGCGG
>DAMCRY010000464.1:0-2768 GCA_032115075.1 Massilia sp.
CAGTAAGAAGCTGTATGCCATGCAGCGCATGTCGACCGCGCTCAAGCGGGCCTCGGCGGCGCGCCCCTTCGGTCCCGAGACCGACCGCGCCCTGCGCTGGGCCGCGGCCTGGGGCATGTGCGCGGGGATCCGCACGCCGCATACGCGCCTGCGGCTGCGGCGCGATACGCTGGTGGGCAGCTGCCGCGATGCGCGACGGTAACCGCCGCGCTCCATTGCCTTTGCAGGGTGGGCGGCACCGATGTCGCCGGCAAGCCATGTCGTCGGGTGGAGCCGCCCGGCGTACGAAATTCGCGGCGGTTCGGCATGAACCTGTGCGCGCAGGATTTCCCGCACTCCCTTACAATTGCGCTTTTTCTAACACGGGAGCTGCCATGCGCGCCATCGAAATCACGCAACCGGGCAAGCCGGACGTCCTCCAGCCGTGCGAACGCCCGCTGCCGGCCCTGAGGCCGGGCGAAGTCCTGATCAAGGTGCACGCGGCCGGCATCAACCGCCCCGACGTGCTGCAGCGCCTCGGCAAATACCCGGTGCCGCCCGGCGCCTCCGACCTGCCGGGCCTGGAAGTGGCGGGCGAGATCGTCGATGGCGACTACGCGGCGGCCGGCTTTGCCAAAGGCGACATGGTCTGCGCGCTGGTACAGGGCGGCGGCTATGCCGAATACTGCGCGGCGCCCGCCGAGCAGTGCCTGCCCATCCCCAAGGGCCTGAGCGCGCTCGAGGCGGCCTCGCTGCCCGAAACCTGCTTCACCGTCTGGACCAACGTCTTCGACCGCGCGCACTTGTCGCCGGGCGAAACCCTGCTGGTGCAGGGCGGCACCTCCGGCATCGGCGTGACCGCGATCCAGCTCGCGGCGGCCCTCGGCCACCGCGTGTTCGCGACCGCCGGCTCGGATGAGAAATGCCGGGCCTGCGAGTCGCTCGGCGCGGAACGCGGCATCAACTACCGCACCGAGGACTTCGCCGCCGTGGTCAAGGAACTGACGGGCGGGAAGGGCGTGGACGTGATCCTCGACATGGTCGCCGGCGACTACATCCCGCGCGAGATCGACTGCCTGGCCGACGACGGGCGCATCGCCCTGATCGCGCTGCTCGGCGGCGCGAAAGCCGAGATCGACCTCGGCCAGGTGCTGCGCCGGCGCCTGCACATCAGCGGCTCGACCCTGCGTCCGCGCCCGGTCGCCTTCAAGGCGGCGATCGCGCGCAGCTTGCGCGAACGCGTGTGGCCGCTGTTCGAACAGGGCACACTCAAGCCGGTCATCCATCGCACCTTCCCGCTGGACCAGGCCGCCGAGGCGCATGCGCTGATGGAATCGAGCACGCACGTGGGCAAGATCGTGCTGGAAGTGGCGCAGGGTTAGCGTCGGATAAGGCCGCAAACGAAGCGCTAAACGATTGAATCAAAAAGGGAAGTGGCGCGCGGGCAGGCGCGGGCGGGAGCTCAGCCATTGTTTGACCGCCACATATTCGACCGCTAGAATAGCGGGTTATTTAACCATGGGGTTCTATGCGTCCCAAACTCGTCGTCGGTAACTGGAAAATGAACGGCAGCCGCGCGGCCAATGCCACGCTCCTGACCGGTATCCTCGAAGGTCTGCAGGGTGCGGAGGCCGCCGCCGCGGTCTGCGTGCCGGCTCCTTACCTCCATCAATGCCAGGATCTGCTGAGCGGTTCGCCGCTGGCCTGGGGTGCGCAGGACGTGTCCTGCCAGCGGCCCGGCGCCTACACCGGCGAGGTGTGCGCATCGATGCTGCAGGATTTCGGTTGCCGCTACGTGATCGTCGGCCACTCCGAGCGCCGCGCCTACCATGGCGAGGCGAGCGAGCTGGTGGCGCGCAAGGCGAAGTCGGCGCTGGAAGCCGGCCTGACCCCGATCGTCTGCGTCGGCGAAACGCTGGTGCAGCGCGAGGCGGGGCAGACGGTGGAAGTCGTCGGCGAACAGCTGGCGGCGGTGCTGGAGCTGGTCGGCCCGGAAGCCGTGGGCAAGCTGGTGATCGCCTACGAACCGGTGTGGGCGATCGGCACCGGCAAGACCGCAACCCCGGCCATGGCCCAGGAAGTGCACGCCGCGCTGCGCGAAAAATTGCGCGCATGCAACGCCGAAGCCGCGGAGAGCGTCTTGCTGCTGTACGGCGGCAGCATGAAGCCGGATAATGCGGCGGACCTGATGGCGCAGCCGGACATCGACGGCGGCCTGATCGGCGGGGCGGCGCTGAAAGCGGCGGATTTCCTCGCGATTATCAAGGCCGCGCAGTAAGGCATGCGCAGTAGCGTTGCGCGCCGCAAGGCGCGCGCGGCAGCAGGCAGAAAGTAATAAACAAGCAGTAAAACCACAATAAAGCATCTGAAACGTCGTTAACTTGGAAATGGAATTGCAATGAGCACCTTGTTTAATCTGATTATTGTTGTGCAGGTCATTTCGGCCCTGGCCATCATCGGCCTGGTGCTGGTCCAGCACGGCAAGGGCGCCGACATGGGCGCCGCCTTTGGTTCGGGTGCGTCGGGCAGCCTGTTCGGCGCCTCCGGTTCGTCGAACTTCCTGTCGAAGTCGACCGCCGTCGCCGCCGCCATTTTCTTCGCCTCGACCCTGGCCCTGGCCTACGTCGGCAACACCCGCACCACCGGCACCGACGGCGGCGTGATGGAGCGCGTGACCGTGCCGTCCTCGCAGGCCCCGGCCACCGGCATCCCGAGCGACGTGCCGGGCGCAGGTCCGAACGCCGGCGCGGCGACCGCCCCGGCCGTTCCGGTCAACTACATCCCGCAGA
>DAMCRY010000465.1:0-2758 GCA_032115075.1 Massilia sp.
GACGGCCGAGCAGGGCGCCGAGATGGCGCAGCACGCCACGCGCGGCATCGCGCACGCCGTGCAGCGCCATCAGCTGGGCGCCCGCACCCAGGATCTGTTCGAGTCCGGCGCGGCTGGCGGCCAGGTCGCGCAGCTGGGCATAGGAACGCACGGCGGCGGCGACCGCGGTGTACAGCTTGGTGCGGGTGAGTTCGGACTTGGTGCGGTAGTCGTTGATGTCGTAGCCGCGGATCGCGTCCAGCTCGGGCGCGTAGCCGGGCTGGCCGGTGCGCAGGATGATGCGGACCTCGATCATTCCCAGCTCCTCGCGGATCTGGCGCACCAGCTGCAGGCCGGCGTCGGGGCGCTCCATCACCACGTCGAGCAGCACCACCGCGATATCGGTTTCGCGCGCGAGCAGGGCGCGCGCTTCTTCGGCCGTATAGGCATGCAGGAATGCCAGCGGCCGTCCCTGCATCTCGACGCCCTTCAGGGCGAAGGTCGTGGTCGAATGCACGTCGGCGTCGTCGTCCACGACCAGGATGCGCCACGCGGCGGCGCAGCCGTTGGCAGGCAGGGCGCCGGACTGCGCCGCTGTGAACGGCGCGTTGGCTTCGTCGGCGAATACCAGGTCGTCGCGGTCGTCTGTCGCGTCCGCTGTCGTGCCCGGCGGTGTCATCGAGGCTGGCATGTGTCTCCAGGTGAGCTGGGCTTTGATGCAGATCAGTATATATGTAATTGCCAATACGGAAGCCCCGAAACTGGCTTGCTCGGCAAATTTGTATCCATACGGCAACTATTTTGACCGGGTTTCGCCGTAACGCGACATGGCCCCGCTCTTCGCCTTGACCGCCGGACTGGTAGAATGCTTAATCCACCACTTTGCATGTAGAGCAATCCATGTCCGGCAACTCATTTGGCAAGCTGTTTTCCGTCACCACCTTCGGCGAGTCGCACGGGCCGGCCATCGGCTGCGTCATCGACGGCTGCCCGCCCGGCATGGCGCTGTCCGAGGCCGACATCCAGCCCGAGCTCGACCGCCGCAAGCCGGGCACCTCGCGCCACGTGACCCAGCGCCAGGAGGCGGACCGGGTGCAGATCCTGTCCGGCGTCTACCAGGGCGTGACCACCGGCACGCCGATCGCCCTGCTGATCCAGAACGAGGACCAGCGCAGCAAGGACTACGGCAACATCACCGAGACCTTCCGTCCCGGCCATGCCGATTACACCTACTGGCACAAGTACGGCGTGCGCGACCCGCGCGGCGGCGGCCGCTCCTCGGCGCGCCTGACCGCCCCCGTGGTCGGCGCCGGCGCCGTGGCGAAGAAGTGGCTGCGCGAGCACCATGGCACCAAGTTCTTCGGCTGCATGCGCCAGCTCGGCGACATCGAGGTCCCGTTCCAGTCCTTCGAGCACGTGCATGCGAACCCCTTCTTCGCGGCGACCGCGGACGCGGACCTGCTGGCCCGGATGGAGGCGGCGATGGACGAGCTGCGCCGCGCCGGCGACTCGATCGGCGCCCGCATCGACGTGGTGGCGCGCGGCGTGCCGGTCGGCTGGGGCCAGCCGATCTACGACAAGCTCGATGCCGACATCGCCTATGCGATGATGGGGATCAATGCGGTGAAGGGCGTCGAGATCGGCGCCGGTTTCGCCTCGGTGGCGCAGAAGGGTTCGGAGCACGGCGACGAACTGACGCCGCAAGGCTTCGTCGGCAACCACGCCGGTGGGGTGCTGGGCGGGATCTCGACGGGGCAGGACATCACGGTTTCGATCGCGATCAAGCCGACTTCCTCGATCCGCACGCCGCGGCGCTCGATCGACAAGGACGGCAACCCGGTGATGGTCGAGACCTTCGGCCGCCACGACCCCTGCGTGGGCATCCGCGCCACCCCGATCGCCGAGGCGATGCTGGCGCTGGTGCTGATCGACCACGCGCTGATGCACCGCGCGCAGTGCGGGGACGTGAAAGTGGGAACGCCGAAGCTGGGGTGAGGCCGCCGCGCGACCCGGCCGCAGGTCGCGAATGCGAAACTGCCGCTCGCGCTGATCGGCGTCATCCCTGCGAAGGCAGGAGCCGACACCATTGTTGAGTGGCGGCGCTTCGCGAATGCGGCGCGGAAGTGGAGCGAAATTGGGTTCCCGCCGTCGCGGGAACCACGGTCTTCGGGTTAACGGTTACAACAGGGAAGGGCAAGAACTGCGGTCACACCCGCGACACCACCGCTTCCACCTGCTTGCGTCGCTCGACGGTCCGTACCACCAGCCCGCGCAGGTCGTTCAGCAGCGAGAACTCGGTCTGGCTCAGCACCACCGAAGGGAAGCTGTCGTCCCACTCGCCGTAGATGAAGCCTGCCGGCTGGCCGTGCGCGCACAGCGGAATGACGACGAAGCAGCGCGCTTCGCTCAGCGTGCCTTTCCACCAGCCCGGCAGCTTGGCCGCGAACTTGGCGTCGCGCGCATTCTCGATGAAGATCACGCGGTCGCTGCCGAGCGCGGCGTGGAACACGTTCGGCTCGTAGACGTCGTCGAACACCAGGGTCGGCAACAGCGCCTTGCTGCCCTCGCCCATGCCGAGGCGCGCCGCGTACTTGCCCTCCTTGCGGTTGCGCAGGAACGCGAACGAACGCGTGAACGACAGGCCCTTGTGGATGGTCTCGAGGGCCATCGACATCATCTGGCCCGGGGTGGCCGAGGCGCCGGCGTCGCGCATGTCGGCCACGCCGCTCATCAGGATCTTGTTGCCGGCCATGCGCTTGCGGGTGGCCGCGGCCAGGCG
>DAMCRY010000466.1:0-2742 GCA_032115075.1 Massilia sp.
GCCACGCCTGTTCGCCGCGATCCACGCCGAGGCGCGCCGCGAATGGGAAGGCCAGCGCTTCTTCCGCCTGCTCAACCGCATGCTGTTCCTCGCGGGCCGGCCGGAAGCGCGCTGGCGCGTGATGCAGCGCTTCTACCGCCTGCCCGCTCCCTTGATCGCGCGCTTCTACGCCGGCCGCCTGCGCCTCGGCGACAAGGCGCGCCTCCTGAGCGGCAAGCCGCCGGTGCCGGTGGGCGAAGCCCTCTCCGCAGCCATCAAGATCCATCCCGACCAGATCAGGAAACCAGCATGAACGAGCAGAACAGAAAACACGCGGTCGTCGTCGGCGCCGGCTTCGGCGGCCTGGCGCTGGCCATCCGCCTGCAGGCCGGCGGCACCCAGGTCACGCTGCTGGAAAAGCGCGACAAGCCGGGCGGCCGCGCCTACGTCTACGAGGACCAGGGCTTCGTGTTCGACGCCGGCCCCACCGTCATCACCGATCCGTCCTGCATCGAGGAGTTGTTCACGGCGGCCGGCAAGCGCCTGTCCGACTACGTCGAGCTGCTGCCGGTCACGCCCTTCTACCGCCTGTGCTGGGAAGACGGCAGCCACTTCGACTACGCCAACGACCAGGAGGCGCTGGACCGCCAGATCCATGCGCGCAACCCCGCCGACGTCGAAGGCTACCGGCGCTTCCTGGCGTATTCGAAGGCCGTGTTCGAGGAAGGCTACCTGAAGCTGGGCGCCGTGCCCTTCCTCTCCTTCCGCGACATGATCTCGGCCGGCCCGCAGCTCGCGCGCCTGCAGGCCTGGCGCAGCGTCTACAGCCTGGTGTCGAAATTCATCCAGGACGAGCACCTGCGCCAGGCCTTCTCCTTCCACTCGCTGCTGGTGGGCGGCAATCCCTTCGCCACCAGCTCGA
Source organism: Massilia sp. (assembly GCA_032115075.1). Lineage (GTDB taxonomy): Bacteria > Pseudomonadota > Gammaproteobacteria > Burkholderiales > Burkholderiaceae_D > Telluria. The sequence continues at coordinate 902 of DAMCRY010000466.1, forward strand.
TCTACACGCTGATCCATGCGCTGGAGCGCCAGTGGGGCGTGTGGTTCCCGCGCGGCGGCACCGGGGCGCTGGTGCGCGGCATGGTCAAGCTGTTCGAGGACATCGGCGGGCGCATCGAGGTCGACGCCGCCGTGGCGCGGATCGACGCCAGCGGCAATCGCGTCACCGGCGTACAGCTGGAAGACGGGCGCCGCTTCGCCGCCGATGCGGTCGCCTCGAACGCCGACGTGGTCCACACCTACGACAAGCTGCTGGGCAGCCATCCGCGCGGCAAGGCGGAATCGGAAGCGCTGCGCAAGAAGCGCTTCAGCAATTCGCTGTTCGTGCTCTACTTCGGGCTCGACCACCACCACGAGCAGCTGCAGCACCACACGGTCTGCTTCGGCCCGCGCTACCAGGGCCTGATCAAGGAGATTTTCGGCGGCAAGGCGCTGGCCGAGGATTTCTCGCTCTACCTGCATGCCCCCTGCGTGACCGATCCGTCGCTGGCCCCGCCCGGCTGCGGCAGCCACTATGTGCTGGCCCCGGTGCCGCACCTGGGCAATGCGCCGATCGACTGGGAAACCGAGGGGCCGCGCTACCGCGACCGCATTTTCGACTATCTCGAAGCGCGCTACATGCCGGGCCTGCGCAGCCAGCTCGTCACCAGCCGCATCTTCACCCCCGTCGACTTCCGCGACCAGCTCAACGCCCACCATGGCTCGGCCTTCTCGCTCGAGCCGATCCTGACCCAGAGCGCCTGGTTCCGCCCGCACAACCGCGACGCCGAGCTGGCCAACCTCTACCTGGTCGGCGCCGGCACCCACCCGGGCGCCGGCGTGCCGGGCGTGATCGGCTCGGCCAAGGCCACGGCCGGCCTGATGCTGGGCGAGGTGGCGGCATGAGCGAAGCGCTGATGCAGCATGCGACCCAGACCATCGAGGTTGGGTCGAAGAGCTTTGCGGCGGCGGCGAAACTGTTCAATGCGGAGACCCGGCGCGGTGTGCTGATGCTGTACGCCTGGTGCCGCCATTGCGACGACGTGGTCGACGGCCAGGAGCTGGGCTTCAATACGGCCGGCGCCGGCGCCCACGATGCCGCCGCCGCCCTCGCCCTGCTCGAGGAACAGACCCGCCGCGCCTATGCCGGCGAACCGATGGGCGACCCGGCCTTCGCCGCCTTCCAGGAAGTCGCCCTGCGCCACCGCATCGCCCCGCGCTACGCCTTCGACCACCTGGCCGGCTTCGCCATGGACGTCGAGGGGGCGCGCTACGAGACCATCGACGACACCCTGCGCTACTGCTACCACGTGGCCGGCGTGGTCGGCCTGATGATGGCCTCGATCATGGGCGCCCGCGACGAGGACGTGCTGGACCGCGCCTGCGACCTGGGCCTGGCCTTCCAGCTCACCAACATCGCGCGCGACATCGTCGAGGATGCGCGCATGGGACGCTGCTACCTGCCGGCGCAGTGGCTGCGCGAAGCGGGCATCCCCCCGCACGAGCTGGCCGAGCCGCGCCACCGCGCCGCGCTGGCGCAGGTGGCCGCGCGCCTGGTCGACTATGCCGAACCCTATTACGAATCGGCCGCTGCCGGCCTGGCCGCGCTGCCGCTGCGATCAAGCTGGGCGATCGCCACGGCGCGCCTGGTGTATCGGCAGATCGGGATTGTCGTGAAGCGGCGCGGCCCGCGCGCCTGGGACGAACGCGCCGGCACGAGCAAGCTGATGAAGCTCTGGCTGCTGCTACGCGGCGGCTTTGACGCGCTCAGTTCACGGATTCGGACGACGACGGCGCCGCGCCCTGCCCGGCTGTGGGCGCGTCCTTCTGTTGACTCTGCTGCTGACCCTGCTGGCGGCGCTG
>DAMCRY010000467.1:0-2739 GCA_032115075.1 Massilia sp.
GCGGACGAATTCCGTCCGCACGCGGTGCTGCTCGACCTGGGCATGCCAGGCATGGACGGCTTCGAGGTGGCGCGCCGCCTGCGCGCCGACGCGCGCCAGGCTGGCCTGGTGATCGTGGCGCTGACCGGCTGGGGCCAGGAGGAAGACCGGCGCCGCACGCGCAGCGGCGGCTTCGATCGCCACCTGACCAAGCCGGTGGACGTCGATGGCTTGCTCGACATCCTGTCCAGGGTCGGGATGTCGTAGGGTGCTATAGTTGACGCCGTCCTACCGGCTTCGTGAAGGAACCCATGTCCTCGCTCACCGTACGCAAGCTCGACGTCGACCTGTCGCGCGGTTTCGGCCGCCGCTGGCTGGGCGGCGACGCCTACCGCACCCAGTTCTTCAACGCCTTGTCGATGACCTTCCCGATCGGCGAGCAGATGTTCATCGACAGCCTGCGCGCCATCCCCGAGGACGCCTTGCGCGCTCCGGCCCTGCGCGCCGAGGTGAAGGACTTCATCGGCCAGGAAGCGACCCACCGCCACATGCACGTCCAGTACAATGCCGAGCTGGAACGCCAGGGCCTGGCCTTCGTGACCGGTCCGCGCCTGGAACGCCGGATCGCGCGGGTGAACGGCTTCGGCGTGCGCAGCCGGGTCGCGATCACCTGCGCGCTCGAGCACTACACGGCGGTGCTGGCCGACGGCGTATTGCGCCATCCGGAATGGATCGAGGACGCCGAGCCCCAGCTGCGCCGCCTGTGGGAATGGCATGCGGTCGAGGAGCTGGAGCACAAGGCGGTGGCCTTCGACGCCTACCGGGCGATCGGGGGCGGCTACTGGCGCCGGGTGCTGTGGTTCACCCATGTGAGCGTGGTGTTCTGGTTCGACAACTTTTGCCAGACGGCGCACAACCTGCACCGCGACGGCGCCCTGTGGCGGCCCGGCACCTGGCTGAGTGCGGCGCGCGTGTGGTTCGGGCGGCGCGGGCTGGCCTGGCACATGGTCAAACCGGTGCTGGAATATTATTCCCCGCGCTTCCACCCTTGGCAGCACGACAACCGCGCCCTGCTCACGATGTGGCTCGACAGCAACAGCGACGCCTACAGGGCGGTGCGCAGCACGGCAGCTTGAAGCGCCGCATGCCCCGCGCGTGGCCGGGGCGGCCATGCGGTGTCATAATGGCGGCATGCAAGGAGAATACCCGTGATTCGCTATATGGGCACCCGCAAGAACGAGCAGGGCGCGGAACTGTACGTCTTCCTCGTCAACGGCATGGAGAAGCAGGTACGCGAGCATGCGCTCAAGCAGCATCCCGGCTGCTACGAAGCCTTGCCGGCCTCGGTCAAGGCCAGGATCGCCGCCAACCGCGCCTGGCTGTCCAAGCTGTAAGCCATGCCGCGATTCCCGCGGCTGGCCGCGCTCGCCCCCGTCGTTGCCGCCTGCACGCTCGCAGGACCGGCCGGCGCCATGCCGTCCACCTTCGACAGCGTGATCGGCAACGCGCTGCTGTGCCGCAGCCACCTCGACAACCGTTACTTCCACGACTACCTCACCACGGCCTTCGGCCCGCCCTACAAGCGCGAGGGCGGGGCGTACTGGTTCCGGACCGAAGCGAGCCTGTGGGGCGCCGAGGTCAGCGAAGTCATGGTGAGCGACGATACCAGCGAGCTGGTCTTCATTGCCGCCGTCACCGAGCGCACGCCGGAAGAGCTGGAAGGCGCGATCCGCGCCGTCAAGGGCACCGCCTTCCGCGCGGTCGACGCCACGCCGTTCCCCTTGCGCGTATCGAACCCGGGCAGCACGATCGCTTACATGAATGACAAAAGCAAAATATACTGCGCGAAGTTCAAGTCGATGCCGCCGCGTTCGTGACCGCCGTTCTATTGCTTAATGTATAACCATTACTTTCACTTGAAGGGTGCGCCGTTCTCGATCGCGCCGGACCCGCGCTACCTGTTCATGAGCGAGCGCCACCGCGAGGCGCTGGCGCACCTGTTGTACGGGATCGGCAGCGGCGGCGGCTTCGTGCTGCTGACGGGAGAGATCGGCGCCGGCAAGACCACGGTGTGCCGCTGCTTCATCGAGCAGGTTCCCGAAAACTGCCGGCTGGCCTATATCTTCAATCCGCGCCTGAGCGTCGAGGAGCTGCTGCAGAGCGTCTGCGACGAGCTGGGCATCGCGCTGTCCTCCTTGCCTTCCGGAGAGGGACGCCCCGGCCTGAAGGCCTACGTGGACGCGATCAACCGCTACCTGCTGGAGTCGCACGCCCAAGGGCTGAACAACGTGCTCGTCATCGACGAGGCGCAGAACCTGTCGGCCGAGGTGCTGGAGCAGCTGCGCCTGCTGACCAACCTCGAGACCAACGAACGCAAGCTGCTGCAGATCATCCTGATCGGCCAGCCCGAGCTGCGCACCATGCTGGCCCGGCCCGAGCTCGAGCAGCTGGCCCAGCGCGTGATCGCGCGCTACCACCTGGGCCCGCTGTCCGAGCCCGAGACCGGCGCCTATGTCGCGCACCGGCTGGCGGTCGCGGGGGCGGGCGGACAACCGTTTCCGGCATCGCTCACGCCGCTGATTCACGCGCTGACCCATGGCGTGCCGCGCCGCATCAACCTGCTGTGCGACCGCGCGCTGCTCGGCGCCTACGTCGAGAACAGTCCGCAGGTGACGCGCCGCATCCTCCGGAAGGCGGCCGGCGAGGTCTTTGCCGGCGAGCCGGCGGCGCGCCGCCCGATCCGGCTGCCGCTGGCGGTGG
>DAMCRY010000468.1:0-2737 GCA_032115075.1 Massilia sp.
GGCGCCGTCATCGGCGGCGCCCTGACCGGCGGCAGCGCGGTCGGCACCGTGGGTGGCGCGGCCGTGGGCGGCGTCATCGGCAACCAGGTCAACAAGACCAACTGAGATCGGCCCGGGCGCCCAGGCGCCTGTGCGATCGCTCTCCGGGCCCGGCATTGCCGGGCCCGTTTCGTTCTGGGGCTGCTCTTTCGTAGGGTAGCCGGCTGCCCCCCCCGAAACACGACCGGCCCGCGCCGCATGCGCCGGCCGCGCGTTCAGCCAGCCCGGGAATGGCAGATCCATCTGCCCGAAGGGGGAGTTGAACGCGTGGGCGGCGTTCGACGGCGCGGACGATTCGCCTCGTCAGGTAGAGTCGCCCACCCTACGAAGGCGGGCGCAGCGGCACGCGGACGATGAACTCGCTGCCCTTCCCCACGCCCTCGCTGCGCGCCTCCACCGTCCCGCCGTGCAGCGAGACGATCTCCTTGACCACCGCCAGGCCGATGCCGAGGCCCGCGCCGCGCTCGGCCTGGCTGCCCTCGGCCTGGGTGAACACGTCGAAGATGCGCGGCTGCAGCGCCGGATCGATGCCCTGCCCGTTGTCCTTCAGGTAGCAGATGAAGTGGCTGCGGTCGACGGTGGCCGCGAGCCACACGTCGCCGCCCTCGTGGTTGTACTTGACCGCGTTGTTGAGCAGGTTGACGAAGACCTGGTGGACGCGGCGGTCGTCCACCTCGATCTCGACCGGCAGCGGCGGGAAGGACAGGTGGAAGGCGATGCCGCGGGCCTCGGCCGCCGGCCGGCAACTGTCGACCGCCTCGCGCAGCAGGACCTGCAGCTCGGTGCGCGTGTAGCGCATGCTCATCTTGCCGGACTTGGCCCGGGTCAGGTCGACCAGGTCCTCGACCAGGCGCTCCAGGAAGCCGAGCTGGCGGTCGATCACCTTCAGCGGGTTCCTGCTGCGTTCGACGTCGCCGGCGAACATTTCCAGCAGCTGGTGCGCCGATTTCAGGGGCGACAGCGGATTGCGCATCTCGTGCGCGATGGTGCCGATGAAAACGTTCTTCTCGGTGTCGCGCGCGATGTTCTCCTTCAGCTCGTTCTCGAGGTAGCGGGTGCGCGCGCGCAGGTGGGTCGCGTCGCGGAAGATCTTCACGTAGCCGCTCACCTTGTCGCCCTCGCGGTGCAGCGGCAGGCTCATGCCGCTCGACCAGAACTGCGAACCATCCTTGCGCAGGTGCCAGCGCTCGTCCTCGCCCACGCCCACGATGGCGGCCGTGTTGGCTTCGTGCTCGTCGAGCCGGCGCGCCCGGTCTTCCGGGGTGAACAGCATGGCGGTGGGCTGCCCCAGCACTTCCTGCGCGGTCCATCCGGTGATGAAGGCGGCGCCCTCGTTCCAGCCGCTGATGCGCAGCGCGCCGTCGTAGAACATGACGCCGTACTGGCGCGTCCTGGCCAGCATCAGGTCGAGGAAGGCGTCGGCATCGCGCTGTTGCCAGCCGATATGGGAATCAAGCATCGAAGCTCCATCAAACGGCGCCGACGCCCGGGATCGAAGTCCGGGCGCGGCAGGGACAAAGCAGGATGATAAGACGGACGCCTGCCTTCGGGCGCACGGCCGAGCTCAGGTGCGCGCGCCGTGCAGCGGCATCGCGCCCGCTTCGCGCACGATCTCGTAGCAGGTGCAGGAGGCGGCGGCCAGGCCTTCGGGATCGAGGATCTCGATGTTGCCGCGGCTGTAGTCGATCAGCCCCTGCTGCTGCAAGGCGCTGGCGGCCTTGGTGACGCCGACCCGGCGCACCCCGAGCGCGTGGGCCAGGAATTCGTGAGTCAGGTGGAATCTGTCCGACTGCAGGCGGTCGCGCGTGACCAGCAGCGAGCGCGCCAGGCGCGCCTCCAGCACGTGGAAGCGGCTGCAGACCGCGATCTGGATCGCCTGCGCCAGCAGGGTGTCGGTGTAGCGGTACAGCACCCGCTGCAAGGAGGGGTTGCGCGCCACCTCGAGCCGGAAGCGCTCGCCGTCCATGCGGCTGGCGGTGCCGGCGCGCTGCACGATGGCGCGCACCTGGGCCGTGTCGTGGCCCAGGGCGACGGTGGCGCCGACCATGCCTTCGCGCCCGACCAGGCCGACCTCGAGCGTCATGCGGCCTTCGGCCACGCCCATCAGCGAGATCAGGCAATCGTGCGGAAAGTAAATGAAGCGCAGCGGGTCCCCGGCCTCGCACAGCACCTCCCCGACCTCGACCCGCACGGGCTCGAGCAGCGGTAGTACCTGGGCCAGGTCCTGCGGCGGCAGCGCGGCCAGCAGCAGGTTGCCATTGTGTTCTGCGATCGGCGGCGGTGCGGCAAAGTTCATCGTGTTCTCGCGGTGGGACTGTGGCATACGAGCGTTGGCGCCGTCGGATACATTTGCAAACAATTTCGGCCAGCGTAACCGTCGCGGCGGGAGCAGGTATGTACGGTGACGCACGGAACCGCCTGTTGTTCCTGAGGACAATCCCGACATGCACCAGGACGTCCGGCCAGCGCCTCCGCGGCGCGGTCCGGATCCGACAGAATGAACGAAAGGACGCCATCATGAACACTTCCCCCACCCCACCCGCCCGGGGCCGCCTGCATCCGCTGATGATCCTGGCCGCGCTCGCGGTCGTGCTGTTCTGCCTGGTGGGCACGGCGGCCATCCTGGGCTGGATCCCGAGCTCGACCGGCGGCACCGCCGAGCGCCAGCTGAGCGAAGCCGACCGCCTCGCCCTGGCCG
>DAMCRY010000469.1:0-2730 GCA_032115075.1 Massilia sp.
CGCCATGAGTGATCATGGCGCCCTTCTTGTTTTCAAGGCTCCTTCCGCTCGGTAGGGCCGTCCTCCCCTCCGTCCCTGCCCGACCCTTCCAAGCGCGCGAACGCGTCGTTCAACGATTCTTTCCCGGCCATGTCACATCGCTCAGGTGTGATTCGTCTAGACAGCGCGGGCAAACTCCCGGCCGTTGCGGCCATCTCTTGAAAAGGATCGAACATGATGAATCGCGCGAACTGGTTCGCCGTCTCCCCCGAAGGTGCAAAGGCGATAGGCGTCTTGCATCACTATGTTGTCAACGACACGAAGCTACCCAGTACACTCATCCATCTTGTCTTCCTGCGTGTATCGCAGATCAACGGATGCGCCCACTGCATCGACATCCACAACCGCGACCTCATCAAGGAGGGGGTGTCGGTCGACAAGGCGGTACTGGTTTCGGTCTGGCACGAAGCCCAGTATCTTTTCACTGAGCAAGAACGCGCCGCACTGGCGTGGTCGGAAGAAGTGACGCGCGTGAGCGAAACGCACGCATCCGACGAAGCCTACGCAGCCGCGTTGGCCGTATTCGGCGAGAAGGACCTGGTCGACTTGACCTTGACCATCGCGGCCATGAACGCGATCAACCGACTCGGCATCAGTTTCCGCTTGAAGCCCCGCGCACGGAGCTGAAGGCCGCGTGAACGTAACAGCCATGTCTGCGGCTGGTTTCGGGACTGGTTCAATCCGAACACGGTTTACCGGTTTCAGGACGAAAAAAAGCGTTGCAAGCAATCGCAACGCTTCCTTGGCCTATGCCTGCCTGGCAGCCGAAGCGACCAGGCAAGCCCCGTGTACGATCAGCGTGCCACGGCACCCAGCGGCTGCATCTCGCGCACGCCGTGCACGGCCGCCGGCAGCGGATTGATCAGGCGGATGCGGTCCAGCTGCAGGCGCTCGCGCGTCACGGTCTTGCCCGGCAGCGATTCGAGGTAGCGCGCCACCACGTCGGTGGCGTCGAGCACGCTGCCGTCCTTGTCCTTCACCACCACCACGTCGGTCGCCGGCAGGCGGTTGATCAGGGTCGGGATCTCCGGGTACCAGAAACCGGCCACGCTGTAGCTCGCCTCCATCTGCACCGGCTCGGCGCCGATGCGCAGCTGGCCGACGCGCGCGCCCTGGGGGGCCAGCGGGTCGAACTCGGCCACCAGGCCGCTGATGCCCGCGGTCCAGCCGTTGATCCACTCGCCGCTGCGCGCCTGGGTGTTCTGCGGCTTGCCCTCGATCGCGTTGCGGACCTGCTTGCCGCGCAGCTGGCCGCGTGCGATCTGCGCGCCCACCGGCATGAAGTGGTACAGGTCCTCGAGCGTGATGGGGCCCGGCGCCACCACGGTGCCGTAGCGGAAGCCGGTGATGATGCCGAGCTGGGCGCCGCCCTGCTGGCGGAAGGCGTCGGTCAGGAAGTCGTGCGAAGAGCCTTCGATCACCGCCGGCATGGCTTCGTCGCCGAAGTTGCTGCGGTAGAGCGGCACCTCGGTGCGTCCGACCACGGTGTCGATCGGGCGACGCAGCGGCGCGCCGCTGAACGGGTTGCGCACCGCGCCGGGCTTGAATCCGGCACCGCTCACCAGCGGCGCGCGTACCCGGGCGACGAGCGCGGCGATGCCCTTGTGTTCCGGCAGCCGCTCGGTGATCCGGTGCGACACGTAGCGCTTGTCCGCCACCACGCCCTTCTCGACGCGCACCCGCAGCTCGCCCACCACCTGGCCATCCATGCCCTGCTCCACGATCAGGGTGCCGTTGCGCGAGACCACCGGCTTGGGCGTGAGCTCATGCTTGTCGGAGGACAGGATGACGTCGACGCCGGGAATCGCGTCGGCCAGCGTCAGGTTGCCGTGCAGGCCGAGTTCCGAGATGACGACCAGCAGGTCGACGTCCTGGGCGCGCACTTCCTTCACGTAGCGCTCGTACTCGGCCCGGCCGTCGGTGAAGCGCAGGCCGGCCGTGATCTTCGGGTCGCCGGCCTGCGGGCCGCGGTCCGAGGTGAAGCCGATGATGCCGACACGCAGGCCGCCGACTTCCCTGACGATGTAGGGTGGGGCCACGGTCTGGCCGCTCTTCCCTTCCAGGCCAGGATAATTGTCGTAGTACAGGTTGGCCACCACCGGATTCCAGGCCGCGCGCGGCTTCGGGCCGGTGAAGTAGGACAGGAACTTGTCGGCGCCGTACACATAATCCCAGTTGCCCGGCGTATACGCGTCGAAGCCGAAGGCGTTCAGCACCTCGATCATTGCCTCGCCCTGGGTGAACATCGCCTCGGCGCCACCGTGCAGGGTGTCGCCGGTGTTGACCAGCAGGGTCTTGCCGGGATGGGCGCGGCGGATCTGCTCGACCAGGGTGTAGATGCGCGCCACTCCGCCTTCGGTCTTGCCGGCCGCATCGCTGCGCACGCTCGGGTGCGGCACCAGGTGGCCATGCAGGTCGCCCATGTGGATCAGGGTCAGCTCGCCGCTGCCGCTGCCCTGCCCGGCCAGCGCCGGGACGCAGGCGCCGAAGAATGCGCCGGCGATCGTGGCGGCAAGTAGCTTGTTCAACTTCATTCGATACTCCTTGTAAAAATCTCAGTCGTGGCGGGCCAGCAGGGCAGGCTCGGTGCGGCGCGCAAGCGCCTTGCCGGCCGCGCCGGCGGGAAGGCGGAACACGCTGACCGAGCGCGCCAGCGCACCGGCCTGGTCCTGCATGGCGCCGGCCGCCGCC
>DAMCRY010000470.1:0-2730 GCA_032115075.1 Massilia sp.
GCCAGCGCGCCCGCAAGGTGCAGCAGCTGGTGCGCCAGCGCACCGCCGACCTGCGCCGCACCAACCGCCGCCTGGTCGAGGACATGGCCGCGCGCGAGCGCGCCGAACGCGCCCTGCAGCAGAGCGAGCAGCGCTTCCGCCAGCTGGTGTCGATGTCCTCCGACTGGTACTGGGAGCAGGACCGCGAGCTGCGCTTCACCATGGTCACCGGCGGCTTCACGGAAAAGGCCGGGGTCGCGGTCGAGGCCGTGCTCGGCAAGACGCGCTGGGAATACGTGCCGTCGCTGCTCGACAGCGAGGCCGGCCGCGCCCACATCGCCCAGGTGCGGGCCCACCAGCCCTTCGCCAACCTGGAGTATCAGGTGCTCGACGAACACGGCGACACGCGCTGGTTCTGCGTCAATGGCCAGCCGGTGTTCGACGACGGGGGCGCCCTGCTCGGCTACCGCGGCACGGGGAGCGACATCACCGAGCGCAAGCTGACCGAGCAGCGCGTGCACCACGTGGCCCAGCACGACGTGCTGACCGGCCTGCCGAACCGCTCGCTGCTGCAGGACCGCCTGGGCCAGGCGATCGCCTTCGCCAACCGCAGCGGGCGCCAGATCTGGGTCATGCTGATCGACCTCGACCGCTTCAAGTTCGTCAACGACTCGATGGGCCACAAGGCCGGCGACGTGCTCCTGATGACGGTGGCGGCGCGCCTGACCGCCTCGCTGCGCGACACCGACACGGTGGCGCGCCTGTCGGGCGACGAGTTCGTGGTGATCGTGTCGGAAGACCGCGACGTGCCCCTGAGCCCGGACATCGTGCAGCGCGTGATGGACTCGGTCGCCCAGCCGGTCATGCTCGGCACCAAGGAATTCTTCGTCACCTGCTCGATCGGCGTGGCGGTGTACCCGAGCGAGGGCACGCCGGCCGACAGCCTGATCGAGCACGCCGACATCGCGATGTACAGCGCCAAGAAGATGGGCCGCAACAACTTCCAGTTCTACACCCCGGCCATGAACGAGGAGTCGCTGGAGCGCGTGCGCATCGAAGGCGCGCTGCGCAACGCCCTGGAGCGCAACGAATTCGTGCTGCACTACCAGCCCCAGGTCGACCTGAAGACCGGCCAGATCGTCGGCATGGAAGCCCTGATCCGCTGGAAGCACCCGGAACTCGGCATGGTGCCGCCCGGCCGCTTCATTGCCATCGCCGAGGAGACCGGCCTGATCGTGCAGATCGGCGCCTGGGTGCTGCGCACCGCCTGCGCCCAGAACAAGGCCTGGCAGGATGCCGGCCTGGGACGCCTGCGGGTGGCGGTGAACCTGTCGGCGCGCCAGTTCGGCGCGGCCGACCTGATCGACGGCCTGGAATCGGTGTTGCGGGACACCGCGCTCGATCCGGACTGCCTCGAGATCGAACTGACCGAAAGCCTGTTCATGAGCGACGTGACGCCGGCGGTGGACCTGCTGCACCGCATGAAGTCGCTGGGCGTGAACCTGTCGATCGACGACTTCGGCACCGGCTACTCGAGCCTGTCCTACCTGTCGCGCTTCCCGATCGACGTGCTCAAGATCGACCGCTCCTTTGTGGCCGACATCACCGTCGATGCCAACGACGCGGCCATCGTCACCTCGATCATCGCCCTGGCCCACAACCTGAAGCTGGCCGTGATCGCGGAAGGCGTCGAGACCCTCGAACAGCTCGACTACCTGCGCAGCCACGGCTGCGACGAGATGCAGGGCTATTACTTCAGCAAGCCGCTGGCGGCCGAGGACTTCGAGGCCCTGCTGCGCCAGCGCCGCGCCCTGCCGGCGGCCGGCAAAGCCGAAGCCGCGCCGGAAGCGGTGGCGGCCTAGGTCCGCGCTTTTCCCGCGTTTCTTTCGGCCCCGCCGCCGTGGGCCGGATCGGCCATGCGTGTTTCGGTTTATCCAGTAAAAATTACTGTGTAGTCATTTACTTGTGGCTATTTCAATATTGTTGGCCTTAAAATAGCCGTGTCTCTTTTGCAATCTTGCACATACGGATATTTATGACGATGAACGAAGCAGGTGAGCTGTCTCCCGCCGCGAACGCAGCGGGCATGCGCCGGCAGCGCACCGACATCCGCACGCGCGACCTGATCAACCAGGCCGTCGCATCGGTTCCCACCCTCGGGCTGCAGCGCGCGGCCGAGTTCCTGGCGACCATGAACGTGCCGGCCGAGGTGGCCGTGCGGGTGCTGGTCTACCCGAACCGCCGCCGCGCCAACTGAGGCGGCAGGCCGGCTCCGCGCAGGGCGCCCGGTTGGCGTCGCGCCCCGTCGCATTCGGACGCCGGGCGGCGTCCGTATTCGAAGATCAGCCGCGTTCCTGCTGCTGGCGCTCGATGTCGGCCAGCGACTCGCGGCCCTTTTCGGTCAGGGCGTGGCCGCCGCCCTCGAGCGGGGCGATGTGCGACTTCAGGCTCAGGAAGCGCGCCACGTCGTTGTCGACCGGCGCCATCGGGTCGGTCGCCAGCGCGCCGAGCGCGCGCACGCAGCGACGCAGGAACAGCAGCTGCTGTCCTTTTTCCGTCAGCTGCATGCGCCCGTCGCGCGTGGTTTCCATCAGTTTCAGCCCGGAGAGCTTTTTCGCGTTGCGGCCCACGCAGGCGCCCGGATTGTCGCGCTTCACGCCGCGGCGGACCAGTTCGAGGGCGTCGTATTCGTCCGTCGTCAGTTGTTCGTTTTTCATTCGTGCTTCTCAATATCGACCAAGGCGCGCCATG
>DAMCRY010000471.1:0-2725 GCA_032115075.1 Massilia sp.
GCGCGCCAGCAGGCGCCGGTCGGCGTCGAGCTCGCCCAGCTCCGGCGGCAGCAGGCATTCCAGCCCCTGCGGGGCGGGCGGCAGCATCCCGGTGCATTCCTGCAGCAGCGGCGCCAGCGCGACGGTGCCGGCCTGCAGGTTGCGCGCGCTGTCGAGCTTGCTCATATCGAGCAGCTCGCCGACCAGGGCGTTCAGCTCGTGCAGGTCGCCTTCCATCGCCCTGACGCGCTTGCTCAGGTCCGGGTCCTTGGCGCGCGCATCGAGCAGTTCGAGCGCGAATTCGAGCCGTGCGATCGGCGTGCGCAGTTCGTGCGAGACCGAATGCAGCAGGCTTTTCTGCGCTTCCAGCAGGTCTTCGATGCGGTCGGCCATGTGGTTGATGCGCTCGGCCAGCGGGTAGGCCGCGTCGGAGGGTTTCATGTGGGCGCGCGCGGTCAGCTTGCCGCTGCCGAACTCGTCGGCCACGCGCGACAGCGCCTGCAGCCCCTGCCAGTGGGCGCGCGACCACAGCGCGATCGGCACCAGCAGCGCCACCGCCACGATCACGTAGCGCAGCGCCTCCATCTTGAGGGCCTGGCCGATGTCGATCGGCAGGTTCTGGGCATGCAGCACTTCCTCGTGGCTGCCGATGTAGCGCTCGCCCTCGAGGTCGACGCGGCGCCAGAAGCTGCGGCTGGCGGGATCGAGCACGATCTCGCCGCGGTCGAGCGCGGCGCGGCGGCCGGCGGACAGCGCTTCGCGCACCGCGCCCAGCGGTTCCAGGTCGTAGCGCACGCTGGACACCACGCGCACGTTGTTCAGGCGCGCCAGCCACTCGTCGGCCGGGGCCTGGTCGACGTACTGTTCGAGCAGGAAGATCTGCGCGGCCGCCTGGCGCCGCGCGATGTCGTCGAGCGGGTCGCCGAACAGCCGGCTGAACGCGAAGTAGATCACGAAGGTCGCCGCGGTGATCGAGAGCATGACCAGCACGAAGAAGCGGAAAAAGATCCGGTTCACATGCCCGTCCTGCGTGCGTCTCGCTGTCGGATTGCTGGGTAATACATGGTTGTCTCCTTGGCGGCATTGTATAGGAGCAAGGATGACAGTGCGTATTGTCAGTACGCCGCCGGCGCCTTACAAATTGATGACAATTCCTCGACAGTTCGAGGGGGAAAGGAAACGCCCCAGGCCGTACCATGCATCCACATCAGGTTTATCTGGTTTTCCGTTTGCCCGCCTGATATGCGAGTGTCGGCGGGTTTTTTTATTCCCAAGGGAACGACTGGCGCCAGGAAGCCCTGGTGCGTGGAGAAGAACAATATGGGGCGCGCCGGTCGTTTCCGAGTACATGGAGTTGGGGCAGGAGCCATCCTGCGATTTTCCAATGCAACTCGTACTTTGAAGTAACAATTGCTGAGGATGTGGCTTGCGCGACGTAAAATATCGGCACGCCGAACTCCGATTGTGACAACATGAACAAGCTTTTCGCCCTGGTCCTGGCCGTCACGGGCAGCGCTGCAAGCGCACAGACGCCGACCACCAACCCGATGCCCGACGGCAGCCGCGACATGTACGTGGGGCTGGGTGTCGCGTCGGCGCCGCGTTTCGAAGGGGCGGACAGCAGCAGGGTGCGCGCATTGCCGGTGCTGCAGGTCCAGTGGAGCAACGGCGTCTTCGTCTCCGGCATGAGCGCCGGCATGCACCTGTCGCAGCAGCCGACCGTCGAGTACGGTCCGCTGCTGAACCTGCATCCGCGCCGCAGCGAATCCGGCAGCGGCGGCAGGATCGGCGCCATCGAGGGCGCCTCCGTCCTGGCGCCGGGCCCGATGCGCTACCGCCTGAGCCTGGACAATCCCCTGGCCGGCATGGACGAGATCAAGCTGCGTCCCGAGCTGGGCGGTTTCTTCAACGTCTACCTGGCGCCGGAATGGCGCCTCACCAGCAGCGTGCTGGCCGGCGCCGGCAACGACCGCAACGGCCTGCGTGGCGAGCTCGGCATCCAGCGCCTGGCGGTCCAGGTCGCGCCGCACCACACGGTGTCGCTGTCGGCCGGCTTCACGTTCGTCAACAGCGCCTATAACCGCGCCTACTTCGGCGTCAGCAACGCCGAGTCCCTGGTCACCGGCCACCCGCACTACCGCCCGGATGGCGGCCTGAAGGACATGCATGCCGGCGCACGCTGGAACTGGGCGCTGTCGCCCTCCTGGATGCTGACCTCGTCGGTGCAGGCCTCGCGCCTGGTGGGCGACGCCCGCCGCAGCCCGCTCGTCGAGCGGCCCAACAACGTGACGGTTTCGACCGCCTTCGCCTACCGGTTCTGATGATGCGCACCGCTTCCGTCACCGCATGCGTCCTGCTCCTGTCCACGGCCAGCCTGGCCGCGGCGCAGGCGCCTGTGCCTGCCGCGGAATGGGCGAGCTACCGCGACGCCTACCGCGCGATGGTGGTGTTCGACAAGTACGGCGGCGCCAAGAACCTGCTGCAGCACCACCTGCAGCTGGTCCCGCGCGAAAAAGGCGTCCTTGGCGACGGCGTGCAGCTGGCGCTGACCGGCAAGACCGTGCAGACCAGCCTCGCGCTCGACTCCCTGGGACGCGGCGTGCTGCCGCTGACCAAGGCGGCCTACGACGAGAACGCGGTGCTGTCCCCGAGCCGCCGCCTCGGTCCCTTCGCCCTGCGCGCGCGGGTATCGATCGCGCCGCAGGCCGACAACAGCTACGACGCCGCCACCCTGCGCGCGGCCTGC
>DAMCRY010000472.1:0-2664 GCA_032115075.1 Massilia sp.
GGCCGGGAGCGACTGCGCGGCCATCCTGGAGCGGGCGCTGCAGGCCTAGCGCGGCGGCGCTCACGGGCCCGGCGCGCGATTTCCTGTCGAAATCCACAGAAACTAGGGACAAACGGGCGCGCGGCTGGGATAATGCCGGTCTACTTGCAACACACCCAACGTTCGATACCGACCATGAAACAAGACCCGCGTTTTCCCAGCCTCTTCATCCTGAACCACCCGCTCATCCAGCACAAGCTGTCCCACATGCGCGAGCACGACACCTCCACGCGCACGTTCCGCGAGCTGCTTCGGGAAATCACGCTGCTGATGGGGTACGAGATCACGCGCGACCTGCCGCTGACCACTAGGGTCGTCAAGACGCCGCTGGTGACCATCGACGCGCCCGTCATCGCCGGCAAGAAGCTGGCCATCGTCCCGATCCTGCGCGCCGGCGTCGGCATGAGCGACGGCCTGCTGGAACTGGTGCCGTCGGCCCGCGTCGGCCACATCGGCGTGTTTCGCGACCCGGACACCCACGAGCCGGTCGAGTACCTGGTGCGCCTGCCCGACACCAACGACCGCACCTTCATCCTGTGCGACCCGATGATCGCGACCGGTAATTCGGCCGTGCACGCCGTCGACGTGCTGAAGAAGCGCGGCGTGCCGAGCGAGCAGATCCTGTTCCTGGCCCTGGTGGCGGCGCCGGAGGGTATCGAGGTGTTCCAGAAGTCGCACCCGGACGTGAAGGTGTTCGTCGCTTCGCTCGACTCGCACCTGAACGAGGACGCGTACATCGTCCCGGGCCTGGGCGACGCGGGCGACCGCATCTTCGGCACCAAGTAAGCGGGAGACGCCGGGCATGGGCTTGACTGCAGACCACGGCTTCTTCTCGCGCCTGGCGTCCGCGAACGACAGCTTCGCCAGCGGCCTGCCGGCCACGCTGGCGCGGCTGGAGCACCTCGGCGCCGAGCTCGACCCGGCCGCGCCCGCGCCCGCCGCGAACGAGCTGCAGGCCATGCTGCACACGGTGGCCGGCTCCGCCGTCACCTTCGGCTACCGCGGGATGGGCCAGCATGCGCGCGCGCTGGAGCAGCGCCTGCGCGTGCTCATGACCTTCGATGCGGTGGCGGCGCGCGACTGGTCGATCTGGTTGGTCGAACTCGGGCAGTTCGTCGAGGCCGGGCGCCGCAATCCACGTGCGCTAGCCTGAATGCGCGCGGCAGTTAATGCTGAATCGCAATAAATCTTCGTTGAATCGTTTGATGCCGCGCAAATTTGCTGCCACTCGATGCCCTATATTTTCTCTACTGCCGAATGCAAAACGCCCTCGAAAATAGTTGAATCAAGGAATTTTTGACGAAATTGTTGCGAAGGTGTGTTTTTTTATTTTGCGAAGTGGACTTTGATCCGTTTTTATTCGGTATAATGCGGGATCGTTGGGTTGTAGGTGGTAGTGCAGTCTGTCTGTCATTCCTTTCTTGCTTCTTCAAACGATCTTAAACGGGCGCAAGCCCAACTTAACTGAAATAGGAAATTGTAATGGCAACTGGCATCGTTAAATGGTTCAATGATTCGAAGGGTTTTGGCTTCATCACCCCTGACGAAGGCGGCGAAGATCTGTTCGCACACTTCTCGGCAATCCAGACCACCGGCTTCAAATCGCTGCAAGAGAACCAGCGCGTTTCGTTCGACGTGACCACCGGCCCGAAGGGCAAGCAGGCCGCGAACATCCAGCCGCTGTAATCGCTCTCCAGCGATAGCAAAAATCCCCGGACCGCCGGGGATTTTTTTTGCCTACGTTTTCCGTACCCTGCAGAAAGTTGCCGACCTCAGTATGGATGCGAGGCCGAATCGATGCGCAACGCATCATATCGTGCAATGCGCTTCCGATTGGAAATAATTGCCCGCGACATCCGGGCGGCGTCATGACACCGGCTTTGCTACGCCGGCTGCCAGTATTCCGGCTGGGCGTAACTGCGGCGCAGGAAATCCACGAAGGCGCGTATGCGCAAGGGCAGGTGGCGGCGCTGCGCGAACATGGCGTAGATGTCGTTGCCCGGCGCAGCGTAGTCGTCCAGCACCGTGCACAGCTCGCCCGAGGCGATCTGCGCGCCCACTTCCCACATGGAGCGCCAGGCCAGTCCCTTGCCGGCCAGCGCCCAGGCGTGCAGCACGGCGCCGTCGTTGCATTCCATGTTTCCTCCCACCTTCAGGGTCACCGGCTTGCCCTTGTCGAGGAAGGTCCAGCCGCGCTGGCTGCCTTCGCTGCTGATCGCCAGGCAGTTGTGGCGCGCCAGGTCGGCCAGGATGCGCGGCGTGCCGTGCCGCTTCAGGTAGGCGGGCGAACCCACCACGACCCGGTGGTTGTCGGCCAGCTTGGCGCCGACCAGGTTCGAATCGGTGAGGCTGGCGATGCGGATCGCCACGTCCACGCCTTCGCCGACCACGTCGACCAGGCGGTCGGTGAGGTTCAGGTTGACGGTGAGTTCGCGGTGTTCCGTGAGAAACGAGGGCAGCAGGGGCGCCACGTGCTGGCGGCCGAAACCGGCCGGGGCCGAGACGAAGAGGTGGCCGGTGGCGCGCGCGCTGCGCTCGGCCGCGGCGGATTCGGCTTCCTCCAGTTCGGCGAGGATGCGCTGGCAGTCTTCCAGGAAGGCCGCGCCCTCGTCGGTCAGCACCAGG
>DAMCRY010000473.1:0-2662 GCA_032115075.1 Massilia sp.
GCGCACCTGCCGGCGGCCAGCTTCGAGGCGCCGCTGGTGCTGGAGCCGGCGGCGCCCACGCCTGCGCCGCCGATCTACGTCACCCAGCCCGACCTGCCGCCGCTGCAGGACTTCGTCGCCTCGCTCGAACGGATCTGGGACAGCAAGTTCCTCACCAACGGCGGCCAGTTCCACCAGCAGCTCGAAAGCGCACTCGAGGAACACCTCGGCGTCGAGCACATATCGCTGTTCGCCAACGGCACCATCGCCCTGATGACGGCGCTGCAGGCGCTCGGCGTCGAGGGCGAGGTCATCACCACGCCCTATTCCTTCGTCGCCACCGCCCACGCGCTGCTGTGGAACGGCCTGCAACCCGTATTCGCCGACATCGACCCGGCGACCTTCAACCTCGACCCGGACCGCATCGAGGCCGCGATCACGCCGCGCACCACGGCGATCATGCCGGTGCACGTCTACGGCACGCCCTGCGACACCGGCCGCATCGAGGCGATCGCGCGCAAGCACGGCCTGAAGGTGATCTACGACGCGGCCCATGCCTTCGGCGTCCGCCAGGACGGACACAGCATCCTGCGCCACGGCGACCTGTCGGTGCTGAGCTTCCACGCCACCAAGGTGTTCAACACCTTCGAAGGCGGCGCCATCGTCAGCCACGACGCCGCCACCAAGCGCCGCATCGACCAGCTCAAGAACTTCGGCATCGTCGACGAGGTGACCGTGGTCGAGGCCGGCATCAACGGCAAGATGAACGAGGTCAGCGCCGCCTTCGGCCTGCTGCAATTGCAAAGCGTGGACGCCTCGCTGGCGCGGCGCCGGCAGGTCGCCTCCGACTACCGGCGCCTGCTGGACGGCGTGCAGGGCATCGCTCCCATGCCCGAACCCGGCTTCGAGGCGAACTACGGCTACTTCCCGATCCTGGTCGGCGCGGACTACCCGCTCGGCCGCGACGGCCTGCACCAACTGCTGCGCGACGCGGGCATCCATGCGCGGCGCTACTTCTCGCCGCTGAT
Organism: Massilia sp.; assembly: GCA_032115075.1. Taxonomy (GTDB): domain Bacteria; phylum Pseudomonadota; class Gammaproteobacteria; order Burkholderiales; family Burkholderiaceae_D; genus Telluria. Next base: position 1,008 of record DAMCRY010000473.1, read on the forward strand.
CACGTCCTTCCCGATGTATGCGGGCCTGCCGTCGGCCGCGCCGGCGCGGCTGCCCGTCGCCAACCGCGTGGCGCAGCAGATCCTGTGCCTGCCGATCTACCCCAGGCTGGAAGCGCAGCAGATCGAGCGCATCTGCGCCCTGATCCGCGCCGCCGGCTGACCGTACCTTTCTTGTCCCGGACCACCGCCATGACACCACAATCGTTTCGCCATGCCACGCCGGAGGACTTCGGCGCGCTGTACCAGCACGCCGACGCCACCTTCGACGACCCCGCTTCCTTCGACGAAGTCTATTTTCTCGGGGACCACACGGAAACCTTCGCCTGGCGCGCGCTGCCGATCGCCCAGGCCCTGCCCAACTTCGCCGGCATCGCCGTGTTCTCGGTCTCGCCCGAGAAGCGCACCCGCCTGGCGCAGCGCCTGCCGCTGCGCAGCAACTGGGGCTTCGTCGACATTCCCGGCCTGATCGCGCGCGCCCGCGCAAAGCGGGTGCTGGTCCTGGACTTCAACGAGAACCTCGGCGGCAAGAACATCGCCGCGCGCCTGGGCGCCCAGGGCGTGGTGGTGCGCGACTGCCTGTACGCGATGCACGGGCTGGGCCTGGCGCACACCTACCAGACCGTGCGCGAGGAGCGCGACTACGTGGTAGCCAACCTGGGCCGCTTCGTCAAGCTGGCCGAGCGCTTCGGCGACGACTGGTCCCGCACCACCCTGCTGGCGCGCCTGCGCACCATGCTGACGCTGGAGCGCCGCCCGCTGATCGAGGCCAGCTTCCCGCTGAACGTCTTCATCAACAACTTCGCGAGCCAGGCCGGCCTGGTGGTCGGCGACCGCGAGGTCTTCATCGACGTCGGCGCCGCCCATGGCGACACCGTGTCGCAGTTCTTCCAGACCAGCCGCGGCCAGTACCGCGCCATCCACGCCTTCGAGCCGGACGCGACGAACTTCTTCTCGCTGAAGATGCTGTGCGAATACCTGCCGGACGCGACGCCCTACTTCGCCGGGCTGGGCGAAGAGGCGGGCGAGATCGACTTCTACGAGTGCCCGGAAAACCGCTTCGGCAGCAACTTCACGGGCAATGCCCACGCCCGGGTCAAGACCCGCATGAAGATCATGAAGCTGGACGAGGTGGTGGACGAGGCCACCCTGGTCAAGATCGACGTCGAGGGCTGGGAAGCGAAGGTGCTGCTGGGCGGCGCCGAGGTGATCCGCAAGAGCAAGCCGAGCATGACGATCTCGGCCTACCACTACGCCCACGACATCCCCGACCTGCTCGACACGGTGGAGGCGATCGCTCCCTACCGGCACGTGGCCTTGCGCCACCATTCGCCGAACCTGTTCGACAGCCAGCTGCTGTTCTCGGACCGCCAGGACTTCCGTTAACAGTCAGCCTTCACGCGCCCACGACCACCATCGGGTTGGCGTGGGAGGCGTGCAGGAAGGTGCGCGGCGCGAGCGGCACGTCGATCCTGCCGGGCCGGTCGACCACGCACAGCGCGCCGATCTCGACGCCGTGACCGATGCTCACGCCGAGGCCCAGGGTCGCGTGGGCGCCGAGGATGGCGCCGCGCCCGACCGTCACGCCGGCCTCGATCCAGGCCGAATCCGCTGCCGCCGCGCCGCTGGCCAGCACCGCACCCGCTCCCACGAAGACG
>DAMCRY010000474.1:0-2647 GCA_032115075.1 Massilia sp.
TCGACCCGCCTGCCGAACAAGCCGCTGGCCGACCTCGGCGGCAAGCCCATGGTCGTGCGCGTCGCCGAGCGCGCCCGCGCATCCGGCGCGGCCCGCATCATCGTGGCGACCGACCACCCCGACATCCTGGCAGCCTGCGCCGCCCATGGCGTGGAAGCCTGCATGACGCGCGCGGACCATCCCTCGGGCACCGACCGCATCGCCGAAGTCGCGCAGGCCTTGGGCCTGGCGCAGGACGAGGTCGTGGTCAACCTGCAGGGCGACGAGCCGCTGATCGACCCGGGTCTGCTGGCGGCCTGCGCCGCGCTGGTCTCGCAAGGCGTGCCGATGGCGACCTGCGCGCATCCGATCCACGACGTGGCCGAGGTGTTCAACCCGAACATCGTCAAGGTCGTGCTCGACAAGGCCGGGCGCGCGCTGTACTTCTCGCGCGCCACCATTCCCTGGCACCGCGACGCCTTCATGGCGTCTGGATCGCCGGACCGGCAGGAGTCGCTGCCGGCCGGCTACGCGCCGCTGCGCCACATCGGCCTGTATGCATACAGCAACGCCTTCCTGCAGGCCTATCCGTCCCTGGAAGCTTCCCCGCTCGAGACCATCGAGGCGCTGGAACAATTGCGCGTGCTGTGGCACGGTGTTCCGATCGCCGTCCATGTCACGGAGAGTGCGCCGCCGGGCGGCGTCGACACCCCGGACGACCTGGCGCGCGTGCGCCGCCATTACGCCGCCTGAACCTGACAGGACAGCCAGTTTCGATCCTTCTGCGATATGTCAATAATTGCTGGTGGAAGGCCCCGAAATTGGCGTCAAAGCTGACTTTTGTGGTAACTTTCGTGTCAAGGTAGCCAGACATATATCAAATGCGGCATCTCGGCGATTGTTAGCAAACATAAAAATTATCAACATCCTCTAAGAATCTAGGAAACTCATGCGTCTCATTCTGTTAGGAGCACCCGGCGCCGGCAAGGGCACCCAGGCCAACTTCATCAAGGAAAAGTTCAACATTCCGCAGATCTCCACCGGCGACATGCTGCGCGCGGCGATCAAGGCGGGCACCGAACTGGGCCTGGCTGCCAAGAAGGTGATGGATGCGGGTCAGCTGGTGTCGGACGACATCATCATCGGCCTGGTGAAAGAGCGCCTGAAGGAGACCGACTGCGCCAACGGCTACCTGTTCGACGGCTTCCCGCGCACCATCGCGCAGGCCGACGCCATGAAGGACAGCGGCGTGCAGATCGACTACGTGCTGGAAATCGACGTGCCGGACGACATGATCGTCGAGCGCATGTCGGGCCGCCGCACCCACCCGGCCTCGGGCCGCGTGTACCACACCAAGTTCAACCCGCCGAAGGTCGCCGACATCGACGACGTCAGCGGCGAGCCGCTGGTGCAGCGCGACGACGACAAGGAAGAGACCGTCCTGAAGCGCCTGGCCGTGTACCACAACCAGACCGAAGTGCTGCTCGGCTACTACAACAAGTGGGCGCAATCGGGCCTGCCGGGCGCGCCGAAGTACCGCAAGATCTCGGGCGTCGGCCCGGTCGAGCAGGTGCGCGACGCGGCGTTCGCGGCGCTGTCCGAATAAGCCTGTCCTGATTCGAACGAAACGGCCCTGCGGGGCCGTTTATCGTTAACGGATACGTGGAACGTAGGGTGGACGGGGCGCCTGGCCGGCTTCGCCGTCCGCGCGTTCGACGTCGATCCGTCGATGTCCGACCCACGGCACCGTTGGCGTCAGAGGTATTTTTCTATGGCAGCCGTCAGCGACTCCCTGTCCGAATCCCCGTGATAGCGCTCGCCATTGATGAAGAAGCTCGGCGTCCCGCTGGCCCCCGCCGCCTTGCCTTCCTCGGCCTGTGCCCGGATGCGCTCGCGGTGCCGGCGTGTCGCCAGGTCCTCGTCGAAGCGCGCCGCGTCCAGCTTGAGTTCCTGCGCCAGCAGAGGAAGCTGCGCCGGCGCCATCTGCGCCTGGTGCTCGAACAGCCGGTCGTGCATCTCCCAGAATTTGCCCTGCGCCCCCGCCGCTTCCGCTGCCTCGGCCGCCGTTTCGGCAAACGGATGCATCCCGAGCGGCAAATGCCGGTAGACCACCGCGATGCGGTCGCCATAGCGCTGCTGCAGCTCCGCCAGGGTAGGGTAGGCCCGCGCGCAATAGGGGCACTGGAAGTCGCCGTACTCGACGATGGTGATGTCGGCGCCCGGCTTGCCGCGCACGTGGTCGCCTTCCACGATCTGCAACTGGCTCATCTTCGCTCCTGTGAATGTGGATGGTCCGATCTTCGCATGCCGGAGGAAAGGGCTGCCGCCCGTTACCGCCTGACAATCATGTGAACAATTGTTTCGTGTGCGCCATCGCGGGAAGGGCAGGCAGATAATGGACTGTCCATTATTCGAATTGCATGAGGTGCGCCATGAGTCCCATCAAGTCCATGATTGCCGTGCTGTTCGCCCTCGGGTCTGCGGGCGCGCTGGCCCAGAACGCGTCGCCGCCGCAGCCACCGGCCAGCAAGCCGGTCGACGACAGCGCCAGCTACGGCCCGGTGCTGAATCCGCAGACGCCCCCGGCCACCACGGCCCAGCCGACCACGTCCAGCACCCAGGCCATTGGCGAGGCCCGTCCGCAGGCACAGGAAGAGCGCTCCGGCCA
>DAMCRY010000475.1:0-2629 GCA_032115075.1 Massilia sp.
GAGGCGCTGGAAGGGGTGCGCGGGCGGCGGCCGGACGGACGGCGCGCCGCGCCGGGCGGGTGAGGGCACGTTGGTTGCTTCGAGGGGACGTGATAGCATCGCCCTTCCTCATTCGCTCATGCATCATGAACCAGAAAACATATTGCGCTGCTTAACTTTACTGGGAACAGCTATCACTGGGGTTGTTACGGTACGGCATACGAGATCTACCGCTCCTTGCTGGAACGCGGCTACACCGTCGAGACGGTGGACGTGTCCGAAACCCATGGCGCGCGGCCGACGCCGGAACTGTCCAGCGATTTTCTCGATCCTGTCTTCTTCTCCCGGTTCGAGGAAGGCAACCGCCAGACGGTGCGCGCCATGCGCCATGCCGACATCGTGGTGGTCAACGGCGAAGGTACGCTGCACCGCGGCCACAACGGGCCGATCAATCTGCTGTACCTGATGTTTGCTGCGAAGCTCTTTCTGAACAAGGAAGTGCATCTCATTAATCACTCCTTCTATCCCTCGGGCGGAATGGCGCCTTGCGGGCTCGACGAACTGTACGGAAGCGTGGCCGCAACGCTCGACCGCGTCGTGCCGCGCGAAGCCTGGTCCGCAGCCATCCTGGCGCGCCTCGGCGTCAGCGCCGTCCAGGGCTTCGACTGCCTGCCGCGCTACATCGAGCGGCATGGCATGCTGCTGTGCGCCCAGGACCGGCGGCGCGAAGGCGTGCTGGTCACGGGCGGGGTCGCCCTGCCCGATGCCGAACTCGCCGCGCTCGGCGCGATCCTGAATCGCCTGCAGGGCGACGGTCACCGGATTTCCTTCACCACCGGCGCCAGGAACGACCCCGCGCCGGAAGACGTGCGCCAGTTCGAGCAACTGAAGCGGTTCGTGCCCGGGCTGGTCCTGGCGCCGGCGCGTTCGATGCGCGAGTGGGTCGAGAGCATCGCGGGTTCGCTGGCCCTGGTCTCCGGCCGCTACCACCATTCCCTGGCCGCGGCCAGCCTGGGCACGCCTTTCCGCGCCATCGCCTCCAACACGCCGAAAATCCAGGCGACCATGGAACTGCTCGAGGGGCCCGCCGTCACGAGCACGATGGATGCGGCTGCCAGCGAGCGGATCGAGGCTTTCCTGCACGAGGCGGTGGCCGGACGGGCCGCGCCGGTCGACGGCGAGGCAATCAGGAAAGTGGTCGCGCTGGCGAACAACAATTTTGCAGGCCTGTAAGGACGCGCTCACGGCTCGTCTTCGTAATCCCGGGTTAATTCCGTAAGCAAATGCAAAAATCCCCTCCTTGCCTGGGAAGAGGGCGCAAAAAAGTGGTAATCTCGCGGCGTTTGCTCAATCACTTGTGGAAGGAAACCCATGCGTTCTCTGCGTTTTGCCCTCATCGCCGCCACCCTGGCCGCCAGCACCGCGTTCGCGTCGCCGACCGCCCCGGTCAACGGTGTCGATTACACGACGCTGTCCGCACCGCAGCCGGTGCAGGCGACGGGCAAGAAGGTCGAGGTCATCGAATTCTTCATGTACCACTGCCCGGCGTGCAACGCGCTCGAACCGGCGCTGAACCAATGGGTCAAGAAGCAGGGCGACAACATCGTCATGCGCCGCGTCCACCTGCCGTTCCAGGGCCCGGCCGATCCGGAAGCGCACCTGTTCCTGACCCTCGAGGCGATGGGCAAGCTGGAGGAATACCACGGCCGCGTGTTCCAGGCCGTCCACGTGCAGCGCCAGCGCCTGGTGAAGGACGACGCGATCATCGAGTGGGCGGTGAAGAACGGCCTGGACCGCGCCAAGTTCATGGAAACCTGGAACTCCTTCGGCGTGACCACCAAGCTGCGCCGCCTGCAGTCGATCACGGCGGCCTACAAGGTCAGCGGCACCCCGACCATCATCATCGACGGCAAGTACGTGGTGTCGCCGAGCCAGGTGTCGGAAGCCAACAATATCCGCGGCATGGATGAAGCGATGCAGGCCACCACCCAGGTCATGGACGCACTGGTCAAGAAGGCAGCCGCCAGCAAATGAGCAACGACGTCGAACGCGAAGTCCTCAAGATGTACGATGGGTCCCGGCCCAACGAGGACGACCTGTTTGAAACCAGCAACGTGAACCACGTGGCGTGGTCGCTGGCGATCTTCTTCGCGGGTCTCGCCATCTGGCTCGGCATCGCCCTCGTGAACGCCGAGAACCAGCGCTACGCCCTGATGACCAACAAGTGCCCCGACCCGCTCTTCAAGGGCGGCATCGACAAGGCATGCCTCGTGACCGTGCGTTCGCGCGACCACTGGTGGGAACACCTGTGGTACGGCGTCACGCACGTGCGCGCCCGGCCCGAGCACAGCGGGCGCTGAGCCCCGGGCCCGCCGCGCAACCAAGGCTCCTGCGCCGGCCCTACGGGGTCAGCGCCTTCCGTTCTTCCAGCGACAGCACCTCGACCGCCTTCACCGGCTGGCCGGTGTGCGGCTGGAAGAAGGGATTGTTCCGCCAGCCGCCGCCCAGGCGCGCCTTCAACAGCATCGTGCCGATCCTGCACACCGCCCAGGCGGTCGGCAGCGGCGTCGGCTCGACGTCCCCGGCCGCGGACTGCGTCCGCACCCGGCAGCGCAGCGGCCCCAGCGCGCGCGCCAGCTGCTCGTCCGGC
>DAMCRY010000476.1:0-2591 GCA_032115075.1 Massilia sp.
GGACCGTTCGGCCTTCGCCAGCCGCGCCGCCCACTCGTCGTCGAGCCAGGCCTGCGCTTCCGCCAGCGTGGCGCCGAAGGCGTCGGGCGCTTCTTCCAGCGCGCGCAGGCGGATCGCCCGGTAGGCCTGCCAGTCGCCCGGCTCCAGGCGGCGAATGGCGAAGTCCGGGGTCGCGCGCTCCATCACGGCGCCGGATTCAGCGCCTTGCCCTTGGCGGCATAGCCCGCCGCCTTGGGCACGCTGGTCCAGCTCGGGCGCACCGGGTCGTTGGCGATGTCGTACACGCCGCCCGCCAGCATGCGCGTCACGTGCGCCATGTTGTCGTAGTCCAGCTTGTCCCAGGTGTCGTCCTTGCCGTGGTAGTCGGGGAAGGCGTAGGCCACTGACAGCGTGTGGGCCGGCACCCCGGCGTCGGCCAGCGCCTGGTTGTCGGCGCGTGCGAAGAACATGTCGCTGAAGGAGGCGTGCTTGTACAGGCGCACGCCGGCGCGCTCGGCGCTCTTCTTCAGCATGTCGCTGACGGTCGAGTAGTCGAAGCCGGTCATGCCGAGCGAACCCACCTGCTTGCCCTCGCTGTCGTCGGTGCGCCCGGTCTGCTCCAGGTTGATCATGGCCACCGTGTCCTTCAGCGGGAACACCGGATGGCGCGCGTAGTATTTGGCGCCCAGCAGGCCGAGCTCCTCGCCCCAGAAGGTCATGAACACGATGCTGCGGCGCGGACGCTCCTTCTGCGCGGCCAGCGCCCGGGCGATCTCGATCGCCGACACCACGCCGCTGGCGTCGTCGTTGGCGCCGTTGTAGATCTCGCCGTCGCGGATGCCGACGTGGTCGTGGTGGGCGGTCACCAGGAGGTAGCTGTTCTTCAGCGCCGGATCGGAACCCGGCAGCACACCCACCACGTTGCGCAGCTTGACCGGGCGCAGCGAGGCCGCAGCGACACGCGCGCTGACCGTCGCCCCGCCCTTTTCCAGGGCCGCCGCGGCGTCGGCCGCATGCAGGGCAAGCACCGGCACCCCGCCCTTGGCCGGCGGGTTTTCCGGGTCCACCAGCCAGCCGCCGGTGCCGGCGCCGTGGCGCTTCTCCTTGTCGACCAGGATCACCAGGGCCGGCTTGCCGGTCAGCTTCTGCTGCAGCACGCGCGCCGCGCCCGGCACCGGCCCCGGCTGCACCACCAGCACCTTGCCGTCGGCGGCGGCATTGCTTTCCAGCGCCTCCTTCCAGCCCATGAACACGACCTGCGCGCCCGCGACGGACACCGGATCGAGGAAGTTGCCGGTCGCGCCGCCGGCCGGCACCTCGATGGTCGCGCCGCCCGCCTTGACGCTCAGGACGACGTCGCCGGCCTTGCGCTCGGCGTACTGCCAGTTCGCGGTCTGGTAATAGCCGTCATCGCCCCCTGGCTCCAAGCCCGCGGCGCGGAACTGCGCGGCGATGTATTCGGTCGCCACGTCCTGCCCACGCGACGGCGTGCCGCGGCCTTCCAGCGCGTCGGACGCCAGGAAAGAAACGTGGCCGCGCAGGACCTGCGGCGAGATGGTGTCGAGCTGGGCGGGAACCGAGGCGCAGCCGGCGGTGGCCAGGGCGAGGACGAAGGCGGATACGAGGGGACGGAACGAAGGACGCATGCGATTCGGCTTTCAGTTGAAGTGGCAAGAAAAGCAATATCGCATGCAGCGGACTAGTGGTCAATAAGCAGTGGTCATTCCATGGCAGGCCGGAATCGATGCATATGCCTTCCCTGCCTCGGCGACGTCAGTCCTGCTCCCACTGCTCGCGCGGCGCCCTCGGCTGGCGACTCGCCACTTTCGCCTGTGTCGTGAAGCCGATCAGCCGCGCCACCACCGCCGCCAGGTACATCACGCCGACCAGCATCTCGATGCTGCACAGGGCGCGCGCGTGGGTGGTCAGCGGGATCACGTCGCCGATGCCGGTGCTCGACAGCAGGGCGAAGCTCAGGTAGTTCAGCTCGCTCCAGGTGCGCGGCGCGGAGGCGTTGACGGCGGCCGCGAAGGCGCCGGGGTGCAGTTCCTGCACCACCAGGTAGAGGTGGGTGAAGGCCCAGGCCAGCAGGGTGAAGGTGGCGCCGGCGGCGAACAGCTCGTCGGTGGTGGCCTGGCGGTCGCCCATCATGTAGGCGATCAGGCTGCCGGCCGCGTAGAAGTAGAACAGCGCTTCCAGCCCCGAGGACCAGGGCAGCAGCGTGGCGCGCAGGTCGAACATGGTCTGCAGCGCCAGCAGCGCGATGATCGGCACCGCCAGGGCCACGCTGATCCAGGTTTCGCCCGGCGTACGGCGCACCATCCGGATCGTCAGCGACAGCACCACGATGCCGAAGACATTGAAGACCGTGTGCCCGGCCGGCTCGCCTTCGATGAAGGGATAGAGCAGCATGCCGAGCAGCTGCACCATCAGCAGGATGGCCGAGGGATGGCGGCGGGTGTGGATGAGCAGGCGCTTCGGTCGCATCGTTCTGGTCGGTCGCGGAAGAATGCGCCTATTGTATGCAAAGCGGCGGGCGGGACGCGGCGCGGATGACCTGCGCCGCGCCCACGTTCAGAAGGCTTCCCACTCCTGGCCGGCGGCCGCCCCCT
>DAMCRY010000477.1:0-2577 GCA_032115075.1 Massilia sp.
GCCGTGGGCGCGGCGATCGTGCTGGCCTGGCTGACGTATCTGCTGGTCGAGCGCCCGCTGCGTGGCGGCGGCGCGCGCTGGAAGGTGCCGGCGCTGTCCGTGCTGATGCTGGCCGTGGCCGGCGCCGGCGCCTACATCTACGAGAAGGAAGGACTGCCGACCCGCAAGGCGGTGGAAGACAGCGTGGCCAACCAGAAGGCCCTGATCATCGTCGAGGACAAGGAAAACGCCGCGGCCTGCATGAAGCGCTACGGCTTCAGCGGACAGTACGAATACTGCCTGCAGGCCGATCCGACCCGGGAGCCGACCGTGGTGCTGGTCGGCGACAGCCATGCCTACCACGTGTCGGCCGGCCTGCTGAAGTACTACAGCAGCATCGGCGAGAACCTCCTGATGCTGGGCACGCGCTTCCCCTACTGGGGCCTGGATCCGAACGAAAGCCCGTACCAGAAGGCCACCGACCCGATGCTGGACCTGGCGCTGTCGATGCCCTCGGTGAAAACCATGGTGTTCTCGACCCACCTGCGTTTCTATACGGAGCCACGGGTGCGCCACCATGTGGACGCCGCGCGCGCCACCTTCCGCCGCTTCCTCGCGTCGGGCAAGCAGATCATCTTCATGAGCGACGTGCCGCGCCTGGACTTCGATCCGCGCTCGTGCATCAAGCGCGCCGGCGTGGCCTCGTCCGCCACCAGGGTGCCGTGCGCGATTCCGCGCAGCGATTGGGACGAGCAGATCCGCAAGCACGACATCGTCATCGGAGAGATGGCGAAGGAATTCCCGCAGATCCAGTGGTTCGAAGCGGCGCCCGTCTTCTGCGACGAGCGCCAGTGCCACGCCATGATCGACGGGCGCCTGATGTACCGCGACAACAACCACCTCAGCTACGAAGGCGACCTGCTGGTAGGCCAGCGCTTCGCCGAGTGGCATCGCACGCACGTGGCGCGCTGAGCGCCCGCCCGGCCAGGCCGACCGCAGGCCTGGCCGGGATTTCGCATCCGAAGACAGGGCGGCCACGCCGTCCTGTCCAGCTTTTGTCCCGTTCCGCTCCCTGTTTGTTTTAGCTCCCGTTGTAGGACCAATCCGATTGATTGGCGGCAATTCTCTACAATTTCCACCGCGTAAGATGGTTCCTCCCGGCAACGTTGCATATGCAACTTCTCCCAGCCGGTCCCACCCATCTTTCGTTTCCTGGAGAATTTCCGTGATCACGACCGAATCGACGCCCTCCAAGTTCAAGCCCTATACCCGGCAATCGATCCATACGGCGCGCCAGTGGCAATGGCTGACGCCGGAGCTGCAGGAAGCGGTGCAAGTGGTCTCCCACGTGCTGCCCTTCCGTGTGAATGCCTATGTGCTGGAGGAGCTGATCGACTGGGACCGGGTGCCGGACGATCCGATCTACCGCCTGACCTTCCCGCACCGCGACATGCTGCCGCCCCAGGAGTACGAGCAGCTGCGCGACCTGGTGCTGTACAAGAAGGACGAGGCGGCCATCGCCAGGCTGGTGCACGCGATCCGCATGCGCATGAACCCGCACCCGGCCGGCCAGATGACGCACAACGTCCCGCGCGTGAACGACGCGCCGCTCAAGGGGCTGCAGCACAAGTACAAGGAGACCGTGCTGTTCTTCCCGAGCTCGGGCCAGACCTGCCACGCCTACTGCACCTTCTGTTTCCGCTGGCCGCAGTTCGTCGGCATGGACGACATGAAGTTCGACGCGCGCGAGTCCAGCGAGCTGGTGTCCTACCTGGAGACCCACCCGGACGTCACCGACGTGCTGATCACCGGGGGCGACCCGATGATCATGAACACCCGCTCGCTGGCCGAATTCCTCGAGCCGCTGCTCGAGCCGAACCTGGCCCACATCCAGAACATCCGCATCGGCACCAAGTCGGTCGCCTACTGGCCGCAGCGCTTCGTGTCGGACAAGGACAGCGACGACCTGCTCCGCCTGTTCGAGAAGGTGGTCAGGGCAGGCAAGAACCTCGCCATCATGGGCCACTACAACCACGCCGTCGAGCTGCGCCACCCGATCGCCCAGCAGGCCGTCAAGCGCATCGTCGGCACCGGCGCCACCCTGCGCATGCAGGGGCCCCTGATCCGCCACATCAACGAAGATCCGAAGAGCTGGGCCGAGCTGTGGACGACCGGAGTGCGCCTGGGCGCGATTCCCTACTATATGTTCGTCGAGCGCGATACCGGCCCGCGCGACTATTTCGCCCTGCCGCTGGCGCGTGCCCACGAGATCTTCCAGGAAGCGTATTCGATGGTCTCCGGCCTGTCGCGCACGGTGCGCGGTCCCTCGATGAGCGCCTTCCCGGGCAAGGTGGTGATCGACGGCGTGGTCACCATCAACGGCGAGAAGCTGTTCGCGCTGCAGTTCCTGCAGGCCCGCAATCCCGAGTGGGTGCGCCGGCCCTTCTTCGCCAAGTACGATCCGGACGCCACCTGGCTCGATCACCTCAAGCCGGCCTTCGGGCGCGACAAGTTCTTCTTTGAGCTCGACGCCGGCGGTCCGCTGCGCGGCCCCGGCGGGCGCGTGATCCCGCTGGTGCCGGCCGCGCAGCTGGGCCA
>DAMCRY010000478.1:0-2574 GCA_032115075.1 Massilia sp.
GGCACCTTCATCAAACGCCCACACTTATCGACTGTTGATTGTTAAAGAACCAGTTTTTTGTACTACCTTGCTGCACCGTGCGAAGCGTTGTGTTCGTCAGCAGCAGAGAAGTGAGATTATGCAGTGTTTCGCTTAAACCGTCAACCCCTCGTTTGCTTCAGCTCAGATTCCTCTGAGGACATTGCCAACGTAACCACTTGATTACCTTGACGTTTTTCTGTCGCGCTTTGCAGCGCCCCTGAAGCGGAGGCGAACTATAGCAAACCTTGGTGGTCGGACGCAAGGCCTTTCGAAAAACGATGCGCGCACGCGAACGGCATCTCCGCCACGCACCCGTTATGATGGCAATCTGTCCATTTAGTATGACGCCATGCCTTCTCACCTGATCCGCCTGCCGCTCGCCGGCGCCCTGCTTGCCGCCTTCGCCTCTCCAGTCCTTGCCCAGTCCGCCGCCCCAATGTCCGTCGTAGTGGTCAGCGGCTCGCGCACGGAACAGGAAAGTTTCGACTTGCCCGCCGCCGTCAGCGTGGTCGATGCCCAGCGCCTCCAGGCCGGCCAGCCGCGCGTAAACCTGTCCGAATCGCTCGTGACCGTGCCTGGCATCGTGGTCCAGAACCGCCAGAACTATGCGCAAGACCTGCAGGTATCCTCGCGCGGCTTCGGCGCCCGCTCTTCCTTCGGCGTGCGCGGCGTGCGCCTGATCGCCGACGGCATCCCGGCGACCATGCCGGACGGCCAGGGGCAGGCCGCCACCTTCAACCTCGACATGGCCGAGCGCATCGAAATCCTGCGCGGCCCCTTCTCCGCCTTGTATGGCAACCATTCCGGCGGCGTGATCCAGCTGTTCACGCGCGACGGCGACGGGCCGCCTTCGGTTGAAGTGTCCGTCACCGGCGGCAGCGACGGCCTGCGCAAGACCGACGTCAACGCACAGGGCAAGGCGGGCGCGGTCGGCTACGTGCTCGACGCCTCCCGCTTCGAGACCGACGGCTACCGCCAGCACAGCGCGGCGACGCGCGACCAGGCCTATGCCAAGCTGACGCTGCCGACCGGACGCGACGGCAAGCTGACCATCGTTGCGAATTCGCTCGAGCAGGACGATACCCAGGATCCGCTGGGCGTCACCTGGGCGACCTTCCAGCGCGATCCGCGCGCCGGCGAGATCGACACCACCGATACCCAGTCGCCGCAACGCACCTTCGCCGAACGCTACAACACCCGCAAGAGCATCGACCACCAGCAGGTCGGCCTGAACTGGCAGCAACGCTTCGGCAGCAGCCGCCTGCAGCTGACGGTCTACGGCGGCAACCGCCGCGTGATCCAGTATCAGTCCTTCTCGCGCGCCTTCCAGCAACCGAGCACCCATTCCGGCGGCGTAATCGACTTCGACCGCGACTTCCGCGGCGTCGACCTCAACTGGCAAGACGTGCGTCCCCTGAGCGCCGGCACCCTGCGCACGACCTTCGGCGTCGAATACGCCGACTCACAGGATGCGCGCCAGGGCTTCGAGAACTTCCTGGGCACTGGGCTCGGCACGCAGTTTGGCGTAAAAGGCCGGCTGCGCCGCGACGAAGACAACCGCCTGACCAGCGTCGACCCTTATGTGCAGACCCAGTGGGAATCCGGCGCCTGGGTCCTGACCGGCGGCCTGCGCCACACGCGATTAAAAGTGGGAGTGAGCGACCGCTTCCGCGACAATGGCGACGACAGCGGCGGTACCGCCTACAACGGCACCGCGCCGGTGATCGGCATCCTGCGCAAGGTGACGCCCTCGCTCAACCTGTACGCCAGCGCCGCGCGCGGTTTCGAGACGCCGACGCTCAACGAGCTGTTCTACTCCGCTACCGGCGCCGGCTTCAACTTCGACCTGGCCCCGAGCCGCAGTGTCCACCTCGAGGTCGGCGCCAAGTCGATGTTCGGGGAGCACACGCGCGCCGACATCGCCCTGTTCCAGGCGCGCACCCAGAACGAACTCGTGGTCGACGCCTCGAACGGCGGACGCACGAGCTACCGCAATGCCGGCCGCACCCTGCGCCGGGGCGTGGAACTGTCGGTGAACTCGAACTTCGCCAACGGCTGGAACGCCCTGGTCTCGGCCAACCTGCTGCGCGCGGTCTACGACGACGGTTTCGGCAGCATCCCGTCCGGCAATCGCCTGCCGGGCGTGCCGCGCGCCAGCCTGTTCTCCGAGCTGGGCTGGACGTCGGCCAATGGCCTGAATGCCGCGCTCGAGGCCCAGGCCAGCAGCAAGATCCACCCGGACGACGCCAATACGGCGGCGCCGGCGCCGGGCTACGGGATCCTGAATGCACGCCTGCAGGCGCGCCAGCAGGTCGGGCGCTGGCGGCTGAAGGAATACCTGCGCGTGAACAACCTGTTCGACCGCGACTATGTCGGCTCGGTGATCGTCGCCGAATCGAACCGCCGCTACTACGAGGCTGCGCCGGGGCGCAACTGGACGCTGGGCGTCAGCGCGCAGTACCAGTTCCAGTAACCGGGGCGGGCTCGGTGGCCAGCGGCGCGGGCAGCGCGGCGGACGGATACAGCTGCGCGAGCACGGCGTCGGCCGCCGGC
>DAMCRY010000479.1:0-2571 GCA_032115075.1 Massilia sp.
GCGGTCGGTGCGGCCGGCCTGGCCGGCGCGGCCGGCGTTCCGTCCTTCGGCTTCGGCGGCGCCGGACGCTTGCCCAGCAGGTAGTAGTCGAGGGCCTTGCGCGCGATCGGCGCGGCGAACGAGGCGCCGAAGCCGACGTTCTCGACGATCAGCGCCAGCGCGATCTTCGGCTTGTCCGCCGGGGCGAAGGCGACGTACAGCGCGTTGTCGCGGTGGCGTTCGTCGATGGCGTGGGCGTTGTACTTCTGGCCTTTCAGGCCGATCACCTGGGCGGTACCGGTCTTGCCGGCCGCGATGTACCCGGCGCCCGCGAAGGCGCGCCGGCCGGTGCCGGACGGGTCCTGGGTCACGCCGACCATGGTGTGCTTGATGAAGTCGATGTTTTCCTGCTTGAGCGGGATGCGCCGGGTTTCCTTCGGCACCGTCAGCGTGCGCTGCTTGGTGGCGCCGTCCTCGATGATCTTGACCAGGTGCGGCTTCATCACGATGCCGTCGTTGGCCAGGGTCGAGACCGCGTGCGCGAGCTGGATCATGGTGTAGTTGTTGAAGCCCTGGCCGATCGAGATCGAGATCGTGTCGCCGCCCAGCCACTTCTGGGTCGCGCGGGTCTTGAAGCGGCGCGCCTTCCACTCCTTGGACGGCAGCACGCCGGTCTTCTCGTGCTCCAGGTCGATGCCGGTCGGGTGGCCGAAGCCGAACTGGCCCATGAAGTTCGAAATGTTATCGATGCCCATCTCGTTGCCGAGCTGGTAGTAATAGGTGTCGCAGGACTCCACCACCGACTTGTACATGTCGACGTAGCCATGGCCGCCCGGCTTGTCGTCGTTGAAGCGGTGCCCGCCCAGCATGTAGAAACCGGCGTCGCGGATGCCGTCGGACGGCTTGCGGAAGCCCATCTCGAGCGCCGCCAGCGCCATGAAGGGCTTGAAGGTCGACCCCGGCGGATAGGTGCCCGACAGCGGACGGTTCATCAGCGGGCGGTCGAGCGAGGTGTTCAGCTCGTTCCAGTTCTGGGTGTCGATGCCGTCCACGAACAGGTTCGGGTCGTAGCCCGGGCGCGAGACGTAGGCCAGCACGTCGCCGGTCTCGGGCTCGATCGCCACCAGCGCGCCGCGGTTCTCGCCGAAGGCTTCCTCGACCACCTTCTGCAGCTCGATGTCGATCGACAGGATCAGGTTGCTGCCAGGGGTCGGCGCGGTGCGCGACAGGGTGCGGATCGCGCGCCCGCCTGCCGTGCGCTCGACCTGCTCGTAGCCGGTGGTGCCGTGCAGGTAGCTCTCGTACTTCTTCTCGACGCCTTCCTTGCCGATGTGCTCGGTGCCGTTGTAGTTGGCGCCCACGCCCTCCTCTTCGAGCCGGTCGGCTTCCCGCTGGTTGATGCGGCCGATGTAGCCGATCACGTGCGAGGCGGTCTCGCCCAGCGGGTATTGGCGGAACAGGCGCGCCTGTACCTCCACGCCGGGGAAGCGGAAGCGCTGGGCGGTGAAGCGCGCCACCTCGTCGTCGGTCAGGCGGGTACGCAGCGGCACGCTGGCGAAGCTGCGCGACTCTTCCAGCAGGCGCTTGAAGCGGCGCCGGTCGCGCGGCTCGATGGCGACCAGCTTGGCCAGCTCGTCGATCACCGATTCCATGTTGGCCTGCAGCTTGGATGGGGTGATCTCGAGCGTGTAGCCGGATTCGTTGCGCGCCAGGACCACGCCGTTGCGGTCCACGATGAGGCCGCGGTTGGGCACGATCGGCACCAGCGCGATGCGGTTGCCTTCGGCCTGCAGCGCGAACTGGTCGTGGCGCAGCACCTGCAGCCACACGAAGCGTGCGACCAGCAGGCCGAAGCAGATGAAGACGAGGCCCACCAGCGCCGTCAGGCGCAGGCGGAACTGGTGGATCTCGCGGTCGTTGTCCTTGAATTCGGTCACGGCGAAGAGTTCGAGTGAGGCGGTCGGATCGGAAAGGTCAGATCGGGCGGGTATGGTCGCGGTCGACGGCGCGGCGCTGCGGCGCCAGCAGCAGCCAGGTGATCACCGGCCACAGGGCGACGGCGACCAGGCTTTCGGCGAAGTGCAGCAGGCCCGGGAAGCGGCCGGAGGCGGTGAAGTGCACGAAGGCCTGCACCGCCTGCGCCAGCAGCAGCAGCGGGAACACGTGCATGGCCTGGGTCATCAGGCGGAACCACAGCACGCGCCGGTGGATCATGATGGCGAGGTAGGACAGCAGCGTGTAGGCGAGCGCGTTCTCGCCCAGCAGGCTGGCGTCGTGCACGTCCATCAGCAGGCCCATCACGAAGGCGACGCCGATGCCGACCCTGCGCGGCTGGTGGATACCCCAGAACACCAGCACCAGCGCGACGAAGTCGGGGGCGCCGACCCAGCGCCCCATCGGCAGCAGGTTGAGCATGAAGGCGCATACCAGGCTGAAGCTGATGAACAGCGGGCTGACGGGCAGCAGGATGTAGTGCGGACGGTTACCGGGCATTGGCCGGTCCTCCCTGTTGGCTGGTTGCCGGCGGCGCCGGGGTCACGGTTGCGGCCGGACCCGCGGCGGCGCCGGCGGACGTCGCGCTTGGCCGGGCCG
>DAMCRY010000480.1:0-2552 GCA_032115075.1 Massilia sp.
CGGCCGGCGCGGGCGCCGCTGCGCGCGACGACGCGGGCCTGATCGCCAGCACCGACACCAAGGATCCGGTGAAGGCGGCCGCCGTCGAGAAGTGCGAAGAGAAGGGCAGCAAGACCGCCTGCCTGGTCGAGAACAAGGGCACGGCCGACACGGCCCTGGAGCGCGCCGGCGAGAAGACCCGCGCCGCCGCCGCTGCCGCCGTCGACAAGACCAAGGATGCGGCGCGCAACGTGGCCGACAAGACCCGCGAGCTGACCGCGCGCGGCGAACGCAGCGCCGAGAACGTCGGCGACAAGACCGAGCGTAGCGCCGAGCGCGCCAGCAGCAAGACCGCCAGCGCGATGTCGGACACCGCCATCACCGCCAAGGTCAAGGCCGGCCTGGCCGCCGAGCCGGACCTGAGCGCGCTGGCGATCAAGGTCGAGACCGAGAAAGGCGTCGTCAGCCTGAGCGGCTTCGTCGAATCGAAGGCCGAGGCCGAACGCGCCGAGAAACTGGCCAAGGGCGTGGAAGGCGTGACCAGCGTGAAGAGCGCGATCAAGGTCAAGTAAGAGCCCAGGCGAGCGGCCAGAGTAGCCGGCCGAGCCGCAGGACCCGAAGCCCGCACGTATGCCCGTGCGGGCTTTCTCATTGACCGGCCCGCTTCGTTCCGGATAGCCATCGGGCCGGAGGTATAATTCCCGCGTGAATAAACTGGAAGCCTTCGGCTACATTACCGCCCAGGCAGCGCGCGGGGAGATCATCTTTCCCACCAGCGTGAATGCCGTGTTGCGCCTGCAGGTGGCGCTCGACGACCCCGATTGCCATGTGGACGAGGCGATCCGCCTCGTGCTGTCCGAACCGCAGCTGGCGGCGCGCACGGTGGCGCTGGCCAATACCGCCGCCTTCGTGGCCGGCGGGATGCAGGTGACGAACGTGCGCGCCGCCGTGCTGCGCATCGGCTACCGGCGCCTGCGCGGCCTGGTCGCGGCCCTGATGGTGCGCCAGTTCGGCCACCGGATCGCCGATCCGGTGCTGCGCGCCAAGGCCGAACAGCTGTGGACGCACTGCGCCCACGTGGCCGCGCTGGCCCAGGCGCTGGCGCGCCACGTCACCCGCGTCGACCCCGACACCGCCCTGTTCGCCGGCATCGTGCACGAGGTCGGCGGCTTCTACCTGCTCTCGCGCGCCGACGATTTCCCCGGCCTGCTCGAGGACGATCCGGAAAACTGGGGCGTGCTGTGCGAGGACGTGGTCAGCGTGGAGGTCATGCGCAAGCTGGCCATCCCGCAGGACGTGGCGCAGGCCGTCGAAGCCCTGCGCGACGGCGTGCCCAACCCGCAACCCCATACCCTGCTCGACACCCTGTTGCTGGCCAACCGCCTGGCGCCGGTGGCGTCGCCGCTGGGCGATACCGCGCGCCAGGATGATCTGCCCTTCGACGACGCGACCCTGTGCATGCTGCGGGACGAGGCCGGGGAGACCGCCCGGGCGCTGGGCGAGGCGACGCTGGTCTGATTTCTGTGTCGTAATTACAACTTAGTAGACGTGCAAGGTCGGTCCGCCTATGTAATAAGGCAGAGGCCGTGAACAAAGATGCGGGCTGGGTGATACCATAAGGAATTGAAAATTTCTCATGGGAATCATCATGCGTCGATCAATGCTTGCACTCGCAGTTTGCCTGATGACTGGCAGCGCCCAGGCTGGTGTGGTCGACCTGGACTACATGATGAAGGGCGCGAATATCTATGCGCTCAACAATTTCTCGTCCCAATGGAGCGACGTGGAAGGCGCCGTGCTTGCCGGCGGCAACGTGACGACCTCCGGCTACACGTTCAACCAGTCGAAGACGGCGGGCCACCAGGGGTACGCGCTGGTTGCCAGGGGCGACCTTACCATGACGGGCGGCGAAGTCATGGCCGGCAAGATTTATGTAGGTGGCAAGTCCACGACGACGAATACGAACAAGATCGAGCGCAGCCCCGACAACCCCTTCGATTTCGAAGCGGCTGCCGCCTATTATCAGGCGCTGTCCGGGGATCTGGCGAAGGTGAACAGCACCGGCAGTGTCCGCGCGCAGTCCGAGGGTGTGATCGTGTCCGGCTCTGGCAGGGGACTCGTGGACGTGTTCAATGTCTCAGCAGACATGTTCCGTAATGCGAGCAGCTGGGGCCTGGAAAACCTGGCCATGGACCAGACCCTGATCTTCAACGTCAGCGGCGCCAATGCCGGCTTCCGGGAATGGGGCATCAGTTTCGAGCCACTGCGCAACTACAACGTGCTGTTCAATTTTCCCGACGCGGTAGAGCTCAACATCAAGGGCATGATCGGCAGCGTGCTGGCGCCGAAGGCGACCGTCAGCGACAACTGGGGCCAGGTCAATGGCCAGGTGGTCGTCAATAACTGGAACTCGACGAACCAGATCAACGCCAACCACTTCTTCCGTCCGGTCGAGCTGGACGGGTTCCGCGATCCGCCGCCGGTCGTGACGCCGGAGCAGCCGGTCGACGTGCCGGAACCGGGCACGCTGGCGCTGCTGTTGCTCGGCGCCGGCATGGTGCTGGCGGTGCGCC
>DAMCRY010000481.1:0-2540 GCA_032115075.1 Massilia sp.
CCTTAAGCCTAGAATTATGGCTCAGGACTGTCTACGAAACCGTAGTCGATTCATACAGGAGATGATGAAGTTCCATACGTCCGAATAAACCCTATCTATCGCGCTGCGCCGACCGCCCACAATGGGTTGTAAGCGGACGCTACAATAGGTCCGCGATCGGGCTAGAAGCGGACCTCCCGCGATCAGCAAGAGCGACCTGTTACTGACGACGATCTACGATGAAAGAACTGTCGCTCTCTGGTCTTGCGGCCGAGTTTCGCTCAATGGCTGAGCACTTGGATGTGGAGCCGTACTACAAGGCGTTTCATACGTCCCCGCAACATGATGGGGCACCCCATGTCGAGATGAGGTCGGGAAAGTTTGAGTTCGTGGTAACTGAACATGGCTCGGAACTCGAAAGGATATCGGGACTTGATAATGATGAGGTCCTCTATCTGCTTTTTGAAGGCATCACCTCTATCGTGGCCACCTCGAACGCGTTACGCAATCGAAAGCCGACTGGTGATAGCAGGGCCGCGTGGTTCCCATATCAAGAGAAGTTAATGGCAGGGTTGAGACCATCTTGGGGAATACGCCTGAAAAGAGAGCACGAAGAAAATCCTGCAGAAGTCCCCACTCAGCCGATAACACTGGTCTTCGGTGGCGGGCGGCGCCGGGACGGCGCCGGCAAATGCCAACAAGATGATCGCCGAACGCCGCTGCATAACCCTCCCCGCCTTTATAGACATCGTTGTCTATATGCGAACCATCATGCACCGGCGCTGGTCACGCATCAAAGTATTTAGACAATATTGTCTAAAGCTATGCAGACTGGGTTCCGGCACGGCGGGTGGCGACGCAAAAAGGCCGGCGCGACGCAGGTTTGCGCCACGCCGGCCAAGGCTGCTGCCGGGGGAAACGGGAGGCTTACAGAGCCGGAATCAAGACCTTGTCGACCACGTGGATGACGCCGTTGCTCGCGCGGACATCGACCGCGACGATCTTCGCGGCGGCGGTGGTGCTGTCCCTGATCGTCGGCGGGGTGCCGGCATCGATGACGATGTTCTGTCCGGCCACGGTGGCGACCGGAGCCCCGAACGGGATCTGCGTCGACAGCACCTGGCCGGACACGACGTGGTAGGTGAGCACGGTGCGCAGCTGGGCCGCGCTCAGGCCCTGCGGCGCCGCGGCGAAGGCGGCATTGGTCGGCGCGAACACCGTGAACGGTCCGGCGCCGCCCAGCGTGCCCTGCAGGTTGCTGGCGACCACGGCTGCAACAAGGGAGCTGAACTGCGGATTGGCCTGGGCCATCTGCACGACGTTCAGCACCCCAGGCGGCACCAGCACCTTGTCGATCACGTGGATCACGCCGTTGCTGGCGGCGACGTCCGCGGTGGTCACGGTGGCGGTGGTCAGCGCGGCGTCGGTGATCTTCACGCCGCTGCCGAAATCGAAGGCCAGGCGCGCCGGGGCGCCGCCGTAGGCATAGGCGGTCGGCTGGGTGGCACCGCCGGCAACCAGGTCGGCGGCCAGCTTCTTGCTGCCCAGGACGTGGTAGGTCAGGATGCTCTGCAGGGCGCCGGCCGGCAGGGCGTTGACCATGGCGGTGGCATCGGCGAAGCCCAGCCTGCCCGCCAGGTCGGCAAAGGCGCGGTCGGTCGGTGCGAATACCGTCAACTGGGCGTTCGCATCGGTAAGCGTGCCGTTGATGCCGGCCTTGGAAGCCGCCGCCAGCAGCGCCGTGAAGCCCTGTTCCTGCGCGACTTCGGCGATATTCTTCCGCGCCGCCGCCGGGTGGTCGTCGTCGCTGTCGCCGCCGCAGGCGGCCAGGGTCGAGGCCAGGGCAAAGATGGCCAATCCATATTTCAGAAAACGTCGTACGTTCATGTCAATCTCCGGGTCAAGGTGATGTATCGACGGCAGGGACGCGACAAGGCAAGCGACCGCTTCCGACCACTTCCATTACTTATCGAATGAATCCGCATCCGGTGGCGAATGCGCGATGACACCGGCATGCGATCGCCGGATGTCTCGTCCAGGCGGTGTGCAATATCAGCGCCTGCGATAGCGACTTCGTCTTTTCAATGCCGCTTTATTTGAAAAACCATGGGCAAAATATATAGCGGTACGACTGGCGCACGCATGGGCCGCCCATGATAAAACCGGGTCAGCTATGGGACACTTCAAGACAATAGCCGTAATCTATCGAGTCGATATAATGCCTTAATCGGCGCGAATGACTTGTCTATATATTTCGCGCTTTCGGAACTGTCCTAATTCAAGTGTTTATTAAGGTCCATGGTTTAAAATATTTTCTCGACATACTCCAACAATCGATAATGAAACGCCGTCCATTCCTGGTCCTCGCCTGTCTTGTCCTTGTTGCACTGGCATGGTGGCTGTCGCAGAACATGCGCGGTCCGGCGTTGGCCGGCTACCAGGTGGCCGCGCGTCCGATGGTGCAGACCGTCGTCGCCACCGGCCGCGTGGCGGCCGTCTCGCGCGCCCAGGTCGGCAGCCCGCTGACCGCTGTGGTGCTCGAGCGCCGCGTGCGCGAGGGT
>DAMCRY010000482.1:0-2510 GCA_032115075.1 Massilia sp.
CCATCGCCGCGGACCTCACCGATCCGGCCGCCCTGGCGGCGCTGGCGGAGCAGTCCGGCATGCTCGACGGCGTGGTGCACTCGGCCGGCGTCACCGGCTTCGCGCCGGTGCGCATGCTGCAGCCCGGCCTGCTCGAATCGGTGATGGGCGCGAATTTTGCGGCGCCGGTGATGCTGACCCAGAAGCTGCTGTACCGGAAGGCGCTGCGCAACGGCGCCTCGCTGGTGTTCCTGTCCTCGATCGCGGCCCATACCGGCACGGTCGGGGTGGGCGCCTACTCCGCCTCCAAGGCCGCGCTGGAGGGGTTCATGCGCAACCTGGCGCTCGAGATCGCGCCGCGCGGCATGCGCGCCAACGCGGTGGCGCCGGCCATGGTGGCCACGCCGATGGTCAGCGACGATCCGGCCTTCCTGCTTGAAAAAAGCAGGCACTACCCGCTCGGCCTGGGCCGGCCGGAAGACGTCGCCCACGCCGTGGTCTACCTGCTGGCCAACGCCAGCCGCAAGGTGACCGGCATCAGCCTCGACCTGGATGGAGGACTGGCATGGACGTGAACGAGGAACTCTGGGACGTCGTCATCATCAGCGCGGGCGGCTTCGGCCGCACCATGATGTGCACCGCCAACGGCGACCCGGACAGCGGCAGGCTGTGGCGCGTGACGGGCTTTCTGGACAACCGCGCCGCGCTGGCCGACAGTGCGCCGCTGCCGGTTCTCGGCGACCCGGACACCTACCGGGCGCGGCCCAACGACCGCTTCCTGTGCGCGCTGGGCGACCCCGCCATGCGCCGGCGCTACGCCGCGCCGCTGCTCGCCCAGGGGGCCATCTTCCTCAACCTGTGCACCGGCCTGCGCGGCGCCACCGGCATCACCATGGGCCAGGGCTGCGTGTTCGACCGCGAAGTGCAGATGGGCGTCGACACGCGCATGGGCGACTTCGTCATCGTCCAGTCCACCACCGTGATCGGCTACGAGGTCAGGATCGGTTCCTACGTCACCATCAACCCCTTCGTCTTCATCGGCGGCGGCGTCGAGATCGGGGACGACGTCGTCATCAACCCGCACGCCACCATCCTGCCCGGGGTGAAGATCGGCGCAGGCGCCGTGATCGGGGCCGGCAGCGTGGTGATGCGCGACGTGCCGCCCGGCGTCACCATGATCGGCAACCCCGCCACCATCTTCAGGTTCAAATAATGCAATCACGTATGCCGCCCCAGGCCTACATCGACCAGGCCTGGTTCGACCGCGAACGCGAGCTGCTGTTCAAGCCGCTCTGGCAGTTCGTCGGCCTGAAGGTCATGCTCGACAGGCACAACGCCTTCATCACCCGCAAGCTGTTCGGCATTCCGCTGGTGGTGCAGAACTTCCATGGCGAGCTGCGCGCCTTCGAGAACATCTGCCCGCACCGCCAGAACCCGATCCAGACCGCGCCGCACGGCGTGCGCGCGCTGACCTGCGGCTACCACGGCTGGAACTTCGACAGCGAAGGCGCGCCGGCCCAGATTCCCTTCGAGGCCGAGCTGTACCGCTATCCGCCGGAAGAACGCGCCTGCCTGCACCTGCGCCGCTTCGCGGTCGAGTGCGTCGGCAACCTGGTGTTCGTCAACCTGTCGCCGCAGCCGATGCCGATCAGGCAGCAGCTCGGCGCCGCCACCATCGCGACCCTGGCGCAATCCTCGCTGGCCTACGACAGCGAAGTGATCATGACCACCTACGACGCGCGCTTCAACTGGAAGCTGGTCTACGAGAACCTGCGCGACGCCCACCACCCGCGCTTCCTGCACACGCGCACCCTGAACAAGAGCGCCAGGTTCGACGCCATCGTCAACGACGACGCCGTGGCCGGGCTGCGGCGCATGCGCGAAGGCGGCGTGCCCGACCAGGCGCGCGTGCTGGCGCTGCTGCGCAGCTTCAGCGGCGGCGGGCGCGACGTGCCGATCGACCCGGTGGTGCGCCAGCCCTGGTTCGACGAGCTGGAACGCTACCGCGACCAGGACTGGTACTACAACTGGCTGGTGTTCCCGAACCTGCACATCGCCTCGGGCACCGGCGGCTACTCCTTCACCATCGAGCACCACATTCCGGTCGGGCCGGACCGCACCGAGATGATCGTCTACTTCGTCACCGCCAAGAAGAAGCGTCCGTACCCCTCGTCGCCGGCGGTGCTCCATCAACTCATGATGGGCACCGACGACATCCTGCGCGAGGACATCGCCGTGCTGGAGCAGATCCAGCGCACCCTGCACCCGGAGGCGCGTCCCGCGCACCAGGGCGACTACGAGTACATCAACGCCGGCATCGAGCACTGGTACATGGACCTGATGGAGGGGAAGATTGCGCTCTGACGTCAAATATGTGGTGGGGAGCGGCCTCCTGCTGGACGCCGCCATGGCCGCCTGGGCCGCGGTGGAGCCGGGGCTGGAACTGCGCCGGGTCGAGGTCGACCCGGACGCAGATGCGGCCGCGCTGGCCGCCGTGCTCGATGTGCTGGAACTCGACGGCGCCAGCGCCT
>DAMCRY010000483.1:0-2490 GCA_032115075.1 Massilia sp.
GCGCTGGCCCTGGCGCCCGGCTTCGCGCCCGACGTCTGCCTGCTCGATATCGGCCTGCCCGGCATGGACGGCTACGAGCTGGCGCGGCGCCTGCGGCAACTGCCGGCCACGCGCGACGCGGTGCTGGTGGCGGTGACCGGCTACGGCCAGGAACAGGACCGCGCCAACAGCGCGCAAGCGGGCTTCGACCACCACCTGGTCAAGCCGGTGGACATGGCGGCGCTGGAACGGATCCTGGCCGGCGCCGGCGCGGTGCTGGCGCAGCGCAGGTCGGCTGCATCCCGACTTACGTAGCGCTCAGCGCTTGACGCTGCCGAAGGCGTCGCCCTTCTTCCAGGCCGGCATGCCCGGCGCGTTCGCCACCGCATAGCCCAGGTTCAGGCTGAACTGGGCCTGCTGCACCATGCCCGACAGGTCCCAGTCGGCGCGGTACTCGTCGCTGACCTGGTGATAGTCCTTCTTGAAGCCCACCATCTTCGCGCTCGCGGCCCCGTGGTCGTGGGCGAACTCGAAGTGGCCGTCGCCCGAGAACACGGCCGAGCCCACGTTGAACGCGGGCACGCCGGCCTTGGCGAAGTTGAAGTGGTCGGCGCGGAAGTAGGAGCCCGACAGGTCGGGGATGGTCGGCGCCAGCTTCAGGCCCATGTTCTTCGCCACGGTGGCCGCGGTCTCGTACAGGGTGCTGCGCTCGGCGCCCGGCACGCCGATGTCGCGGGTGCGGCCGACGAAGTTCAGGCTGTCGAGGTTCAGGTCGGCCGCCGTCTTCGCCAGCGGCACCACCGGGTTCTTCACGTAGGCGGCGCTGCCCAGCAGGCCGGCTTCCTCGGCGGCGGGCCACAGGAACACCTGGGTGCGGCGCGCCGGCTTCTTCACCGCCTCGGCCGCCATCGCCAGCAGGGCCGCGGTGCCGGACGCGTTGTCGATGGCGCCGTTGTAGATGCGGTCGCTGCGCCCCGCTTCCCTGGCCCTGCCCTCCTCGTCCATGCCCAGGTGGTCCCAGTGCGAGGAATACACCACCGCCTGCTCCTTGAGCTTCGGGTCGGTGCCCGGCACCAGGCCGACCACGTTGAACTGCTCGACCTGGCGGATCTGCGAGCGCAGTTCCACGTGGGTGGCGATCTTCAGGTCGACCGGGCGGAAGTCGCGCCGTTCGGCGCGCGCGCGCAGGGCGTCGAGGTCGAAGCCGCTGGCCGCGAACAGCCGGCGCGCCATGTCCTCGTGCAGCCAGCCCTCGACCGGGTTGCCGGGGCCGGCCAGGCGGAAGCGCTCGTGCGAGAAGCTGGTGGCCGGCACGCTCCAGGGATAGGACGACGACGGCAGCGTGTGGATCAGGAGCACGCCGGCGGCGCCCTTGCGCACCGCTTCCTCGAACTTGTACAGCCAGCGCCCGTACCAGGTGTAGGCCTTGCCGGCGAAACGGTCCGGTTCCTCGGCGGTCGGCTGCGGGTCGTTGACCATCATGACCAGGATCCTGCCCTTGACGTCGGCGTCCTTGTAGTCGTCCCAGCGTTCCTCCGGGGCCGTCACGCCATAGCCGACGAACAGCAGCGGCGCATCGAACGACAGGCTGGTGCGCCCGCCCGCGGTGCCGAACACGATGTCCCTGCCGTTGACCGGGCTGATGCGCTTGCCGCCGGCCTCGAAGGTGACGGCGCTGCCGGGCAGCAGGCGGGTGCCCTCGATCTCGACCTTCTGGCGGTAGCCGGCCCCCGGAGAGGAAGGAAAGGCGGGCGCCAGGCCGATGAGCGCGGCCTGGGTCTCGAGGTAGCGCACGGTCAGGTCGCCGCCGCGCTGGCCGGTGCCACGGCCTTCGAACAGGTCGTCGGCCAGCAGCGACAGGTGCGCCCGCAGCACGGGTTCGGACACGGTGGGCGCGCCCTGCGCGCAGGCGTTGGAAGCGACGAAGGCCAGGGCGGCAAGGGCAAGCGGGGACAGGCGCATGGGATTCCGTTCGGGACAGGCTGGTTGGCAATCAGCCATCATACCCCGCCATGTATGGAGCATGCGTATGCGAGCGGAATTGCCAGCGCCGCCGGCCCGCCCCATACTCGTCGTTCATCCACCAGAGCGCCAACGGGAGAACACCATGACGATCACGCGCAGGACCGCCGTACGTTCCATCGCCGCCCTGGCCGCCCTCCCCCTTGCCGGCCACGCGGCCGCAGACAAACAGGACTCCTCCGCCATGTACGGACTGATCGGAAAAATGCGCGCCCAGCCGGGCCAGCGCGAAGCCCTCATCGCCATCCTGCTGGAAGGCACGGCCGCCATGCCGGGTTGCCTGAGCTATGTGGTCGCGCGCGACAAGACCGATCCGGACGCGCTCTGGATCACCGAGGCCTGGGACAGCCAGGCCAGCCACAAGGCCTCGCTCGCCCTGCCCCCGGTGCAGGCCGCGATCGCCAGGGGCCGTCCGCTGATCGCCGGCTTCGGCGAGCGCTTCGAGACCGAACCGATCGGCGGCCAGGGGCTGGCGGCGCCGCGCTGAGC
>DAMCRY010000484.1:0-2480 GCA_032115075.1 Massilia sp.
GCCGGGATCGCCGGGCCGAGCGGCACGATGCCGAGCAGGTTGCGCAAGCCTTCGATGTTCGCGGGGCGCTGCGCCGGGTCCGGCGATAGGCAGCGGTCGATGGCGGTCTGGAAGGTCGGGCTGTACTCGCCGGGCACGCGGCCGCGCAGCGGCGCGAGCGGCGGATATTCCCTGGTGATGGCGTAGTGGATCACGGCCGCCAGGTCGTGCATGTCGTCGGCTTCGGAACCGGGCGCGCCGGTGTCCTGCGTGGGCAGCAGGATCGGGTCGCCGGAGTCGAGCACCAGCACGGTGTCGGGCCGGATCGGGCGGTGCGGCATCTGCATCGCGTACTGCAGTTCGAGCGATTGCAGGAGCTGGCGGATGATCTTGCGGCACCAGGGCTCGCTGACCAGGTCATGGTTGCATTCGACCACCTCGCGCACGGTCCGGCCGTCGGTCTGCTGCTGCTGGGTTACGGGTGTGCTCGTCATCATGGCATGTGCGCCGCGCCGTGACGTGCAGTCGCCCGCTGCCCCGGCCCGGTTATTTGTATTTTGACAAATAATGCCAGAATTGCCGCGTTGGCGGCGCTGTTGAGCCAACCGTGCGCGACTGTTACAAATTGCTTACAAATCGTTCACAGTCGCGTGCGAAACGATCAGACCGCGAGGAAGCGCATCTTGAACCAGCGGCCCTTGATGGCGCCGAACTCCGGGCCCGGTGCGTTGCGGTCGGACAGGCGCGCGACGGCCGCCTCGGCGACGTGACGGTCCAGCGCCACATAGCTCGCGAATTCGCCGACGTTGATCTTGCCGACCTGCTCCTTGGTCAAGCCGGCGTCGCCGGTCAGGGCGCCGAGGATGTCGCCCGGGCGCAGCTTGGCCTTCTTGCCGCCGGCAATGTGCAGCGTGACCATGGGCGCCGGCGCGCCCGGTTCGGCGTGCTCGCCGAGTTCGTCCAGCTTGTGCCAGGTGGCCGGCATGTCCTGGTATTCCTCGATCAGGCGCACCCATTTCTTTTCGTTCGGTGCGCACAGCGTCAGGGCCAGGCCGCTCTCGCCGGCGCGGCCGGTGCGGCCGATGCGGTGCACATGCACTTCCGGATCCTTCGAGACGTCGGCGTTGATCACGGTGTCGAGGTTGGCGATGTCGAGGCCGCGTGCGGCGACGTCGGTGGCCACCAGCACCGAGCAGCTGCGGTTGGCGAACAGGACCAGGATCTCGTCGCGCTCCCATTGTTCCAGCTCGCCGTACAGGGCGAGCGCCGAGAAGCCCTGCGCGCGCAGGTGGTCGGCCAGCTCGCGGCAGTGGGCCTTGGTATTGCAGAAGGCGAGGGTGGACACCGGCTGGAAGTGCTTGAGCAGCTGGGCGACCGCTTCGTCGCGGCCTTCGAAGCCGATTTCGTAGAAGCGCTGTTCGATTCGTTCCGCGCTGTGCTGGCTCTCGACAGCCACTTCGAGCGGGTCGCGCAGGAAGCCGGCGGTGGCGAAGCGGATGTCGTCCGGATAGGTGGCCGAGAACAGCAGGGTCTGGCGGCGGGCCGGGCAGGCACTGACGATGCCGGCGATCTCGTCGTAGAAGCCCATGTCGGTCATGCGGTCGGCTTCGTCGAGCACCAGGGTCTGGACCCTGGACAGGTCGAGCGTGTGGCGGCCCAGGTGGTCGCGGATGCGGCCCGGGGTACCGACCACGATGTGGGCGCCGTGCTCGAGCGAGGCGATCTGCGGGCGCATGGCGACGCCGCCGGTCAGGGTCAGGATCTTGACGTTGCCGACCCCGCGCGCCAGGCGGCGCAGTTCGCCTGCGACCTGGTCGGCCAGTTCGCGCGTCGGGCACAGCACCAGGCCCTGCACCGCGAACCAGGCGGGATTGAGCTTGTGCAGGATGCCGATGCCGAAGGCGGCGGTCTTGCCGCTGCCGGTCTTGGCCTGGGCGATCAGGTCGCGGCCTTCGAGGACGGCCGGCAGGCTCTCGGCCTGGATCGGCGTCATCGCGTGGTAGCCCAGCGTGGCGAGGTTGGCGAGGAAGCGCGGCGCGAGCGGCAGCGTGGTGAACGGGGATGGGGTATGCATGGTAGTCGAGCCAAGGCCGGAGCCGCTGAACCGGACTACGTCGAGGCCGGCGCCCAGACCGGCAGGCCGGTCAGGTCAAGGTTGTCGTCGCGGCGCCACACGGGCAGGCCGGTGGTGTCGGTTTCTTCGAGCGCGCCGAGCAGATTCAGCTGTTCCTGCTTCAGGGAGACGCGGCGTGGCCGGGGACCGGCGCGCTTCGGTTCGACAACGGGAACGGGCGGGGCGGCCGGTTCGAAGCCCGGCAGGTCGATCGTTGCGTTGTCTTTCTTGTCTCTCATCTGCTTCACTGTGCTGCTTCTACTGCGCTGCACTGCTTTTGCCGCCGCAGAAAACAAAAGCCCGGCTGCAAGAGTCGGGCTTCTGTACGGTATTTGGTTGCGGGGACAGGATTTGAACCTGTGACCTTCGGGTTATGAGCCCGACGAGC
>DAMCRY010000485.1:0-2477 GCA_032115075.1 Massilia sp.
GGGCATCCACCGGCTGGAGCTGGTGGATGCCGATGGCGAGGTCGTGTCGACCAGCCGGTTCGAGGTGCGGGGGAGTTCACCGTAGGGTGGGCGGCGCTACCGCGCGCGATGACCATTCGGACCATCGCGCCGCCCACCCTACGCTTATTTGCCCTGTTCGGGCACCGGCACCGGGATCTCGTGGTCGCCCAGCAGGATCTTGTCCGGCGTGATCGGCGTGCTGCGCAGCCGCTTGCCGGTCGCGTGGAAGATCGCGTTGGCGATCGCCGCCGAGGTGGAGACGATGCCGATCTCGCCCACGCCCTTGGCCCCGAGCTGGGGGCTGACCACGCGGTCGTCCTCGTTGGCGAAGATCACCTCGATGTTGTGGACGTCGGCATTGGTCGCCACGTGGTACTCGGCGTAGTTGTGGTTCATGAAGCGTCCGAAGCGGTGGTCGGTGAAGCTTTCCTCGTGCAGCGCCTGGCTGATGCCCCAGACCACGCCGCCGATCACCTGGCTGGCGGCGGTCTTGGCGCTGAGGATGCGGCCGGCCGCCACCGCGTTGACGACGCGCGTCACGCGCACGATGCCGAGCTTCTCGTTGACGCGCACCTCGCAGAACACGGCCGAGTGCACGGCGCGCGTGTACTTGCGCTGCTTGAGCATCGAGGGCTTCATGAAGAATTTTTCCTCGACCCGGTCCACGCCCGCCGCTTCCAGCACCGCGCGCAGCGGCACCGCGGTCTCCGGACGGTTGCGCAGCATGACGGCGCCGTCCTCGAAGGCGAGGTCCTGCGGCCGCGCCCTGGCCAGCGGCGAGTTCGGCATCTCCCTGGCCATCCTGGCCAGGCGCTTCTTCAGCTTCTCGCAGGCGCCCTGCACGCCACCGCCCACCGTGGTGACGTGGGAGGAGCCGCCCTCCACCGGCGCGAAGGGCAGGGTCGAGTCGCCCAGCTGGAAGGTCACCCGTTCCATCGGCAGGCCCATGGCTTCGGCGGCGATCATCGACATCACCGTATAAGTGCCGGTGCCGATGTCCGAGGCCGCGCTGCTGACCACCAGGCGGCCGTCCGCATGCAGTTCGGCGCTGACGCGCGCCAGCATCACGAGGGAATCCCACATGCCGGTCGCCATGCCCCAGCCGATCAGTTCGTCGCCGTCGCGCATCGAGCGCGGTTCGATCGGACGGTTGGACCAGCCGAAGCGCTGCGCGCCCTTGTCGTAGCACTGGCTGAGCTCCTTGGTGGAGTAGGGCTTGTCCTCCATCGGGTTGCGGTCGGCATAGTTGATGCGCCGGAATTCGAGCGGGTCGATCTTCAGCTTGTAGGCCAGTTCGTCCATCGCCACCTCGAGTGCGTGCATGCCGTGGGCGGCGCCCGGCGCGCGCATGTCGATCGGCGAGTGGCGGTCGTGGGCCACCAGCTTGTAGCCGAGGCGGATGTTGTCGCAGGCGTAGAGCTGCCCCGACCAGTTCACCACCACCTCGACGTAGTCCTCGAGGCGCGAGGTTTCCTGGATCGCTTCGTGGACGATGGCCTGCAGCTTGCCGTCCGGGTTGGCGGCCAGCTTGACGTTCTGCCAGGTCTCGGGACGGTGGCCGAAGCTGAACATCTGCTGGCGCGTCAGCACCACGCGCACCGAGGATTTCAGGTGCAGCGCCGCCATCACGGCCAGGGTCAGCTGGTACTGGGGACGCAGGCCGGAACCGAAGGCGCCGCCGACGTAGGGGTTGCGCACCGTGACCTTGTCCTTCGGCAGGCCGAAGGCGTGCCACACGTACCAGCGGTTGTTCTGCGAGCTCTGGGTCTTGTCGTAGATGGTCAGGTGGCCGTCCTCGCCGTGGATCACGGTGGTGGCGAACATCTCCATCGGGTTGTGGTGTTCGACCCCGTGGTAGAACTGGGATTCGATCTTCACTGGCGCCGCCTCGTACGCCTTGTCGGCGTCGCCGGTGGAACTGGGCGGCGTGAAGCCGGCCTTCATCGGACGCGGCTTGTAGGCCTGGTCGAGCGAGGCCAGCAGGTTGGTTTCGTGCCGCTCCTGTTCGTAGGCGACCTCGACCAGCTGGGCCGCGTGGCGCGCCGCCTCGAAGGTGTCGGCCACCACCAGCGCGACCGGCTGGCCGCTGTAGAAGATCCGGTCGCTGTACAGGGGCCGGAACGGCGAGCCGGCCGGCGCCGTCATGTCCTTGTAGGCCAGGTCCCAGGAGCGGATCTTCGGCCGGTTCAGGTGGGTGAGCACCGCCAGCACGCCGGGCACCGCTTCGGCCGCCCTGGTGTCGATCGCGGTGATGCGCCCGCGCGGGATGGTGCCGCTGACCACCACGCCATAGCGCAGGCCGGGCGCCTGCTCTTCCGCCGCATAGCGCGCCGCGCCGGTGACCTTGGCGCGGCCGTCGACGCGTGAGACCCGCATGCCGCCCTTGACGCGGCCGGTGCCGTCGGGCGCGGTGGGCGTGCGCAGTTCTGGAATCAGGTCGGTCATCGTTGTTCTCC
>DAMCRY010000486.1:0-2473 GCA_032115075.1 Massilia sp.
GGAACGGCGCGAGTACGAGAGCCGCCACGACGCCCTGACCGGCCTGCTGAACCGGCGCGCGCTGATGGAGGCGCTGCCGCTGGCCCAGGCGCGCGCCGGGCGCAGCGGCAAGACCGTGGGCATGCTGTTCATCGACCTCGACGGCTTCAAGGCGGTCAACGATTCGCAGGGCCACGAGGCCGGCGACATGCTGCTCGGCGTGATCGCCGAGCGCCTGCGCGCGGGCGTGCGCCGCACCGACAGCGTCTACCGCCTGGCCGGCGACGAGTTCACCGTGCTGCTGGAAGACATGGCCGACACCTTCGACGACGCCCACCGGGTGGCCGAAAAGCTGATCGACAGCATCGCCGAGCCGGTCGACCTGCCGGAGCGCGCGGTACGGGTGCGCGCCAGCATCGGCATCGCCCTCGACGCGGCCGGCGGCGTGCGCCAGCCCGAGGAGCTGCTGAAGGAAGCCGACCACTTCATGTACCAGGCCAAGAAGGCGGGACGCGGGCGGGTGTGCTCGTCGAAGTATCCCTGCTGAAGAAGCCGGGCGGGCATTCCGGCCCGCCGGCATTCCGGCTTGCGCTCAGCGCAGCCGCAGGTCCGACCATCCCAGCGGCTGGGCGATGAACACGGTATTGCACGCGGCGGCCGGATAGTTGAACTCGAAGGCCACCTTGCCGTGGCTGTCCACGCCCAGCAGGCGGGCGCTGGTGCGTGCGTTCAGGACCGAATAGGCGACCAGGTAGTTGTTCTCGCTGGCTTCGTAGACGCTGGAACAGATGTCCGAGAACAGCGTCCGCTCGCGCTCGTAGCTCCAGACCTCGCGCGCGGTGCCGGCCTTCTCGTCGATCCTGTAGCGCGAAGGCGTGCTGAAGGTGCGGGTGGCGCCGCGCGGCGCGCCCGGCGGCTGGCTCAGGCTGCCCAGGCCATTGTTGAAGAGCAGCAGCTCGCCGTTCGGCGTGACCGACAGCGAATGCTGGCCGATCGGCGCCTTGCCCTCGACGACGCGCAGGGCGAGGGCGCGCAGCGAGGGATAGTTGACATACCAGTGTTTCGAGGTGTCGCCGAGCAGCCAGCGGATGGCGCCGCTGTCGTAGTCGATCTTGACGACGAAGTTCTCGCGGCTCGACAGCAGCAGCGAATTGTCGGCCGCGTCGTAGATGGCCGAGTTCATGTGGAACCAGTCCTGGCCGGCGCGCACGAAGTTGGACGGGTCGTCGCCTTTCGAACGCATGTGGCCGGCGAAGATCCGCCCGAGGTCCCACTCGCGCAGCACCTTGCCCTCGGAGTCGATCTCGGCCACGATCGATCCCAGCCGCGTCACGCCGCCCTGGACCGCGTCGAGTTCGGCCAGCATGCCGGTCTTGCCGGGCGCCAGGTCGTGGTGGAAGTTGGTCCACGCCGCACCGCCGGACGAGGGCCCGAGGGCCACGGCGCTGAAGGCCCCGCCCATGTCCATCCGGTACAGGTCGGGCGTGTTCAGGCTGCCGATGTAGAAGGCGTCGGGTCCGAACAGCGCGGCGAAGGAGTTGCCCAGCGCGGCGCCGGTCCAGCGCATGTGGCCGTCGGTATCGACCACCACCGGGGAAGTCAGGCCGTTCTTGATCAGCATGAAATCGAAACCGGGCGCGCGCGCGGCGCTGCGCGCGACGGCGATGTCGGGCGTCGCGTAGACCTGGGCCGGGCCGGCATAGGCGCCGGTGGCGACGTTGACCTTCAGGGCGTGCGTCGAGCCGTCGCGGAAGTTCGCCGTCATGTCGACCACGTTGCCGTGCGCGGCGTACAGGCCGAACACCGGCAGCTCCAGGCGCCTGGCGTTCGCGTCCCAGGCGCCGCGGCGGTCGAGCCAGCTGCGTTCGAAGCTCACCGCCAGCGGCCTGGACAGGGTGCCGGGGCGCGGCGCGACCGTATAGGCCACGCTGGCCAGGTCGGCGTAGTTGGCGAGACCGAAGCTGATGTTGGCGACGAATACCGTGGCGCCCGGCGCCTGGCGCACGTCGCCGATCCTGGCCTGCCCGGCCTGGGTCTGCTGGTGCTCGTCTTCGTCCTTGTCCCTGTCGCGCCCGCCGCAGGCGGACAGCAACAGGGCCAGGGCCATCGTCAGGATCCATGCAAGGCTGGTGGCACGGCGAGGGTAGGTAGGCATCGGCGCTCCCGTTGAGGTCGTCGGTTATGGTTGTGTGTTCCGGATTCGATGGCCGGCCTGGTCTTTAGTTCGCCGGACACGCGCGCGCCATCGATGAGCTCAAGCGGCCCGCACTTTGCGCGAAAAAAGACACTTGACCTTCCCATTGTGGGAAGCAATATCCTTCACGGATGAATACGGAGGATCCATGGACATGAGAACGGAAGGCGCGGTGCTACGCATAGGGGGCATGACCTGCGCCTCGTGCGTCGGCCGCGTCGAAAAGGCGCTGCGCGTGGTGCCCGGCGTGGAGGACGCCAGCGTCAACCTCGCCACCGAGAAGGCGACCGTGCGCGGGGC
>DAMCRY010000487.1:0-2471 GCA_032115075.1 Massilia sp.
GCCGATGGACGGCTCGCGCGGGGCGAAGGTGGCGCCGCCGTCCGCGTACGGATCGCCGGCCACGCGGCGGATCGCACCCTGGCCCGGCAGCAGCTTGCCGAGCACGATCTCGATCTCGTTCGCGGACGCCAGCTGGGCGTGCCCGATCGTCTTCCCGGCCGGCTTGCCATTCAGGAGGATGCGTTCGATCGCGTAATACCCTTCGGCCTGGCTGGCCGCCGGCAGGCGCAGGCGCACGTCGAGGCGCTTGCCGTGCAGGCGCAGGTCCTGCAGGGCGATCGTGTCGGCGGCGCCGAACATCGTGCGCCGCAGCTTCGCCGTCACGAAGGGATTCAGGGCGATGCCGTCGTCGCGCGCCGACACGCCGAACACGCCCTCGATCACCATGCCGAGGTAGGCGCCGACCGACCACAACTGGCGGCGCGAATTGATCACCGGCCCGATCAGCGACGGATTGCGCTCGTCCAGCAGCAGCGGCTGGCCGGACAGCCATTCCAGGTTCTCCATGTTCGACAGGTTCAGGGCCGCGCCGCGCATCAGGGTGTCGTAGGCGGCATCGGCCACCGCCACGTTCCCGGCCTGCACCGCCGCGCGCAGGCCGTAGCCGGTGACGAAGGGCCAGATGGCGCGGTTGTGGTAGACCGGCATGCCGGCCTGCTGCGGCCAGATGACGGGCGCGCCCATCGGCCCGTGCGGGTAGTGCGCCAGGATCGAGCGCGCCTGTTCCTCACTGGCGATGCCGGTGACGATGGCGAGCGACTGGCCCAGCCAGTCGAACTTGTGCAGCGGCGCCCGGTCGAAGTGGGCGGCCGTCAGGCTGCTGTACATGCCGGCGTCCTTCAGCCACAGGCGCGCATTGATGGCGCGCTTCAGGTCCGCCGCCCAGCCCTCGTAGCGGCCCGCGCGTGCCGTCTCGCCATGCTCCCGCGCCAGCCGCGCCGCCAGGCGCAGGGCCTGGTAGTGGGCGACGTTGGTCGACAGCGCGATGGAACTCGACATCGCGGCCAGCTCGTTCGGCACCCAGGCGGCGTAGCTCTGGTCGCGCCAGTCGAGGAAGGACTGCTCGCCGGTGTACAGGCCGGCCTCGGCATCGAAGGCGGCGATGCGGTCGTTCTCGATGGTGTTGGACAGCGCCAGCAGGGCGCGCCCGGCGAAGGGCGCGCGCTCGGCGGCGGGCAGGGTGCGCAGGGTTTCCTCGGCCGCGAAGGCCCAGGTGACGCGGTCGGTGCTGACCGGCCAGCTGCCGCCGCTGCCGGTGTCCTGCACGATCTGCAGGCCGTCGGCGGTTCCGGCGACCTGCGCAGGAATCGCCAGCCCCTTGCGCCAGCCGGACAGCTTGAAGTCGAGCGAGTTGCGCACCCGCTGCGGGTCGAGCAGGGCCAGCCCCAGGTCGGCCGCATAGGACAGGTCGCGCGTCCACACGTAGTGCCATTTTTCTCCGGTGGCGAAGCAGTCGCAGGGAATCGCGGCACCGCCGTTGTAGTTGCCGTCGCGGATCTGGCTCACCGCGTCGAGGCGCATCTCGGCGCCGGCCAGCGCGAACAGGGCGTCGAAGCCCAGGTTGCCGGTGCGGATGCGCGGCAGGCCCGCTTCCTCGCGGTACTCGACGTGCTGGGGGCCCGGGTCGCGCAGGTTCATGGTGCTCGAGTGGGTATAGCTGCGCAGGGGCGCGCCGGCATCCGGGGAAGAGAAGCGCGCGGTTTCCTGCTTGCCGTCCCAGGTGGGCCAGGCGAGCGTGGAGACGCCGCGACCCGCGTGCGGGTCGGCCTGCGCAGCCGTTTCGGCATCGTCCAGGCGCGCCACGCGCAGCACCGGCGCCGATGGGTTCGATGCGTCGACCGTGAAGCGGTAGGTGCCGGTGCGGCGCACGAACAGGTAGTCCTCGGGGCCGGCCTGGGTCTCCAGCGGATAGGCGGTATCCGGCGCCACGGTCACGCTGCGGGTGGTGTCGACCACCCACTCGCGGCTCCAGTCGCCGCTGCCGACCTTGAAGGCATGGTTGCCGGGGCCTACCAGGATGTCGGCCTCGTAGACCCTGGCGCCCTTTTCCTTCAGCGCGTGCTCGGTGCCCCAGCCGTTGAAGGCGCCGCGCACGAACAGTTCCTGCGCCGTGGCGGGCAGGCAGGCGAGGAGAACGGGGACGGTGGCGATGGCGAGGAGACGATGCTTCATCGGGCCGCCTCCAGCTCGAGGATCACGCTCGCCCCCGCCGGCAGGCGCAGTTCGCGTGCCAGGTCGAAGCGCCTGCCGGTCAGGACGTCGACGCCGCTCGTCACGCCGGCCAGCATCTCGCGGAAGCGCGCGGTGTCGAGCACCATCTCCTTCGGGTTGTTGTTGAGGGCGACCAGCACCTTCCGATTGCCGTCGTAGCGGAAGTAGACATACGTATTGTCGCGCGGGCCGAAGTGCATCAGCTTGCCGTGATGGATGACGGGCTGGCCCTTGCGCCAGGTGGCCAGCTTGCGTACAAG
>DAMCRY010000488.1:0-2468 GCA_032115075.1 Massilia sp.
CGGCTGCCGACCGGCAGCTGCCAGCGCTGGCGCAGCGCCGCCGCGTCGAAGGGCGCGGCGCCCTTGTCGATGGGGGCGAAGCCCTGCAGCACTAGGTCGACGTCGCCGACCACGGTGGGCTCGCCCGGATCGACGATGACGCGCGCCACCGGGCGGCCGCCGCTGGTATCCAGGCCGGCGGAAATCTTGGGCGAATAATAGCCTTCGGTGGCGATCAGGGTCCTGGCCTGTTCGGGCGCCTCCTTGACCAGGCGCTGCAGCTGTTCCATGTCGACGCGCGCGTTGCCGCGCCAGCGCATCAGGTCGAGGTTTTCCTCCAGCAGTTCGTCGAGCTGGCGCGGGGCGTCGATGCGCACCTGGTAGTCGATGCCCTGGGCATGCAGGGTGGTGGCGACCAGCAAAGCACCCAGCCCCATCAGGAGGCGGGGCAGGGGACGCAGGCGGCGGCAGGGGATCGATCTGGCAGGAAACATGGCACTCCGACGAAGAATTTCATGGCAATCTTAACGGATTGGCAAAAACCATGACGGACTGCTGAGCCTTCCGTGTGCGCTTGCCGACACACGATTGACCCGTTTTTATGCCAGAATGCGCGGTTTCCCCGGCGCCCGCCGCGACTTTTTTCGAGCTTCCATCATGCAATTTTCCGATACCGCACTCGTCCTCTTCAGCGGAGGCCAGGACTCCACCACCTGCCTCGCCTGGGCGCTGCAGCGCTATGCGCGCGTGGAAACCATCGGCTTCGATTATGGCCAGCGCCATGCGATCGAGCTGGAGGTGCGTCCGAGCCTGCTGTCGAAGATGCGCGCGCTGAACCCGGAATGGGATGCGCGCCTGGGCGAGGACCACATGATCGACCTGGGCCTGATCTCGAAGATCTCGGACACGGCCCTGACCAGCAACGTGGCGATCGCGATGCAGGAGAACGGCCTGCCGAACACCTTCGTCCCGGGGCGCAACCTGCTGTTCATGACGGTGGCCGCCACCGTCGCCTACCGCCGCGGCCTGAACGTGCTGGTGGGCGGCATGTGCGAGACCGATTTCTCGGGCTACCCGGACTGCCGCGACGACACCGTGAAGGCGCTGCAGGTGGCGCTCAACCTCGGCATGGCGACCAGGCTGAAGGTCGAGACGCCCTTGATGTGGATCGACAAGGCGCAGACCTGGCAGCTGGCCGAGGAGTGCGGCGGCGAGGCGCTGGTCGACCTGATCCGCTTCGATACCCACACCTGCTACCTGGGCGAGCGCGGCGCCGCGCATCCGTGGGGGCATGGCTGCGGGACCTGCCCGGCCTGCGCGCTGCGCGCGCGTGGCTACGAGCAGTACGTGGCCCGTAAGGCGGGCGGCTCTACCGCCGCCATCTGAATCGCCGTGCCGGGGCTGCCGCCCACCCTACGGAAGCTTCGCCACCACCTTGATCTCGAACTGGAAGCCATACAGCCAGGTCACCCCGACCGCCGTCACGTTGGGGTAGGGCGCCTCGCCCCAGAACTCCTGCGCCACGCCCCAGATCCGTTCGAAGCGCTGTTCCGGGTCGACGATGAACACCGTCACGTCGACCACGTCGGCGAAGCCGCAGCCGGCCGCGTCGAGCACGGCGTTCAGGTTCTGGAAGGCGCGCCGCACCTGGCTTTCCAGTTCCGGTTCCGGCGAGCCGTCCTCGCGGCTGCCGACCTGTCCCGACACGAATAAAAAGCCGCCGGATCGCACCGCCGGCGAATAGCGGTTCTTCTCGTAGAGGGCCTGGCGGCCCGCCGGAAACACCACATCGCGTACTGTCATCGTCTTCTCCTTGAAAAAGTAGCGACAGCTTAGTCGCCCTGATTGCGCGGATAAACAGACAATTTCTATCAAGACTGTTTGTATAATTAAAACAATCTAGGGAGGTCA
Source organism: Massilia sp. (assembly GCA_032115075.1). Taxonomy (GTDB): domain Bacteria; phylum Pseudomonadota; class Gammaproteobacteria; order Burkholderiales; family Burkholderiaceae_D; genus Telluria. The sequence continues at coordinate 1,891 of DAMCRY010000488.1, forward strand.
TCTATGGACAGGTTCGACGCGATGCGCGCCTTCGTGCGCGTGGTGGAGGCGGGCAGTTTCACGAAGGCGGCCGAGACGCTCGGCATGAACCGCACCAGCGTCACCCAGCTGGTGCAGCAGCTCGAGGCGCGCCTGCGCCTCAAGCTGCTCAACCGCACCACGCGCAAGGTCAACGTCACCGCCGACGGCGCCGCCTACTACGAGCGCGTGGTGCGCCTGCTGGCCGAGCTGGACGACATCGAGCACAACCTGCCGGGTGCTTCCAGCGCGCCGCGCGGCCTGTTGCGGGTGGACGTGCCGAGCCCCTTCGCCAACATCATCCTGGTGCCGGCGCTGCCCGCCTTTTATGCGCGCTATCCCGAGATCCAGTTCGACCTGGGCGCCAGCGACCGCAAGGTCGACCTGATCGGCGACAACGTCGACTGCGTGGTGCGCGGCGGCGAGATCACGGACGGCGCTCTGGTGGCGCGCCACGTCGGCGACCTGCGCCTGGGCGTGTATGCGGCGCCCGCCTACCTCGCGCAGGCCGGCACACCCGACCACCCCGGGGAGCTGCGCGATCCGCGCCACCGCATCGT
>DAMCRY010000489.1:0-2440 GCA_032115075.1 Massilia sp.
GCCTTCACGCCGGGGTTGTCGCGCAGGGCGCGCGTCTCCAGGCTGTCGAGGGTAGCGTCGCCGAATACGGTCCACCACCGGGCCGGCAGGCGCGCCGCATCGCCCTCGTTCGCGCCAGTCGCCGCGGCGTGACGGTAAGCCGTATCGGCCGGCGCCGCGGGCGCCTTGAAGTCGGGGCCGACGGTGGCGCATCCGGAAAGTGCCGCGGCCAGCGCGGTAGTGATGCTCATGGTCAAAGCAAGTTTCTTCAACATGTCTGTTCTCTTCAATCTCTATCAGTGGGCGCCTCAGTGGGCGCCCGATGCGCCGCCCGGCGACTTCACCTTGTCGGCCAGCCAGATCGCGGCGATGCAGGCCAGCAGCACGATGCCGATGATCCAGAAGCCGTCGTTGTAGGCCATCACGAAGGATTCCCTGCGCACGATGCGGTCCACCAGGGCGAGGGCCTGGTTGGCGGCCGTGGCCGGGTCCATGCCGCCCGCGATGAAGCCCTGGGTCAGCTGTTCCAGGCGCTGCTGGGTCGGGAGCGCATAATTCGACACCGCCTCGCCCAGCCGCGCCGAATGGAAGTGCTCGCGGTTGGTCAGCGCGGTGGCCAGCAGCGCGATGCCGATCGAACCGCCCAGGTTGCGGGTCATGTTGAACAGGCTCGAGGCCGACGGCATGTCCTTCGGCGGCAGGCCCTGCATCGCGAAGTTCGACAGTGTCAGCATCACGAAGGGCTGGCCGATCGCGCGGATGATCTGGGTGACCATCAGCTGGTCGTAGCCGGTGGTCGCGTCCATGAAGGCGTTCATCAGGCAGGAGCCGCCGAACAGCAGCAGGCCGAAGGAGCACAGGATGCGGTTGTCGACCTTCGACGACAGCGCGGCCGCGAACGGCATCACGATCAGCTGCGGCAGGCCGACCCAGGCGATGACTTCGCCGATCTGCATCGGCGTGTAGCCGGCGATCTGGCCCAGGTACAGCGGCAGCAGGAACGAGGAGCCGTACAGGCCCATGCCGGTCACCGCCGACAGCACCGTCGCGACCAGGAAGTTGCGCTGCCCGTAGAGGCGCAGGTTCACGAAGGGCTCGGGCTTACTGAAGCTCACCGCCACCCAGCCGAGGATGCCGACCAGGGACAGCGAGGCGAAGACCACGATGAAGGACGACTCGAACCAGTCCTTCGAATTGCCCTCCTCCAGGAAGATCGTCAGGCAGGCCAGGCCCATCGCCATCAGGCCGATGCCGAGCCAGTCGGCCTTGAGCAGCATGCCGGCGTTCGACTTCTCCCGATCCAGTCCATAGACCATGCCGGCGATGAGCAGCACGCCCGGCACCCAGTTGATGTAGAAGATCGAGGGCCAGCCGTACAGCTCGGACAGGTAGCCGCCCAGGGTCGGGCCCATGGCCGGGGCCAGGGTCGCGGTCAGGCCGAAGATGGCCATGCCGACCGCGCGCTTGGAGGCCGGCAGCCGGGTCATCACGAGCGTCATCGCCATCGGGATCAGGGCGCCGCCGGTGAAGCCCTGCAGCATGCGGAAGGCGATCATGCTTTCGAGGTTCCAGGCCGCGCCGCACAGCGTCGAGGACAGCAGGAACAGGGCCGTGGTGCCGATCATGTAGTTGCGCACCCCGAAGGCGCGCGCGAACAGCGCCGTCATCGGGATCACGACGATCTCGGCGCACAGGTAGGCGGTCGAGATCCAGGAGCCCTCTTCCTGGGTGGCCGAGAGCGTGCCCAGGATGTCGCGCAGCGACGAGTTGGTGATCTGGATGTCGAGCACCGCCATGAAGGCGCCCAGCATGCCGGCGGCCACCGCCATCCAGGTGCGCGCATCGATGCGGGCGCCGTTGGCGGGCGCGCCCGGCATCGTTCCGGGGACGCCAGCCTTAGTGAGGCTTGTCATTGCCGTTCCTTAGTGTGCGGCTGCCGCGGTCTGGGTGTGTGGCACCTTCTGGCCGAGTTCCACTTCGGCGACGACCGACATGCCCGGCACCAGGCGGCCGGCGTACTTCTTCACGTCCCGCGGATCGAGCACGATCTTGACCGGCACGCGCTGGACGATCTTGGTGAAGTTGCCGGTGGCGTTATCGGCCGGCAGCAGCGCGAACTGGTTGCCCGAGGCCGGCGAGAAGCTGTGCACGCGGCCGACCAGGTGGTGGTCCGGCAGTGCATCGACTTCGAGCGTGACCTGCTGGCCCGGCTCCAGGCCGGCCAGTTGCGTTTCCTTGAAATTGGCGGTGACCCAGACATCGTCCTCGACCACGGCCAGCAGCTGCTGGCCCGGCTGCACGCGGGCGCCGACTTCGATGCTGCGCTTGCCGACGCGGCCGTCCACCGGCGCGACGACCCGGTTGTAGGCGAGCTGCTGCTGCGCGTCCTTCAGCTGCGCCTGCAGCACCTTGACCTGGGCCTTCAGGACGTCGCGGCCGGCGCTGGCGGCGGCGATCTGCG
>DAMCRY010000490.1:0-2430 GCA_032115075.1 Massilia sp.
AACAGGAATTGCGCGCCGGCAATGGCGCCGGCGCCATTGCCGGGAGCGCGCTGCTCGGCCGGCTGGAAGCGGAACTGGCGCGCGTGATGGCGCGGCTGGACGCGTTGCTGGCGGCGCCCGCCGAACCTGCGGCATCCGGCCCGGACGCATCGGCGGCCAGGGCCCTGGACGAGAAGGAACTGGCGCGCCTGTGCGAGCTGCTCGACCTGGGCGACAGCGCGGCTCAGGATGTAGTCAGGGAACAGGAAACGGGATTGCGCGCCCTGCTGGGCGCGCCGCGCATGGCGGAACTGCAGGCAGCGGTGGCGTGCTTCGATTACGAACAGGCGCTGCGCATGCTGCGCCCCGCATAGCCGCCCTTGCGATTATCCGGCCGGGCCTGCTCAGCGGGTGAATTCCGCTTCTTCGTCGAAGGAATCGGCACAGGTCTTGCCGCAGAAACGGCGCACGCTGTCGAGCGGTTTCTCGCAATACCAGCACGACCCCTTCGCGGGCAGGCTCAATCGGGATGGCATGGCCGAGGCAACACCGGGTACGGCGGCAAGCACTGACTCCGCGGCCAGCCCATTGTCCGGAAAACTATCCTGTGTTGTTTCCAAGATCACCCCCTACGACAGACTGAAGTCGAATGTAGATTACTTCAGCGGAACATCGTGCCCATGAGAAACCTCAAGCGCGCGCCGCGGCGGGCACGCGCCACGGCAGGTCAATGCATTCCAGTGTGCGCCGAATGGGATGGCTCTGCAATCCTGGCGGGACGATTCAACATACCCACAACAATTCCTCCAGGAAGCGCGGCGTAATCAGCAAAATGCGCGCAAAAATAATAGCGTATTGTTAATTTATTCGCGCGCACGGCATGCGTGTCGCGTAAACGCTACTTTGCGGGCTCGAGCGTTACCAGCAGACCAGAGCGTGTGGTTTCGATACGGGTCGGGATGTACTGGATGCCTGCGTAGCGCAAGTCGGCCGGGTTGAAATCGTAGACGGGCGTGTCGCGCACGATGGTCTCGATCAGCCCGTTCGCCAGGCGCGTGAGCTGGCGCTCCGCTTCGGGATTGGCACCGATCGTCAGGCGGTCGACGCGCGGCTCGGCCATCATCACGGCGGGCCGGGCCGGGTCGACGTAGAGGCGGCCGGAGAACGCCACGCTGCCGGCCCAGGCGTCGTGCGCGAACGGCGGCGACACCGAGGCCTCCAGCGCCAGCGCGACCCGGTCGAGCTCCGGCTGGATCGACAGCATGGGGCGCGACAGGCGGATGTCGAACACCTGCATCAGGCGGTTGTTGACGGGGAAGCGGCGTTCCAGGCCGGCCTGCAGCTTGTGCAGCGGGATCTCGACCTTGCGCGGGCCGGTCAGGCTGGCGCAGGAGGACAGCAGGCCGCATGCGAGCAATGCCAGGCCTGTTGCCGCGATGCGGCGTCGCTTCATACCGGGTGTCGTCATGTTCATTCTTCCAGTTCAGACCGATGCGCTAGCCTAGCATGCGGGCACGGCCGATGCGTGACGATACGGCATGAGGCGCGCTAATCCGCTGCTTGCTTGAACAAAAACGCGGGGAGCGACAAACGCAATTCGGCGCTGGTCTGGTCAGGCACGTCGCGCAGGTCGAGCAACCATTCGCCCACTACTTTCCCTTCTTCGATCTGCAGCACGATTTCGTCGTTGCGGAACTTGCGGGGTGGATAGCCGGTCCACCGCCCATCGCCGCGCCAGCCATGGATGAAACCGCTGAACCACGATGCCGCGATTGGGCCGCACCAGTCTGCGAACAAATGCGCCAGCGGCGTGGTGGCGATACAGGCGAGGTACAAGGTCTCCTGGCAGATCGTCCAGGTCGCGACATAGCCGCGTGGCGCGAACGGACTGGCGCCCGTCCTGTCCGGCGGCGGATCCAGGCTCGCCAGATAGGGTTCCAACGGCGTCGTGTCGATCGCGTAGGTGAGGTCGCCGATTTCCAGCCTATCCGGGAATTCATTCATGCCAGTGCCCTTCGTGCAGCCTGGCCGAAAGCTTGTTCGGCCAGCATCCGCACTGCTTCCAGCAAGTCGGCACCGAGTGAATCGTCTTGCAGCACGGCTTCGATCACCCCGCGCCCATCGGGGGCGTGACGCAGCGTTTCGACCGCATCGGGACCGTCCGGAAGCACACCGCGGCGAAGCAGCAGAGCGACCATGGCGGCGCGCCGTTCCTGCAGGTCGTCCATGTTCGGATAGAGATCATAAGGTGATGCCGCCAGTGCGGCAGCGAAGAGCTGGCCGGCGCATGTACCGGGCTCGGCGCCGGCCGCCAGCGCGTCCTCGACCATGTAGTCCGTGAGCGTCGCGACCGCCGCGGCCAGCACGGCAGCGCTATTGGCTTTGATGTCGGCGCCGTGTTCGAGTAACCAAGTAAACGCGCTGGACGCGAGCTGCCGCGCCGCCGCCGCC
>DAMCRY010000491.1:0-2417 GCA_032115075.1 Massilia sp.
AAGGTGGCATGATCGGCGCCATGGCCGCGGCCAGCAGGAAGGTCGCACTCAGGGTTTTCGGCATGAAGAAGGGGGCGGATGGAAAAGTGGAGGATTATCCGGTATTGATAGAGTATTATCAACGCGACAGGCGAACTCTCACCACCGACGATGAAACAATTCACCCTTCCGCAAAACTCCTTCCTGCTCCTGCTGGGGCTCGTGACCCTGGCCTTCTTCTGGATCCTGCTACCCTTCTCGGGCGCCGTGTTCTGGGGCGTGGTCCTGGCGATCGTGTTCGCGCCCCTGCATGCCCGCCTGCTGGCCGAGGTCGGCGAGCGCCCGAACGTCGCCGCGCTGATCACCCTGATGCTGATCGTCCTGATGGTCATCCTGCCGGTGACCCTGATCGCCGCGGCGCTGGTCGACCAGGCCATCGGCCTGTATGGGATGGTCAGCGCCGGCCAGCTCGACTTCAATGCGATGGCGCGCCGCGCGCTGGCCGGCCTGCCGGCCTGGGCGACCTCGCTGGTCGACCGCTACGAATCGACCATCGTCGACACGCTGCAGGACAAGCTCACGGCTGGCATCGCCCAGGCCAGCCAGCTGGCGGCACGCTACGCCGTCAACTTCGGCAGCAGTGCGCTCAACTTCCTGGTCAGCATGACCGTCATGCTCTACCTGCTGTTCTTCCTGTTCCGCGACGGCCGCACGATCGCCGCGCGCATCAAGCGCGCGGTGCCCCTGAGCTCGCGCTACAAGAAGCCGCTGTTCGACAATTTCGTGACCGTGATCCGCGCCACCGTGAAGGGCAACGTGCTGGTGGCGATCGCGCAAGGCGCGCTGGGCGGCCTGATCTTCTGGTTCCTGGGCGTGCCCGGACCGGTGCTGTGGGGCGTGGTGATGGCCTTCCTGTCGCTGCTGCCGGCCGTCGGCGCGGCCATCATCTGGGGGCCGGTGGCGGCCTATTTCCTGTTCAGCGGATCGGTCTGGCAGGGCGCCGTGCTGGCGCTGTACGGGGTGCTGGTGATCGGGCTGGTCGACAACCTGCTGCGCCCGATCCTGGTGGGCAAGGACACCAAGCTGCCCGACTACCTGGTGCTGCTGTCGACCATCGGCGGCATGGCGCTGTTCGGCCTGAACGGCTTCGTGATCGGGCCGGTGATCGCGGCCCTGTTCATCGCGGCCTGGGGGCTGTTCGCCAGCTCCGAGGAGTTTCACGGGGAATAAGGCGGGACCTCGCCATCGCTGGCGCCGCACGACGCCGCTTGCGATGCGCGGTCGTAGCCCGGCGGGCGCACGCAGCCTGCCTGCGCGCCCGGCGCCGACCCGGCCCAACGCTGGCGACAGCGTATCTAAACCGTGGCAATGTTGCTACAATTCATGTTTTGCCATTGCTTGTCCGCTCCTGGCCGAATCCCCGGCACGCCGCGCTGCCTGCACGGACGACAGCGTGCCCACGTTCACCATGACATTTCAACTTTCCATCCGCTCCAGCATCACGATCCTCGCAGCGGTGTGCCTGGTACCGGCCTCGACTGTAGCCCTCGGGGTATTCGCCTATTCCTACCACCAGCACAAGCGGCAGATGCTGGAGAATTCACTGACGACTACCCGGACCATTTCCTACCTCGTCGACAAGCACTTTTCCAACGTCGAATCGACCCTGCATGCGCTGGCCACCTCACCCTCGCTGGTTGCGGGCGACCTCCCCGCCTTCTACTGGCAGGCCAAGGAAGCCCTGCTGACGCAGAAGATCGCCAATATCGTGCTGACCGCCCCCGACGGCACGCAGGTAATGAATACCTTGCGCCCGTTCGGTGCGCCGCTGCCCGGCAACCTGTCGAACATCCGGGTGAGCGATTTCGGTGCGACCGACTCGGTCATGGTGTCCAACCTGTTCGCGGGAAAAGTGGCGAGCCGTCCGGTGATCGCGGTCGCGGTCCCGGTCCGCCGTTCCGGCCAGAACCTGTATGGCCTGAGCGCCGGTATGTCACCCGATGTGTTTGACGCCATGTTGCGCGAGCAACGCCTGCCTGCCCCGTGGATCACCGGCCTGATCGACCGCAACGGTACCGTGGTCGCCCGCATCGGCGGCGCCACTCCGGGCATCGGCCAGCCGATTTCCGCCAGGCTGCGCGCGGCGCTCGCGGACGCCGACGAAGGAACCTTCGAAGGCAGTACGCCGGAGGGCGTGCCCACTTACGCCGCCTTCAAGCGCTCGGCCGCGACCGGCTGGACGGTCGTGATCGGGATTCCCCAGGAATACGTGACCGGACAGTTGAGGCGCGTGTTGTCGGGTGTCTTCTTCGCCATCCTGGCGGTGGTGTCGGCCGCGGTCGTCGTTGCGCGCCTGCTTGGGCGGCGGATCGCAGGCGCCATCTCGGCGCTGACCGCGCCGGCCACGGCGCTCGGCGAGGGGCGCAAGGTCACGGTGG
>DAMCRY010000492.1:0-2412 GCA_032115075.1 Massilia sp.
CTGGCCGGCGGGCCGGGCAACCCCGGCATGGTGGCGGCGGTGGGGCTGCTGCTGCTGGCCGAACTGCGGCTGAAGGACGGCGCCCTGGCGTCCTGCCTGGCCGGACTGGCGATGGTGGCCTGGGGGACCAGACTGTTGTTTCCGTGACATTTCACGAGCATCCGGCGACGATTTTGCAAGGGGGGCCTATGTTAGAATGTCGGCCACTCTTGCATCCGGGAAGTTCGAAAACCGCCAGTGCACGCGCGGCAGGTTGTCATGCTTCTCCATACCGTCTAAGGAATTCTCGACATGGCTGGACACAGCAAATGGGCCAACATCAAGCATAAGAAAGCCGCCACCGACGCCAAGCGCGGCAAGATCTGGACCCGCCTGATCAAGGAGATCACCGTGGCCGCGCGCATGGGCGGCAGCGACGTCAACTCGAACCCGCGCCTGCGCCTGGCGGTGGAAAAGGCGGCCGACGCCAATATGCCGAAGGATAACGTCACGCGCGCGATCCAGCGCGGCGCCGGCGAGCTCGAAGGCGTCAACTACGAGGAAATCCGCTACGAGGGCTACGGCATCGGCGGCGCGGCGATCATCGTCGACTGCCTGACCGACAACCGCGTCCGCACCGTGGCCGAAGTGCGCCATGCCTTCAACAAGTACGGCGGCAACATGGGCACCGAAGGTTCGGTGGCCTTCATGTTCAAGCACGTCGGCCAGTTCCAGTTCGCCCCTGGCGTGGACGAGGACAAGCTGATGGAAGCGGCGCTGGAAGCCGGCGCCGACGACGTGGTGGCCGACGAGGAAGGCGGCTTCGAAGTGCTGTGCGACCCGTTCGCCTATGCCGGCGTGAAGGAAGCGCTGGAAAAGGCCGGCTTCAAGGCCGAGGTCTCGGAAGTCATCATGAAACCGGACAACGAAACCGTGCTGGTCGGCGAAGACGCGGTCAAGATGCAGAAGATCCTCGACGCGCTGGAAAACCTGGACGACGTCCAGGACGTCTACACCAACGCTGTCATCGAAGAGTAATCCGAAAGTACCGTATGAAAATCCTCGTCGTCGGCTCTGGTGGCCGTGAACATGCCCTGTCCTGGAAACTGGCCCAGTCGGAACGCGTCCAGACCGTTTTTGTCGCTCCCGGCAACGGCGGCACTGCGCGCGATGGGCGCCTGGTGAACCTCGAGATCACCGACCCGGCGCTTCTCGCCGACTTCGTGGTGGCCGAGGGCGTCGCCCTGACCCTGGTGGGCCCGGAAGCGCCGCTGGCGGCCGGCATCGTCAACCTGTTCCGCTCGCGCGGCCTGAAGATCTTCGGGCCGACGAAGGAAGCGGCGCAGCTGGAAAGCTCGAAGGACTTCGCCAAGGCCTTCATGCAGCGCCACGGCATCCCGACCGCCAGGTACCAGAGCTTCTCCGACGCCGCTGCCGCCCACGCCTACGTGGACGCCAACGGCGCCCCGATCGTCATCAAGGCCGACGGCCTGGCGGCCGGCAAGGGCGTGGTCGTGGCCATGACACTTGCTGAAGCTCATTCTGCCGTCGACCACATGCTGTCCGATAACGCCTTCGGCGACGCCGGGGCGCGCATCGTGATCGAGGAATTCCTGGCCGGCGAGGAAGCCAGCTTCATCGTCATGTGCGACGGCAAGAACGTGCTGGCGCTGGCGACCAGCCAGGACCACAAGCGCCTGAAGGACGCTGACGAAGGCCCGAACACCGGCGGCATGGGGGCCTACTCCCCCGCCCCGATCGTGACCCCATCGATGCATGCGCGCGTGATGCGCGAGATCATCAACCCGACCATCCAGGGCATGGCGAAGGACGGCATCGTGTTCACCGGTTTCCTGTACGCCGGCCTGATGATCGACAGCGAGGGCAATCCGCGCACCCTGGAATTCAACTGCCGCATGGGCGACCCGGAAACCCAGCCGATCATGGCGCGCCTGAAGAGCGATTTCGCCACCGTGCTGGACCACGCCTGCAACGGCGCCCTCGACACGGTCGAGCTGGAATGGGACCGCCGCACCGCGGTGGGCGTCGTGCTGGCGGCCGCCGGCTACCCGGACAGCCCGCGCAAGGGCGACATCATCGACGGCATCCCCGCCGAGACCCCGGAATGCGTGACCTTCCATGCCGGCACCCAGCTGGTGGGCGGCACCCTGCAGACCAGCGGCGGCCGCGTGCTGTGCGTGGTCGGCCTGGGCGACAGCATCAAGATGGCGCAGAAGCAGGCCTACGAGACGGTCGAGAAGATCCACTTCAACGGCGCACAGTACCGCCGCGACATCGGGTGGCGCGGCCTGAAGCAGGCCTGAGCCGTTCCCGTCGATAACGGGCCGGCAGGCGCGGACGCGCTGGCCGGTTACCTCGTCGAGCGCTGTCCGATGACAGCGCTTTTCTTTTCTACGCCGCCACGCGGCGCGC
>DAMCRY010000493.1:0-2411 GCA_032115075.1 Massilia sp.
TGAGCGACGCAGGACCGGGCGCCGCGGGGACGCGCTCAGTCCTGCGCCAGGGGCCGCGGCGCCACGCCTTCCTTCGTCATGACGACCGGCCTGATGCTGCCGTCTTCATCGAAGACCATGCGCTCGATCGCCATCTCGCGGTGGTTGCCGTCGGTGGTGCTGAGCGGCCGGCGGTGGTAGGCGATGTACCAGTCGTCCGTCCCGGGGATGTTGACCACCGAGTGATGCCCGGCGCCGCGCGCGATCTTCATGTCCTGCTGCAGGATGGTGCCGGCGCGCTTGAAGGGACCGAAGGGCGAGCCGCTCATCGCATAGGCGACGCGGTAGTCCGGTCCGGTCCAGCCGCCTTCCGACCACATCAGGTAGTAGACGCCCTTGCGCTTGACCATGAAGGAGCCTTCCACGTACTGCGGATCGGGCGTGATCTCCTTGTAGATGCTGCCGTCGGGGAAGGGCACCACGCTCAGGAGGTCGGGAGCCAGCTTGACCACGTTGGCGTGTTTCCAGCCGCCGTAGTACATGTAGACCTGGCCATCGTCGTCCTTGAACACCATCTGGTCGATCGGCTGGGCGCCGTTGACGATCTTGCCGATCAGCGGGCGGCCCAGCGCGTCCTTGAACGGTCCCTCGGGACGGTCGCTGACGGCGACGCCGATGCCGCCCAGCTGCTCGTCGCTCTTGATGTCGTTGGCGCCGAAGAACAGGTAGTACTTGCCGTTGTGCTCGATGGCCGAGGGCGCCCAGACCGCATACGCCGCCCACTTCACGTTCTCGACGTCGAGCACGTGCGAATGCTTGGTCCAGTTGACCAGGTCGGTCGAGGAGAAGGCGTTCAGGAAGGTCTGCTTCAGGTAGGGTTCCCAGATCAGGTCCTTGCGTGCGCGCATGCGCGTCTGCTCGGGCGTGAAGGCCGCCGACCGGTCGGGCTGGCCGTAGTGGTCGGAATAGGTGGGATAGATCCAGTAGGTCTTGCCGAAGATGCGGATCTCCGGATCGGCGTACCAGCCCGGGACGATCGGATTGCCCGCATGCGCGGACGCGCCGAAGACGCCCATCAACGCGAGCGCCAGTCCGTGTGCGGCGACAGGTGCGGCGAGAGGTAAGCCGAGAAGCGAGGTTCTTTTCATTGTCTCCCTATTCCTTCACTGGTGATGTGTCGGGTGCGGGCGGGCGCCCGCACCATCGGATCAGCGCATCTGGGTGTAGTTCACCGGCACGAAGCGGTAGCCCTTGCCCTCGCTGCGCAGGTAGCCCATGCCCGGGAACTGCAGGTGGGCGCCGCCGATCAGGTAGCCGCCCTTGGCGGCGGCGTCGAATTCCTTCTTGCGGGCGGCGGCCGCGGCCTTCTGGTCGCTGTCGAAGGAGATCGTCACGGCCGGGTTCTCCATCTGCACCGCCGCCACGTGGATCAGGTCGCCGATCACGAGCAGCTTCTGGCCGCCGCTTTCGACCAGGTAGCTGGTGTGGCCAGGGGTGTGGCCGCCGGTCGGGTTGGCGCGGATGCCGGGGACGAGCTGGGCGCTGCCTTCGAAGGGCTTGAAGCGGCCGGCCTTCACATACGGACCGAGGGCGGCCTGGGCGCCCTTGAAGCTGTCCTTGTCGTCGGACTTGTCCATGTTCGCCTGGCTCAGCCAGTGGTCCGATTCGATCTTGTTGGCGCGCACGATGGCCTTGCTGAAGACGGCGGCCGAATCCTTCACCAGGCCGCCGGCGTGGTCGCCGTGGAAGTGGGTCAGGTAGATTTCGTCGACCTGGTCCGGCGTGTAGCCGGCGGCCTTCATGTTGGCGACCAGCTTGCCCAGGGTCGGGCCGAAGAAGGAGCCGGCGCCGGTGTCGATCAGGATCAGCTTGTCGCCGGTGTTGATCAGGTAGGCGTTGTCCGAGGTTTCCAGCATCGGCTTCAGGTGCGCTTTCGCCAGCGTTTCCCGGGTTTTCTTCGCGTCCTGGGCCAGCAGCTTGTCGACCGGCAGGTCGACGGTGCCGTCGGACAGCGGAGTGATTTCGAACTGGCCCAGCATCATGCGCGACCAGCCGGGGGCCGGGGTCTTGGCCATCGGCGCGGCGGCCAGGGCGGGTGTGGCGACGCAGGCCGCGGCGATGGCAAGGGACGCGGCGGCGAGGACGGACAGGGTACGTGGTGGGCGAGAGGTCATGGAAGGTCCTTGTTGTTGTGGTATCTGCGGCCCTCTGGCCACAGGACATTCCACATCGTACATGATTGCTATTTAGAATGTGCATGAGGAGGCGCGACGCCACCTTGTTTAGGGATTTATGGTGTAATGGCAGGCTCATTTGTTGCACTCCTTTTCCATGTTCTCCATGCTGATCGAGCGGCTGCGGCGACTGCGTCCGGCCGGCCCCGCCACCTTCGGCGGCCAGGTGCGCGCCGCACTCGGCGCCCTGCTGGCCCT
>DAMCRY010000494.1:0-2405 GCA_032115075.1 Massilia sp.
CTTCACGAAGGCCGATTCCGGCAGGCGGTCGATGGTGAGCTCGCCCTCTTCGCCCGCGTGGAAGATGCGCGCGGCGGTCAGCGTGTTGATGCCGAGGCCGTCGCCGAGGAAGAAGATGACGTTCCTGGCGCGCCCGTCGATGGGGCTTTGGGGGGCGGCGGCTTGGGGGGAAGCCGGCAGCGAGGCCGGCGGCACGGCCGCGCAGCCGGCCAGCGTGGCGAGCAGGGCCGCGCCGGCGAGGAGGGACAATCGCATGGGTACCTCGAAAGACGGAAAGCGGGAAGCATACACCGCCAGGGGGGACCTGTGGCTGATTTGATATGTTGCGGAACTGTTGGTGCTGACGTGGTACGCAGGCCTTGCTGGAAATTGGGCCCCGGCCTTCGCCGGAGCGACGGTCTTGGCGTACCGGCAGACTCGAGCGCATGCAGTGTGCAGACGCTCGTCATCTTACGTCGTGGGTTTGAATTCCCACTTCTTCCATGCCGCCAGCACCGCGTTCGGATACTGCGGCTTGCCGCGGCTGCCGTTGTAGCGGCCGAGGGCGAGGTAGAGGTTGCCCTTCTCCATGTCGATGTACATGCGCAGGATCGAGCAGCCATAGCGCAGGTTGGTCTGCATGTGGAACAGCTTGCGGCGGTCGCTGTCGCCGATCACCTTGGTCCAGAACGGCATCACCTGCATGTAGCCGCGTGCGCCCGCGATCGAGATCGCGTACTTGCGGTAGGCCGACTCGACCTGGATCAGGCCCAGCACCATGGCCGGGTCGAGGCCGGCGCGGGTCGATTCGTACCAGACCGACTCGAGGAACTCGGTGCGCGACAGCGCGTCCGGGATGCGCTTGGCGAGGCGCTTCGACATCTCGTCGAACCAGGCCCCGTAGCGGGCCCGCGCCTGGGCGTCGCGTAGCACCGGCTTGGGCGGCCGGCTGTCGTTGATGGCGTTGGCCAGGGCCAGCCGGACCGCGTCGGCCAGCTGCTCTTCCTTCTGGTTGCCGGCGTGCGCGGGCCCGCTGACGAGCGCGCCGAACAGCAGTCCGGCGGCCAGCAGCGCACTCGCGACGAAGGGAAGCAGCGCCGAACCGATCACTTGCCCAGCTTGCCCTTGATGAAGGCGACCATGCCGTCGACCGGCACGCCCGTGGCGGCTTCGTCGCGGCGGCCCTGGTATTCCAGGTTGCCTTCCTTGAGGCCGCGCTCGCCGATGACGACGCGGTGCGGCACGCCGATCAGCTCCCAGTCGGCGAACATCGCGCCCGGGCGCAGGCCGCGGTCGTCGACGATCACGTCCACGCCCGCCGCCTGCAGCTCGGCGTACAGCTTCTCGGTCTGCTCCTTGACCATCTCGCTGCGGTCCAGGCCCATCGGGCACAGCACCAGCTCGAACGGCGCGATCGCGTCCGGCCAGATGATGCCCTTGTCGTCATAGTTCTGCTCGATCGCCGCGCCCAGGATGCGGGTCACGCCGATGCCGTAGCAGCCCATCTGCAGCGGGGCCGGCTTGCCGGCTTCGTCCAGGAAGGTGGCGCCCATCGCTTCCGAGTAGGCGGTGCCGAGCTGGAACACGTGGCCCACCTCGATGCCGCGCTCGATCGCCAGCACGCCCTTGCCGTCCGGCGAAGGGTCGCCTTCGACCACGTTGCGCAGGTCGGCGACGATCGGCTCGGCCACGTCGCGGCCCCAGTTGGCGCCGGTGAAGTGGTAGTCCGCCTCGTTGGCGCCGCAGACGAAGTCGGCCATGTTGGCGACGGTACGGTCGGCAACGACCGTGACCGGCAGCTTGGTATTGATCGGGCCGAGGTAGCCCGGCACGGTGCCGTAGGCTTCGACGATCTCGGCTTCGGTCGAGAAGCGGAACTCCTTCAGGCCCGGCACCTTGCTCACCTTGATCTCGTTGAGCTCGTGGTCGGCGCGCAGCAGCAGCAGGAAGTAGCTCTTCTTGCCTTCGTTTTCGACGGTCAGGGCGATGCTCTTGACGTGGTGCTGCAGCGGGATGTTCAGCAGTTCGGCCACGGCTTCGCACTTGGTCTTGCCCGGAGTCGAGGTTTTGGTCAGTTGCTGGGTGGCTGCGGCACGCTCGCCGCCGGCCAGCGCTTCGGCGGCCTCGATGTTGGCGGCGTAGTCCGAATCCGGGCAGTACACCAGCGCATCCTCGCCGGTGCTGGCGATGACGTGGAATTCATGCGAGCCGGTGCCGCCGATGGCGCCGTTGTCGGCCGCCACCGCGCGGAACTTCAGGCCAAAACGATTGAAGATGCGCGTGTACGCCTCGAACATGTTCTCGTAGGACTTCTGCATGCCCTCGACGTCGCGGTCGAAGGAGTAGGCGTCCTTCATCGTGAATTCGCGGCCGCGCATCAGGCCGAAGCGCGGACGGCGCTCGTCGCGGAACTTGGTCTGGATGTG
>DAMCRY010000495.1:0-2364 GCA_032115075.1 Massilia sp.
GTGTTTCGCGTTTCTCGTCAACCCCCTCGTTCGCTTCGTCTCAGATTTCTCTGCGATCTTGTCAACGTAACCATTTGATTACGTTAACATTTTTCGATCCAGTTCCGGTATTCACCGGGACACGTTTCGAAGCGGAGGCGAACTATAGCAAAGGTTCGTCTTCCTTCGCAAGTGTTTCGCACCACATATGTGGTGTGTCATTCGCCGCGCTCGAACCGGATCCCCACCGGCGGACTTGTGCGTTAACTCGGCATTGAACAATGCATGCTGGCTTACCGCTGCGACGGGAATCGACGACTTCGAGCCACCGCCATCGGCCGCATTGGCTGGCCAGCGAGATGCTCTTCTACTATCGCGCCGTCGCCTGAGAACAGTCCGGTGGCGTGTTGGTACTCGAGCGTGAGCAGCAGGGCGTTGCCCGGCACTGCTCGCCGGGCAATGCCCTGCTGCTTAGCTGCATCTCGTCCCATCTTCGCGCCGATGCAAATCAGCTCACGTAGCTTGGCACTGACGGGAATCCCGGTCAGGAAGGCTTACGGCGTACGCGGCAAGCGCATCGCGGGTCCAGCGGCGCGATTCGTCATCAGCGCGCGCATGGCGGGATCAATGCCGTCGCGATACCGCCGCCGATGGATAGAAGCCGTAGCGCTTCAGTCCGGAATGGACCCGTGCGTCCATCGCCAGGATCGGGGGGATAGGCATGGGGGAGGAACTGCACCAGCGGCGCCATAGCATTGCACGTGCCGCCCTGCCCCATCTCGACCAGGTTGTGCTGCGCATGCAGCATGGCGCCGATGCCCTTGTCGACCGTTGGGATCTCATCGATCACGTGCACATCCCTGCGGCACTAGAGCCCCTGGGTTGGCCCTGATCGTCGAGCGTGAAGCGGCGGCTGGCATTGGTGCGGCTCAGGTACGCCCGACGCCCTGGCTAGCGCTTTGGAAACTGCCCGAATCACCTGCCCCCAGCACGAGAAAGCTCTTCGCACCGATCGAGCCCGGAATGATCGCCAGCTCGCCGGATCGGGCGAAGCTCCCTTTTGCGGGTGACCAGCGAGTCCTGGCCGAAGTGCACCCCTTCTGCACCTAGTTATGATTCAAGACGCGCAGCCGGACCGGACCAGTCCGATGCTGGCCGGCTTCGGAGATACCTGAGCCGTTTCGCGCTCGGTGGGACGAGGTCTGCGAGCGGACCTGGATGTGCCGCGCCGGTGTGCCGGCTGCGCGACTCAGCGTGAAATATGCGCCAGATTGTGCTTGGCGAGCGGGACGGAATAGCCCATAGTGGTTTCAACAGTGCGCGCATTGATGCCCCGGGGCTTTGGGCGTACTGTTCAGTCATGGAAAGAATGCATGACGAACAAGCACAACATGACATGGAGATGCGCAACATCATCGAAGAAGCGCGCGTCGTCCTCCCCGGGGTACAAGCCCTGTTCGGTTTTCAGACCATCGCCGTCTTTAGCGAGCGGTTCGAGGATCTGGCTTACTACGCGAAGATGTGTCATGCCCTGGGCATGATCATGGTGATCGTCTCGGTCGCGATGGTCATGACGCCGGCAATCTACTACCGCACCTGCCGAGGCCATGCCACGTCGGCAATGGTCAAACGGTCGTCCAGGATGATTCGTGGTGCGCTCGGTCCGCTCGCGGCCGGGCTGGCACTCGACATGTTCACCGTGATTTACGTCGTCGCGGACGGCATGTCAGCGCGCTTTGCTTTCAGCCTGGCCGCCGGGATCGGGACGCTGGCGCTGCTGTTTTGTCTCTGGTTCGTCCTTCCCCACAATGCCCGCAAGATGGCGAAGCAGAGTAACACGGCACTGAACGGCAAAAGCCATGTGTGAATTGTCGAACAGATGAGGTTTTTTGTGGCCGGATAATGCGGAAGGTCACAGCGACCGTCGTTCGACCGAACTGTGACCTCGGCGCCAAGGTCGAAGCACGTCAGTCAACTGCAGGAGGCAGGATGACGGTTTCTTGAACTGGGCTGCACTCGCCAACCCAACGTTCCGGTATCGGGGGGAGCAAATACGGAGGCGGGTGTCGGCCCAGCCGTGCACAGAACCGGCGGCTACGGCGAATATGGATGAAGACGGGCGCACGACTCGCCATCTGCCGGGCCACGATGTCGCACAGCTGGGAGTTCCGACGGAACGTCCGTCGGGCGGAAGCCTCGGTGAGCAGCCGGGGCTTTTTTTTTGTTTGATCGAATGTGCATGCCGGCCTGCCCTGCATTTTTGCACAAGCGGCTCGGACTTTATCGAGCAGTATGTCGTATCCGATGAAGTCGCGCAAAACGCGCAGCACAAAGCAAAAAAGCCCACCAGGATCACCTGGTGGGCTTTTTCATATAACTAGCCTG
>DAMCRY010000496.1:0-2316 GCA_032115075.1 Massilia sp.
GCGGCCGAGCCGCCGCGCGCGCCCGGGCTGCTGGCGGCGCTCTACGATTACCTGCTGGAGAACGTGCGCACGGCGCCGACGCTGGAGCGCACGGCGGCCGGCTTCGGCGTCAGCCCGGCCACCTTCAAGCGCCAGCTGCTGCGCCACCATACCCACTTCCAGGCCGAGCTGGACGGGGTGCGCACCCATGTGGCGCTATGGCTGCTGCAGGTCGAGCGGGCGGACAACGAGGAGGTGGCGCGCTACCTGGGTTTTCACGACGCGGCCAATTTCAGGCGCTCGTTCAAGCGCTGGACGGGCTTGACGCCGGGGCCGATCAGGGCGGCGCTGGATGGCGAACTGGGGTGGTTGGCGGAGCTGCAGGGCAGCCTGCCCGCCGGCGCCAGGTAGGGGAACGGAGCCGGAGCGGCGCACGCCGCCCCGGCCGATTCGGAAAAGGCTTACGCCGCCGGCGGCACGTAACCCTGCGCCTGGTCGGCGGCGCCGTCGCCGAAGAAGTGACGCTCCATCTGGGTCGCCAGGTACTTGCGTGCGCGGTCGTCCGCCAGGTTCAGGCGGTTCTCGTTGATCAGCATGGTCTGGTGCTTCAGCCATGCCTGCCAGGCTTCTTTCGAGACCGACTGATAGAGCTTCTTGCCCATTTCGCCTGGAACCGGCGGGAAGTCCAGTCCTTCGGCTTCCTTGTTCAGTTTGATGCATTGGACGGTGCGGGCCATGGTGTACTCCTGTAATCCTGTTAATAAAGCGGGTCGCTGTCAGACCATCATTATAAGGTCTTGATCAGGACCTGTGACCGGCGCTGCCAGTTATACATGTGCTGGCGGTCCTTCGGCAGGTCGTCCACCGTGGCCGGCACGAAGCCGCGCTTCTTGAACCAGTGCGCGGTGCGGGTGGTCAGCACGAACAGCTTGGTCAGGCCGGCGGCGCGGGCGCGGTTTTCCATGTGCTTGAGGATGCGCTCGCCGTCGCCCTGGGTCTGCGCGTCCGGGCTCACCGTCAGGCAGGCCATCTCGCCCATCTTCGATTCCGGGAAGGGGTACAGGGCCGCGCAGCCGAAGATCACGCCGTCGTGGTCGATCACCGAGAACTGGTCGATCTCGCGCTCGATCAGCTCGCGGCCGCGGTAGACCAGTGTGCCGTCGGCTTCCAGCGGCTCGATCAGCTTGATAATTCCGCCGACGTCCTCAATTGTGGCCTGGCGCAGGCTTTCCAGGTTCTCGTGGGAGATCATGGTGCCGACACCGTCGTGGGTGAACAGCTCGAGCAGGGCCGAGCCGTCCATCTCGAAGGGCACGATGTGGACGCGGTCCACGCCGCTGTTGCAGGCCTTGACGGCATGCTGCAGGTAGAAGGCGGCGGCATCGGGCAGGAAGCCGGCCTGCAGCACGGCTTCGGCCTGGTGCGACGAGAGTTCGCGGATCTCGGCGCCGGCGGCGTCCTGCATCATCGGGGTCTCGGTGATGAAGATCAGCTTGTCGGCATGCAGGGCGATCGCGGCCGAGGCGGCCACGTCTTCCATGGTGAGGTTGAAGATCTCGCCGGTCGGCGAGAAGCCCAGCGGGGAGAGCAGCACCAGGCTGTCCTCGGTCTGCAGGATGGGCTGGATTTTCTCGGCGACGATCTTGCGGGTGACGCCGGTGAGCTCGAAGTCGACGCCGTCGATCACGCCGAGCGGGCGGGCGACGACGAAGTTGCCCGAGACGATGCTGATCTGGGCATTCGACATCGGGGTGTTCGGCAGGCCCTGGCTGAAGGCCGCCTCGATGTCGAGACGCAATTCGCCGGCCGCTTCCTTCGCGCATTCGAGGGCGGCGCTGTCGGTGATCCGGATGCCGTTATGGAAACGGCCTTCGACGTTGCGCAGCTCGAGCTGCTCGGCGACCTGGGGACGCGAACCGTGCACCAGCACCAGGCGGATGCCGAGCCCCAGCAGCAGGGACAGGTCCTGGGCCAGCACCGGCAGGGCGCCTGAAGCGACCAGTTCGCCCGGGAAGGCGACGACGAAGGTCTTGCCGCCGAATGCATGAATATACGGCGCGACAGAGCGCAGCCACTGGACGAATTGGGTAGGGTTTTCCATTTGCCGCATTATAATTCGCTGCGCGATGTGCGCACCAAATACCTCGTAAAAATCAATGTCTGAACAGAGTAACAAGCCTTCGCCCCGACCGGCGCGCGCCGCTTCCCGGAATACTTCCGCCACCGAGCCGCGCACGCCGCGGCCGGAGGGACAACAGGTGGGCCAACGCCGGGCGCCGATGACGCAGACGCGCGATGGCGAACTGCAGACCAGGCCCGCGGGCAGCGCGGAACAGG
>DAMCRY010000497.1:0-2311 GCA_032115075.1 Massilia sp.
GGCGCCGGGCGCGGCCCCGGCCGCCGCTCCGGCCCCGGGCGCGGCCAGCTACGGCGGCCCGGTCGACATCGAATGCGAGATGATGGTGCTGGGCGCCGGCCCGGGCGGCTACTCGGCCGCCTTCCGCGCGGCCGACCTCGGCATGAACACCGTGCTGGTCGAGAAGTACGCGACCCTGGGCGGCGTGTGCCTGAACGTGGGCTGCATCCCGTCCAAGGCGCTGCTGCACGTGGCGCACATCATGGACGAGACCGCGCACATGGCCGACCTGGGCGTGAGCTTCGCCAAGCCCGACGTCGACATCGACAAGCTGCGCGCCTATAAAGATGGCGTGATCAAGAAGATGACCGGTGGCCTGAACTTCATGGCCAAGGCACGCAAGGTCAACGTGGTGCAGGGCGTGGGCCAGTTCCTCAGTCCGAACCACATCGAAGTCACGGCAGCCGACGGCAGCAAAAAAGTCGTCAAGTTCGCCAAGGCGATCATCGCCGCCGGTTCGTCGGTGGTGAAGCTGCCCTTCGTACCGGAAGACCCGCGCATCG
The DNA here is from genome assembly GCA_032115075.1 of Massilia sp. Classification (GTDB taxonomy): domain Bacteria; phylum Pseudomonadota; class Gammaproteobacteria; order Burkholderiales; family Burkholderiaceae_D; genus Telluria. The sequence goes on from DAMCRY010000497.1 coordinate 543, forward strand.
TCGACTCGACCGGCGCGCTGGAACTGCGCCAGGTGCCGAAGCGCATGCTGGTCATCGGCGGCGGCATCATCGGCCTGGAAATGGCGACCGTGTACTCGACCCTGGGTGCGCGCATCGACGTGGTCGAGATGATGGACGGCCTGATGCAGGGCGCGGACCGCGAGGCCGTCAAGGTCTGGCAGAAGTACAACGCCCACCGCTTCGACAACATCATGTTGAAGACCAAGACCGTCGGCGTGGAAGCGCTGCCGGAAGGGATCAAGGTCTCGTTCGAAGCGGCGGAAGCCGGCGCCACCGCGCCCGAGCCGCAGCTGTACGACCTGGTGCTGGTGGCCGTCGGCCGCAGCCCGAACGGCAAGAAGATCGCCGCCGAGAAGGCCGGCGTGGCTGTGACCGACCGCGGCTTCATCGGCGTGGACGGCCAGATGCGCACCAACGTGCCGCACATCTTCGCCATCGGCGACCTGGTGGGCCAGCCGATGCTGGCGCACAAGGCGGTGCACGAGGCGCACGTGGCGGCCGAAGCCGCGCACGGCGAGAAGGCCTACTTCGACGCCAAGGTGATCCCGTCGGTTGCCTACACCGATCCGGAAGTCGCGTGGGTCGGCCTGACCGAGGACGAAGCCAAGCAGAAGGGCATCGCCGTCGAAAAAGGCCACTTCCCGTGGAACGCCAGCGGTCGCGCGGTCGCCAACGGCCGCGAGGAAGGCTTCACCAAGCTGCTGTTCGATGCCGAGACCAAGCGCATCATCGGCGGCACCATCGTCGGCACCAATGCCGGCGACATGATCGGCGAAGTGGCGCTGGCGATCGAGATGGGCGCGGACGGTGTCGACATCGGCAAGACCATCCACCCGCACCCGACGCTGGGCGAGTCGATCGGCATGGCGGCGGAAGCCTATAAGGGCGTCTGCACGGACTTGCCGCCGGTACGCAAAAAGTGATTGGTGTTTTGCCGCCGTAGAGAAAATGGGACCGCAAGGTCCCATTTTTTTGACGCCAGGTCAGAATCGGAACATACCGTTCGGTTTGTGAGCGTGGGAAGATCACCACATCGGGCATGTATTTTGTTGTTATTCTGAAATAAAAATTTCCATCCAATTATATTGAATATATAATTTGCATCTTTCGATTTTGTAATGTCCTAGGCATGATTGTCGTATCGCGAGCCAAGTCGTCCGAGCAAGCTCTCAAGCAGTGCAAAACGGCCGGAAAGATCAACCTGTATCCTTTGCTTGGTGTGGTCCTGGCCGTCCTGCTGGCGGCCCTGAGCTATGGGGGACTACTCTTGCTGCTGGCGGACGACTGGAGCTTCTTCCTGACAAGCGGCCAGGGCGAAGCCCGTCGCTGAGCTCTGCCGCAACAAGTTGATTCGAGGCGAACCCGTTCCTACGTTTCACATCTGCCTGAACAGGTCGACGTAGTTCCGGCTCACCACCAGCTGCTCGTCGCGGCCTTTCAGGCGCACGTGCAGGCGTCCGCGAAAGTCGGTGCGCGTCCCCGCGATGTGCTTCGCCGCGACGATCACCCCGCGGTGGATCTGCCAGAACTGCTGCCCGTCCAGCCCCTCCTTCAGCTTGGCCAGGGGCGTGCGGATCAGGCACTCGCCGTCGGCCAGGAACACGCTGGTGTACTTGTCGTTGCTCTGGAAATAAATCACCTCGTCGATGGCGATCAGCCGCGTTTCCTGTCCCTTGGCCGCGCGGATCCACTGCAGCGGCGCCGGCGCGGGTGCGGCCACGGCGAGCTGGCGCAGCAGCGCCGCCAGC
>DAMCRY010000498.1:0-2140 GCA_032115075.1 Massilia sp.
GCAGGACTGGCTGCGCCTGCAGGCGAGCGGCCAGGCGCCCGCGCCGGCAGGCATTCGCTCGCGCAGCTGGGCCGAGAATGCCGCCGAGCTGGTGACGATGCTGTTCCCGTCCGCCAGCGCACACCCCGCCGGCGTCCCGGCGCAGCGCGCCGACGCCCCCGACCTGATGACCGAACCATGAACGCACCCGCCCCCCAAGCCATGAACGTCCCCGATTCCACGGCCCCGGTTCCCGCCGCCGCGCCCCCGCAGATCGCGGTGGTGATCCCGAGCTACAAGGTCACGCGCCACATCCTCGGCGTCATCGCCGGCATCGGCCCGGAAGTGACGCGCATCTACGTGGTCGACGACAAATGCCCCGACCATAGCGGCGACTTCGTGCGCGCCAACTGCCAGGACCCGCGCGTGACCGTGCTCGAACATGCCGAGAACCAGGGCGTGGGCGGCGCCGTGATGACCGGCTACCGCGCCGCCATCCTCGACGGCGCCCGGGTGATCGTCAAGATCGACGGCGACGGCCAGATGGACGGCACCCTGATCCCCGCTTTCGTGGCGCCGATCCTGGCCGGCGAAGCCGACTACACCAAGGGCAACCGCTTCTTCAACCTGGAACGCATCGGTTCGATGCCGCCGATGCGCCTGTTCGGCAATGCGGTGCTGTCGCTGATGACCAAGCTGTCCTCGGGCTACTGGGACCTGTTCGACCCGACCAACGGCTACACCGCCATCCACGCCGACGCCGCGCGCTTCCTGCCCTTCGACAAGATCAGCAAGCGCTACTTTTTCGAATCGGACATGCTGTTCCGCCTGAACATCCTGGGGGCGGTGGTGACCGACGTGCCGATGGACGCCGTGTACGGCGACGAAGTCAGCAACCTGAAGATCTCGAAGGTCGTGACCGAGTTCCTGACCAAGCACGTGCGCAACTTCGGCAAGCGCATCTTTTATAACTACTACCTGCGCAACATGTCGCTGGCCTCGCTCGAGCTGCCGCTCGGCCTGCTGCTGGCCACCTTCGGCACGGTCTACGGCATCGCCCACTGGATCGCCTCGGCGCGCTCGGGCGTCGAGACCCCGGCCGGCACCGTGATGCTGGCCGCGCTGCCGGTGATCATGGGCGTGCAGCTGATCCTGGCCTTCCTGGCCTACGACATCGCGGCGGTGCCGCGCCGTCCGCTGCACAAGAAGACGCTGTTCCGCAGGACGCCTTGATCTCTTTATGACCGCTTCCTCGCTTGCATCGAAACTCTTCACCCGCCAGTTCGCCGTCTTCGTCACCGGCGGGCTGATCTGCGCCGTGGCCGACGTCGGCCTGATGCAGCTGCTGCTGTTGTCCGGCGTGACCGCGACCGCCGCCGCCAGCGCCGGCTTCGCGGCCGGGCTGCTGGTCAACTATGCCTTCCACAGCCGTGTTACCTTCAACGCTGCGGCCAACCCGGCGAATTTCGCGCGCTATCTGTGCGTGGTCGGTGTCAATTACCTGTTGACCATTGCCTGCGTCGCGCTGGCAGGGGCCGCCTTCGACAATCCGCTGGTCGGGAAAATCGTCTCGCTGCCCCTGGTGGCGGCGAACGGCTACCTGCTCGGCAAATACTGGATCTTCAAGTGATGCAAGCCCTCCGTTTCGCGCCCGTCCAGCACGACCCCGCCACCCTGGCGCAATATGGCGCCCTGTTCGCCGCCTGCTTCCCCGGCACCGACAAATTCACGCCCGCCTACCTCGACTGGCTGTACCTGGCCAACCCGGACGGCGCTGCGGTCGGCTACGACGCCTGGGACGGCGAGCGCCTGGCGGCGCACTACGTGTGCGTGCCGGCGCGCGCCTGGGTCGAGGGCCGGGAGGTGCGGGTGCTGCTGTCGCTGAACACCGCGACCCACCCGGACTACCAGGGCAAGGGCCTGTTCACGAAGCTGGCCGCGATGACCTACGAGGCCGGCGCCGAGGCGGGCTACGAAGGCGTATACGGCGTGGCCAACGCCAACAGCACGCCCGGCTTCATCCGCAAGCTCGGTTTCCAGCTGGTGCGCCCGCTGGAAGCGCGGGTCGGCGTCGGCGCGCTGCGCCATGCGCCCAAGGCGCCGGCCGCCGCCCTGTCCTTCGAGCGCAGCTGGAGCCCCGAGGCCCTGGCCTGGCGCTGCG
>DAMCRY010000499.1:0-2089 GCA_032115075.1 Massilia sp.
CGCGCTTCCTTGTACAGGCGCGGCACGGTTTCCAGGTTGTGGTTCATCACGTCCGGCAGGCCGCCGGCGAAGATGTCCAGGGCCTTTTCCAGGCGGCCGCGGAAGTCCGGCACCAGCACTTCGATCTTGGTGTTCGGGCTCAAGGCGCGGGTCTTGGTAATGCACTCGACGAAGTGGCCGGCGCCGCCGTCGCGCAGGTCGTCGCGGTCCACCGAGGTGATCACGACGTAGGACAGGCGCAGGTCGGCGATGGTCTTGGCCAGGTTGCCCGGCTCGTTGACATCCAATGGATCGGGTCGGCCGTGGCCGACGTCGCAGAACGGGCAGCGGCGGGTGCACTTGTCGCCCATGATCATGAAGGTCGCGGTGCCCTTGCCGAAGCATTCGCCGATGTTCGGGCAGCTCGCTTCCTCGCACACGGTCACCAGCTTGTTGGCGCGCAGGATGTCCTTGATCTCGTAGAAGCGCGAGGACGCGGTGGCCGCCTTGACGCGGATCCAGTCCGGCTTTTTCAGGCGCTCGGTGTCGGCGATCGGCACGATCTTGATCGGGATGCGCGAGGTCTTGCTGGCGCCTTTCTGCTTTTCGGTGGCGTCGTAGGCTTGGGTACCGGTGGTGGTGTCGGTGGTCATAGGCTCGTGCCCTGGCGGGCTTCCATTCAGAGATTGTTGGTTGCTGGCTCGGTTGCTTCAACCGTGGCCAGTTGGCGCACCAGTTCTTGCGCCAGCGCCTGCCGGACATCCGCCAGCGGGGCGTCCACGCCCATCGTGCGCATGTCGACCGTGGCCAGCCCGGAGTATCCGCACGGGTTGATCCACGTGAACGGGGCCAGGTCCATCGCCACGTTCAGCGAGACCCCGTGGTACGTGCAGCCGTTGCCGCGCACCTTGAGGCCGAGGGCGGCGATCTTCGCGCCCTTCATCGGGCCGTCCGCCATGTAGATGCCGGGCGCCCCGGCAACGCGTTCGCCCGCGAGATTATACGCCGCCAGCACCTCGATGACCGCCTGTTCGATTTTTGCCACAAACTGGCGGGCGTACAGCTTGCCGCCAGGCTTGTTGCGGCGCAGGTCCATCAGCAGGTAGGTCACGACCTGGCCGGGACCATGGTAGGTCACCTCGCCGCCGCGGTCGGTCTGGACGACCGGGACGTCGTGCGGCGCCAGCACGTGGCCGCGGTCGGCGCCGAGGCCCAGGGTGAACACGGGAGGATGTTCCACGATCCACAGCTCGTCCCGCGTTTCCGGCGTGCGGGCGTCGGTGAAAGCGCGCATCGCGGCGAAGGTAGGTTCGTAGTCGGCGCGGCCGAGCTCGCGGATCAGCGGCGTGGCAGGGCGGGTGGGGAGCATGGGAGTCGTGCGCTATAGCGGAGAAATATGGGCAGCCACGTCATTATAAGCCAGCACGATCGTCCGTGCCTGCCGGCCGCCCCTGCCGCAACGCGCTTACAGGACCATTTTCACCATGTGGTGCGAGGACAGGGCGCGGTAGACGTCGTCCAGCATCTCGCGGCTGGTGGCGCGCACGGTCACGGTCAGGCCGGTGTAGTTGCCTTTCGCCGAGGGACGGCTTTGCATCTTGCCGACATGGAAAGTCGGATCCAGCTTCATGATGACCTCGACGATCGTCGGCGCGAAGTCGACGTGCGTGGCGCCCATCACCTTGATCGGGAAGTCGCTCGGGTATTCGATGAGGGAGTCTTTCGGGTCCATGGTTTTGTCCTGTGCAAAGCGTTATTGTAGTCGCTCCCATATGGCGATGCATCGCTGGAAAAAAAGAGGCCGGCGCTGGGGCCGGCCTGAACTATTCCTGTGTTGGGAGAAATAGCGGGACATGTTGCAGGGCTCCGGGGCGGCGCTGCCGCCTGCGAAGCACTGGCGCTACTGTATCCAGGACCGGCCCGGCCTGCGACCGGAATGCGACGAACTGCGGTTTGCGGCGACGGGCGGCCCACAGGCGGGACTGGACGGCGCCCGCTCAGCGCTCCTCGTGACGGAAACGCTCTGCCCGGGCGCGCGCATTGGGCGGCAGGCCGGCTGGAGCGGGCTCCATGGCCCGTGGCGGCGGCGCGATCGCCTGCTGTGGCGGCG
>DAMCRY010000500.1:0-2086 GCA_032115075.1 Massilia sp.
GCGGCCTGGGCCGCCAGCGCCTGCACCGGCGCCAGCGCCGGTATCGACAGCAGCTGCGGCGCCGAACGCAGCGGCAGCAGGGCCGCGACCGTGACGATGGGCACGAGCAGCCAGGCCTGGTAGGCGAGGGCGGCGCCCAGCCGGCGCCTGAGCTGCGTGCGGACGAACAGCAGCAGCAGGATCGCCAGGCTGGCGAACAACGCGCTGCGCAGGATCAGCGGCAGAAGCTGCGGTAGGAGCAGCGCCAGATGAGAGCCCAGGCTATTTTCCATCGTCCATCTCGTCGATCAGCTTGCGCAGTTCCGCGATATCGGCCCGCGACAGCTTGCGCTGGCTGCCGAAGTGCGCGACCAGCGGCGCGATGCGGCCGCCGAACAGGCGCTGCACCAGGCTCTCGCTTTCGCGCGCCAGCCACGCTTCGCGCGGCAGGATGGCCGAATACAGGAAGCGCCGCCCGTCCTTTTGCGCGGCGATCGCGCCCTTCTTGAGCAGGCGGTTGAGGAGGGTCTTGACGGTGGCGGTCTGCCAGTGCTGGGTTTCGTGGAGGGCGACGACGACCTGCTCGGCAACGACCGGGCCGGGCGCGCGCCACAGCACTTCCATGACGTGCGACTCGGCGTCGCTGATGTGGATGCTCGGGGTGGCGGGTGTGCTCGGGGTGTTTGGGGTGGTGGGCATGACGGGACCATTTACAGATGTAATCTCAATTCATGATTACACCTGTAAACGGTAGTGTCAAGCGCGCCGCGACCGATTATGCGCGGCGGGTCGCGGACTTCACCTCAAGGCTGCGGATTCCAGCCGCGCCCCGCGAACACTGCGGCGCGACTGGACAGGCGTGCGGCCGCTTCCGGGGTCAGCTGGTAGCCGCCGTAGCTGCGCGGCTGGCCATCCTCGCCCTGGTTGCCGTACTCGCGCCAGCCGCCCTGCAGCGGGTTCGGCAGCGGCTTGCGGTACCAGGCGTCCGGGGCGATGTGCGGGCCGACGGTGCAGTCGATGAAGGCCACGTTGTCCCAGGTGCTCGGGGTGCCGGGCGAGCGCGCGAAATAGGTGGCGCCGTCGGGCGGCAAGTTGCCGGCCGGGCCCGGGCCGCGCGTGATGCGCGAGCGCAGGAAGACGAAGCCCGGCTCGTCCGGTCCCACGGTGCGCGCCTGCACGATGTAGCCGCCGCTCTCGCGGTTGGCGCTGTCGCCGACGGTGCGCAGCTCGCTCTCCTCGAACAGGGCGGCGCGGTTGTTCCCCCAGATGAAGTCGACGTTGCCTTCGATGAGCGAGCGGTAGAACCAGGCGTAGCCGGTCAGCTGCAGGGTGTCCTGCTCGCTGATGAAATGGGCGTTGCGCGCCGAGAGGCGGCCCTGGTCGCTGCTGAAGTAGATGGTCTCGGCCTGGGCCGAATGGCCGTCGCTGCGCAGGGTGCTGTTGTGCAGGGCGATGTCGCGGATTTCCAGCATGTCGGCATCCTGGGCCAGGAACAGCGAGCGGCCGCCCGAAAAGCCGGCGCTGCCCTCAGGCTGGCCGGTGCCCGAGCCGGGGTTGCGGGTGTCGCTGTTGGCGGCGCGGATGATGGTCGCTTCACGGCTCTGGCCGCGCAGGGTCACCTTGTCCTTGTCGCGCAGGTAGAGCAGTTCCGGATAGACGCCGTCGCGCACGTTGACCGTGATTGCCTGGTCGCGCGGCAGGCCCATGGCGAAGTCGAGCGCGCCCTGCACGGTGCGGAAGTCGGCGCGGCCGTCGTCGTCCACGGTGATGCTGTCGCCCACCGGCCGATAAGGCGTGGTGCGGAACGACCAGCGCGCGCCCTGGAACTTGCCCGCCACGCCATTTGCCTGCACCAGGCGCGCGTCGACCACCGCTTCGTATTCATGGCCGTATTCGAGCGCCTGCGGAATGCGCACGTACAGTTCCTTGCCGATCACCTTGATCGCATGCTGGCGCACCACGCGCTGGCGCCCCTGCGGGCCGATGGCGGTGACGGTCTCGCCCGGACGGACCACGGCGACCAGCTTGCGGTCGTGCTTGCGGTAGACGCGCACGCTGCCTGCGCCGCTCAGGGCCGGTTCGGTGGCGAAGGCGAGGCGCAGCGGCG
>DAMCRY010000501.1:0-2082 GCA_032115075.1 Massilia sp.
CCCCGCCTTTGCCTTGCCGCGTCCGTAGCGTCCTTCCAACAGGCCCAGCAGCAGGCCGCGGTCGAAGGCGACGGCGGCGGTGCCCAGCTGGCCGGTCACGCCCAGCCAGCGCAGGCTGTCTTCGTCGGGCGCGCGTTCGAACGCCAGGTGCACTAGGCGGCAGGCACCCCAGTAGCGGCGGCCGCCAGGCCCGGCCATCGCCGTGCCCAGGGCATCGGCGAAACGGCGCGCGAATTTCGGCAGCAGGTGCACCGGGCGTCCCAGCAAGCTGGGATCGAGAACCTGGTAGTCGGCACCGCTTTTGCGATCGGTTGGATTCATCGGATGTTTATTGGTCACTGGGAAACGGCGAATGACTTTTTTTCATTCCTCAAGGAAACTATTATACATGGAGATTTGCTGCGAAGACTTTGACATTCGCCTTTGATTTCCTACTTGCCGTACGGTAAGATCATGGCTCTCGCAGCGCACAAAACGGCCCTTTCCCTCGTAGGTACAGAAGGAAAACCCCGCAAAGGGGTAAAGAAAGAAACGGTCGTTCGTTGATCAGTATTTAACAATCGAAGCCCTTATGTGGGTTTTTCGTCGACAAAAAAAGACACACTTTGTCGCCGCCGCACAACACGCAGTTCACGCACACACAGCATTGGAAAGAGCATGGGAACCGAACTTGCCGGTCTGATCAAAGCCGACCTTGCAGCACTGACAAATGAGGCGAACCGCCTCGCGATCGCCCCCGCCGTCAACCTTCCGGCCGAGGGTGCATTTAACAATTCGCAAGGCGCCTTCTCGTTTACGCAGTCGATGAAGGACGCACTCGCGAGCGTGAACCAGGAAGACCGTGCGGCGGCCGAGCGCATGGCCGCCGTCGACGCCGGCAAGAGCGACGACCTGGTCGGCGCCATGCTGGCGAGCCAGCAGGCCAGCCTGTCCTTCTCGATGTTGATGCAAGTACGCAACAAGGTGATGGGCGCGGTCGACGAGCTGCTCAAGCTGCCGGTCTGAGCACTTCCCCGATGGGAATGGCCGCACCCGTCGGTGCGATCCCGCTCTCCCTTAATGAAGAGACGTTTTTCCTAGAGACCTTGTCGTGATTTCATCCCTCAAGACCGCCGTCGGCGGCAAGCTGGCCCTGCCCGCCCTGCCGCCCGCGTTGCGCAACAACCTTTCCCTGCTGCTCGGCCTGGCCGTGGCCATCACGGCCGCCGTCATGCTCTACCTGTGGCAGGACCAGGCCAACTACAAGCCCGTGTTCGGCGCGCGCGAAAAGGTCGCCGCCAGCGACATGATGAGCGTGCTGGAAGCCGAAGCCATTCCCTACCGCGTCCACCCGGACAGCGGCCAGGTGATGGTCCCGGCCGGCGAACTCGGCAAGGTGCGCATGCTGCTGGCCGCCAAGGGCGTCACCGCCCAGCTGCCGGCCGGCCTGGAACTGATGGACCGCAGCGACCCGCTGGGCGTGTCGACCTTCGTGCAGGACGTGCGCTTCCGCCGCGGCCTCGAAGGCGAACTCGCGCAGAGCATCCTGACCATGGACGCGATCGCCTCGGCGCGCGTGCACCTGGCCATTGCCAAGTCGAGCTCCTTCGTGGTGGGCGCCGGCGACCAGTCCTCGGCTTCGGTGGTGGTGGCGGTCAAGCCGGGCCGCTCGCTGTCGAACGAGCAGATCGCGGCGATCGTCAACATGGTTTCGAGCAGCGTCGCCAATCTGAGCCCGGCGCGCGTGTCGCTGGTCGACCAGGCCGGCAACTACCTGTCCTCGCGCGTCGACCTGAGCGACGGCTTCGACGGCCAGGTGCAGGGCGACGGCGCCGCCAAGCGCTACACCGACGAGGTGCGCACCAACGTCAACGAACTGCTGGCGCCGGTGCTGGGCGCGAACAACTTCAAGCTGTCCGTGACCGCCGACGTCGACAACGACAAGATCGAAGAGACCCAGGAAAAATACGGCGAGGCCCCGAAGGTCACCAGCGAAGCGATGCGCGAAGAGATGGAGCGCAACCGCATGGCGCTGGGCGTGCCGGGCACCCTGTCGAACCGTCCGCCGCAGGCCGCCGACCCGGCCGCAGCCGCAGCCCCGGG
>DAMCRY010000502.1:0-2023 GCA_032115075.1 Massilia sp.
CGAGGGCCACCCTGGCGGGGGCGGAGCAGCCCGGGAACGCGGCGGGACGGTAAGGCAGGGCGGCACGGGAACCGGCGGGTAGCCGTTCCAGAAACCGAACAGGAAGCCGAACCGGAGGCCGAACAGGGAGCGGCCGGGCAGGCCGCTGCGGTGTGGCGGCTTGGGGGCGACGCGGTAAAATAGCTTCTTTACCTTTTTCGCATCCTGCCATGACCGTTCGCACCCCCGTCCGTACCCGATTCGCACCCAGCCCGACCGGCTACCTCCACCTCGGCGGCGCCCGCACCGCGCTGTATTCCTGGGCCTATGCCCGCCACTTCGGCGGTACCTTCATCCTGCGCATCGAGGACACCGACCTGGAGCGCTCGACCCCGGAAGCCGTGCAGGCGATCCTTGACGGCATGCAGTGGCTCGGCCTGTCGCACGACGAAGGCCCGTTCTACCAGATGCAGCGCATGGACCGCTACCGCGAGGTGGTCGCCTCGATGCTGGAGCAGGGCACTGCCTACCTGTGCTACTGCTCGCCCGAAGAAGTCGAGGCGATGCGCGAGCGCATGCGCGCAGCGGGCGAGAAGCCGCGCTACGACGGCACCTGGCGCCCGGAACCGGGCAAGGTCCTGCCTCCCGTGCCGGAAGGCGTCAAGCCGGTGGTGCGCTTCAAGAACCCGCTCGACGGCGAAGTCACCTGGAACGACGTGGTCAAGGGCCCGATCACCATCGCCAACAAGGAGCTCGACGACCTGATCATCGCGCGTCCGGACGGCACCCCGACCTACAACTTCTGCGTGTCGGTGGATGACTGGGACATGAAGATCACCCACGTGCTGCGCGGCGACGACCACGTGAACAACACGCCGCGCCAGATCAACATCCTGCGCGCGCTCGGCGCCGAGCTGCCGGAGTACGGCCACCTGCCGATGATCCTCGGCGCGGACGGGCAGAAGCTGTCGAAGCGCCACGGCGCGGTGAGCGTCATGCAGTATCCGGAGCAGGGCTACCTGCCGGAAGCGATGCTGAACTACCTGGCGCGCCTGGGCTGGAGCCACGGCGACGACGAGATCTTCTCGATGGAACAGTTCGTCGAATGGTTCAACCTGGAACACCTGACCGCCTCGGCGGCGCAGTTCAACCCGGAAAAGCTGGCCTGGCTGAACAACCACTACATCAAGCAGACCGACAACGAGCGCCTGGCCGGGCTGGCCCGTCCGGTGCTGGAACGCGAAGGCGCGGTGTTCGACGGCGCCCCGGCGTTGCCGAGCGTGATCGCCCTGGTGAAGGACCGCGCCAACACCATCAACGAGCTGGCCGATACCGCCATGCTGTTCTACCGCGAGCCCAAGCCGGACGCGGCCCTGCTGGACCAGCACCTGACCGACGCCGTGCGCCCGGCGCTGGCGACCTTCGCCGAGCGCTGCAAGGATGTCGAATGGAGCAAGGCCGCGATCGCCGCCATGTTCAAGGAGGTGCTCGCCGCGCACGGGCTGAAGATGCCGCAGATCGCGATGCCGCTGCGCCTGATCGTCACCGGCCAGCTGCAGACGCCGGCCATCGATGCGGTGCTGGAATTGTTCGGTCGCGAGGCGGTCCTGGCACGGGTGGGCAAGTACCTGTAAGCGCTTGCGATAAATAAGTCGCGGCCAAGCACAAACCCGCTTTGCGAAATGCAACAGTGTCCGCTATAATGCGCGCACTTCAGCGATGCGGGGGTATAGCTCAGCTGGGAGAGCGCTTGCATGGCATGCAAGAGGTCAGCGGTTCGATCCCGCTTACCTCCACCACCTCTGAAGTGTAGTACGGTTGTTCCCGGTCCCTATCGTCTAGAGGCCTAGGACATCACCCTTTCACGGTGAGTACCGGGGTTCGAATCCCCGTGGGGACGCCAGGAAGCTGGCAGGAACGACTGGATCGCGGATGCCTTGGCGGAAGTGGTCGAAAAATAAGCAGTATGTTAGGATGTTGTTTCCCGCAGGGGGTATAGCTCAGCTGGGAGAGCGCTTGCATGGCATGCAAGAGGTCAGCGGTT
>DAMCRY010000503.1:0-1920 GCA_032115075.1 Massilia sp.
GGCCAGGCGCTCGGCGATGCGCACCGACAGGTCGACTTCGGCCTGGTCTTCGTCGGCTGCCGGGGCAGGCGCCGGCGCCGGGGCGGCGGCGGCGGTCTTCAGGACCGGCCGGATCGAAGGCTTGGCGGGCACGCTGCCCTTGCCTTCGAGGATGGCGCGGACGTCGGCCGACTTGCCGTCGAGCTTGGCGTCGCTGGCCTTGAACTCGGCGGCCGGCTTGGCCGAGGCAGGTGTGGGAGCGGGGTCGCTCGCGCTTGCTCCGGCCATGGCAAGGCTGCAAGCGAACAGGGCGATGAGGTGGCGCATGGGAATCCAGTATGGTCTGTCCTCATGCTTATCGGCAATTTGTCGTCAAAACTTGAGTGCGCCAAAACAACAACGCCCCGAAAACTTCGGGGCGTTGAAGGTATGACAAGGGCGGCGGCCCGGCGTCCGCTCACCTCTTGATCACGCGCCGGGCGAATTTGACCATGCCGCCGATGGCCAGCGGTACCAGGGCCGCCGAGACGCCGACCAGCACGATCTCGGTCAGGTGCTCGCGGATGATCGGGATGTTGCCGAACAGGTAGCCGGCAGTCACCAGGCTGACCACCCACAGGGCCGCGCCGGTGATGTTGAACAATTGGAAGCGCGCATGGGTCATCTCGGACACGCCGGCGACGAACGGTGCGAAGGTGCGCACCACCGGCACGAAGCGCGCCAGGATGATGGTCTTGCCGCCGTGTTTCTCGAAGAAGTCGTGGGTGCGCTGCAACGCATCCTTGTTGATCCAGCGGTAATTGTGCGAGAACACCCGGTGGCCGATCGCCTGCCCGATGTAGTAATTCAGGGTGTTGCCGAGGACCGCCGCCGCCACCAGCAGCGCCGTCAGGAGCGGATAGTTCATCTCGCCGGTGGCGCAGAAGGCGCCGGCAATGAACAGCAGGGTGTCTCCGGGGAAGAAGAACAGGACCACCAGCCCGGTTTCGCAGAACACGATCGCGAACAGCACGATGTAGACATACAGGCCGTACTGGGCCAGCAGCGTGCCCAGCGTCTTATCGACATGGAGGATCATGTCGACCAATTGCATCAAATCCATATTCGTCCTAGAAGGTAGCGCAGCATCATACCACCAGTCGGTCACCGGACAGCGGGGCCGGCGCAGCCCGCCGCCGGATATTTCGGGGCCGGCGCAGCCCGCCGCCGGATATTTCGGGGCCGCTTGCTTTACCTTCCGACCACATTGCAGCACAATCTTTCGCTAACTCATCATTTCTGGAGACTGCATGACCGCTTCGCTCACCGCCCTGCGCCTTGCCGGCGCCGCCCTGGCCCTGTCCGCCCTGGGCGCCCAGGCCGCCGCCCCTGCCAAGACCGGGGAACTGCCGCCGAAGCCGAGCGTGGCGGACGTGCTCAAGGGCTCCAAGCCGGCCGACTGGCGTGCGCTCGATCCCGAGAACACGCTGTACATGGACCTGCCGACCGGGCGCGTGATCATCGAGCTGGCCCCGGCCTTCGCCCCGGCCACCGCCGCCAACATCCGCGCCCTGGTGCGCGAAAAATATTTCGACGGCCTCTTCATCATCCGCTCGCAGGACGGCTTCGTGGTCCAGTGGGGCGACCCGGACGAGGTGAACCCGAAGCCCTTCAAGGCGGCCAGGACCGTCAAGGAAGAATTCACGGCGCCGATCAGGAACGTGGCGAAAGCCGGCGCCTTCACCCGCCTGAAGGACGGCGACGTCTACGCGCCCGAGGTCGGCCACGTGAACGGCTTCCCCGCCGCGCGCGACCCGGCCAGGGGCGAGGCCTGGCTGACCCACTGCTACGGCATGGTCGGCGTGGCGCGCGACAACGGCTTCGACACCGGCAACGGCTCCCAGCTCTACGTGGTCACCGGCCACGCGCCGCGCCACCTCGACCGCAACATCACGGTGGCCG
>DAMCRY010000504.1:0-1892 GCA_032115075.1 Massilia sp.
CGACGGCGTCGCGGCGCAGCGCGTTGATGGCGCTGGCGGCCACGAACCAGGGTTGCGACAGCGCCAGCTCCACCGCGCCGGCCTCGAACATGGTATTGCCGAGCTTGGACAGGTTGGTGCGCAGCGCGCCCGCAGCCTGCTCGGCCTGCTGGGCGGGCTGCAGCGCGATCCCGGCCGACGTCGCCGTCTCGATACCGTCCTCGTCGCGGATGACGAGGCGCAGGCCGCCGGCGCTTTCTTCCAGGCGCAGGTCGACGCGCACCTTGCGCTCGGACGACTTCTTGTTGAGCGCCGCCTCCCAGTGATGGTCGCGGTTGCGGTGGATGACGGTGCCGACCTTCAGGCCGGGCAGGCTCTTGACCACCTCGTTCGGGAACACGCGCCAGCGCTGCACGCTCGTTTCCCCGTCCTTGTCCTCGCCCAGCTTCTCGGCGGTGTTGGCCTGGATGCCGACTGTCTCGCGCTTGTTCATGTAGTTCAGGCCGTCGCCATTGGCCATCGGCGCAGTGGTGGCGAGGTCGATGAAGTCCGGCCCGATGCGGGCGACGGTCCCCAGCTCCACGCCCACGTACTTGGGCGAGTCGAAGGCGCCGATGTCGCCCTGGCGGCCCTGGGCGAAGTAATCGGTGTGGCCGCGGTGGAAGTTCTTGTCGACGTCCGGGGTGAACAGCACCCGGGTCTGGCCGCTGGAAGCGCGCGCGAATTCCGGGCGGCGCTCGAGCAGCTCGTCCAGCAGCAGGCGGTAGTGGGCCGTGATGTTCTTCACGTAGCCCATGTCCTTGTAGCGGCCCTCGATCTTGAACGAGCGGATGCCGGCGTCGACCAGGGCTTCCAGGTTGCGGCTCTGGTCGTTGTCCTTCATCGACAGCAGGTGCTTCTCGTAGGCCACCACGCGGCCCTGGCCGTCGCTCAGGGTGTAGGGCAGGCGGCAGGCCTGCGAGCAGTCGCCGCGGTTGGCGCTGCGGCCGGTGTCGGCGTGCGAGATGTAGCACTGGCCCGAGAAGGCCACGCACAGGGCGCCGTGGACGAAATACTCGAGCGGGGTGTCCACTTCGCTCTTGATCTTCCTGATCTGCTCGACGGTGAGTTCGCGCGCCAGCACCAGCTGCGAGAAACCGACGTCGCCCAGGAATTTCGCCTTTTCCACGGTGCGGATGTCGCACTGGGTGCTCGCGTGCAGCTGGATCGGCGGCAGGTCCATCTCCAGCAGGCCCATGTCCTGGATGATCAGGGCGTCGACGCCGGCCTCGTACAGCTGCCAGATCTGCTTGCGCGCCAGCTCGAGTTCGCTGTCGTGCATGATCGTGTTCATGGTCACGAAGATGCGCGCGCGGTAGCCGTGGGCGAATGCCACCAGGGCGGCGATGTCTTCCAGCGGATTGCTGGCGTTGTGGCGCGCGCCGAAGGCGGGGCCGCCGATGTAGACCGCGTCGGCGCCGTGGAGGATGGCCTCGCGGCCGATCTCGGCGGTCTTGGCCGGCGACAGCAGTTCCAGCTGGTGATCGAACAGTGACATGGGAGATTCCTTGATGCGAAGGGCGAAATTATAGCCATATCAAGGCCTTGCGTCATGCGGCAACTGGCCCGGATGGCGTTTCGGCGCCTTATTCCAGGTTTTCGTGGTGATCCGCCACACCCTGCTTCCAGTAGGCGGACACCCGCATCGCTTCCTTCGGGACGCCCTTTTCCTCGAGCAGGAGCACGCGCACGGCCTTGGCCAGCGCCGCCTCGCCCGCGAACCAGGCGAATCCTTCGCCCGGCGGCAGGTCCAGCTCGCGCAGGGCCGCGAGCAGTTCGCCGTCGCTGTCGACCCAGCGCACCTGGGCCTGGGCTCCGGTCTCGAGCGGCAGCCGGTCGGCGCCGCTGGCGTGGATCACGGCAAGGACCCGGGC
>DAMCRY010000505.1:0-1844 GCA_032115075.1 Massilia sp.
GCGGTAGTGCACGGCCACGTCCCAGCCGGCCCCGGCCAGGCCGAGCGCGATCGCACGGCCCAGGCGGCGGCCGGCGCCGGTCACCAGGGCGACCTTGGGAGCAGGATGCAGGGCGGAGTCCGTCATTGTCTGTCGTTCCAGCGGTTAGCGGAGATTGCTCGATTTAGTTGATAGGGGCCGATTTCGCTACAATGCCGGCATGTCCATGCCCGCACCCACTCCCGACGCGCTCGCCGCGTCCCAGTCCCTGCAACAACTGATCGCCGCCGAGATGGAACGACTCGGCGGAGCGATGCCATTTTCACGGTTCATGGAACTGGCGCTGTACGCGCCCAGGCTCGGGTATTACAGCGGCGGCGCGTCCAAGCTGGGCGCGAGCGGCGATTTCACGACCGCGCCCGAGATCTCGCCCCTGTTCGGGGCGGCGGTGGCGCGTGCGGCCGCCGCTATTATCGCCCAAAGCGCGCCCGACATCATCGAATTCGGCGCCGGCACCGGCAAGCTGGCGCGCGACGTCCTCGCCGCCCTGGACGGCATGGGCGTGCGGGTGAACTCGTACACCATCATCGAACTGTCCGGCGAGCTGCGCGCGCGCCAGCAGGAGGCATTGCGGGACTTGCCCCAGGTGCGCTGGCTGGACGGCATGCCGGAACGCTTCAGCGGCGTGGTGCTGGCCAACGAGGTACTGGACGCCATGCCGGTCGAGCTGGTGATCCGCCGGGACGGCGCCTGGCAGCGCCAGATGGTCACCGTGCAGGACGGCGCCTTCGCCTTCGTGCAGGCGCCCTTGACCGACGCGCTGGCGGCCCAGGTGGCGCGCCAGGTGCCCGACGCCGAGTCCCTGCCGGACGGCTACCTCACCGAGATCCACCCGGTCGCCGAAGGCTTCATGGCCTCGCTGGCCGGCATGCTGGAAAAGGGAGCGGCGATCCTGTTCGACTACGGCTTCCCGGCGCACGAGTACTACCTCGACCAGCGCATGGGCGGCACCCTGATGTGCCACTACCGCCACCACGCCCACCCCGATCCCTTCTACCTGCCGGGCCTGCAGGACATCACCGCCCACGTCGACTTCACCGCGATGGCGCTGGCGTCCCAGGAGGCCGGCCTGCCGGTGCTGGCCTACATGAACCAGGCCTCCTTCCTGCTCGCCTGCGGCATCGGCGAACTGCTGCTGGAGAGCGACCCGGAACAGGCCCTGCACTACCTGCCGCAGTCGCGCGCGGTGCAGAAGCTGGTGTCGCCGGCCGAGATGGGCGAGCTGTTCAAGGTGCTGGTGGTGGGCAGGGACGTGGACTTGCCGGATGCTATCGTGCGGGCCGACCGCACCCACCGCCTGTAGAATTTTTGACATCTTGCATTTTGGATACAAATCCGGCTAAGCTGTAGAACCGGATCGGACGATACGGACGACGAGCGCGCACCCCTGAGACCATGGCCAAGATCCATACCCACTATGACAACCTGAAGGTCGCGCGCGGTGCGCCGCAGGAAGTCATTCGTGCGGCATACAAGGCCCTCAGCCAGAAATACCATCCCGACAAGAACCCGGGCGACGAAAAGGCCGCCCGCATCATGGCGATCGTCAACACCGCCTACAACACCCTGTCCGACCCGGTGCGCCGCAAGGAGCACGACGAATGGATCGCGTCCGAGGAATGGGAAGTCGAGTGGCTGGAAAGCAGCGGCGCCGAGGAAGGGAACAACGGCCACGGCCGGTCCCGCCCGGACAGCTGGGAACCGCGCGCCTCGGACCAGCACCGTCCGCGCGCGCGCCTGCTGCGCGATCCGCGCTGGTGGCTGGGCCTGTCGACCTGCTTCGTGCTCGGCGCCGCCGCGGCGGT
>DAMCRY010000506.1:0-1816 GCA_032115075.1 Massilia sp.
CAAACCCACCGAATCAGACGGCGACGGCGGCAAACGGTGCGCCGTCGGACAATGCGACGATCAAACCGCGGCAATGCGCATGGCGACTGCGGATTGCGACGGCAGGCGAACCCACCGCATCGCGGCAGGGCGCCGCAACGCGGTGCGTGGACAACCGGTCGGCGGGCCGCCGGGCGGCGGTGCGTCGACCGGGGGCGGGCGCTTACTGGATGGTCAGGCGGCGTGCTTCCGTACCCTGCTTTTTCGGCAGGCTCAACTGGAGAACGCCGTTCTCGAGCCTGGCCTGCGCCGCGGTATCGTCGACCTCGGTGGGCAGGGCAAAGCTGCGCATGAACCTGCGTGCGGTACGTTCAGCATACACCACGGTTTCACCGTCGCGGCGTTCGTTTGCCGTGCGGCATTCCGCTTCGATGGTGATGCGCTGGCCGTCGACCGAGACCTTGACGTCTTCCTTCTGCACGCCGGGCAGCTCGGCCTGGATCTCGAAGGTCTTCTCGGTTTCCGTGACGTCCAGGCGCGGCGCGATGGCGCCGTCCCCGGCCCAGCGCTGGCCCTGTGCGAGCGGAGCGAAGAAGTCTTCGAACATGCTTTCGACCATGCGCCCGAACTGGTCTTCGACCGAGCCCGGACGGTAGGCCGGCAGCGCGGGGTTGCCTCTCCTGATGAGATTCATGATGGCCTCCATGGGTGAAAACGTTGAGATTGCCGGCTGGGGGCCGGCAATGTCTTTATAGGTCGTGCGGAGGCCGTTTTCAAGCGGAGTGGACAGGCAGGCGGGGACATGCGCACCCCGCATCGCGTCATCCGAGCTGGCGGCGGTGGAAGCGCAGGTGGTCCTCGACGAAGGTCGAGATGAAGTAGTAGCCGTGGTCGTAGCCGGCGTGGCGGCGCAGCTCGAGCGGCTGGCCGGCCGCCAGGCAGGCGGCCTCGAAGGCTTCCGGATACAGCTGTTCGGCCAGGAATTTATCGGACAGGCCCTGGTCGACCAGGATCCCGCCGGGGAAGGGCGCCTCCCGCATGCCGGCCATCAGCGCGCTGGCGTCGTACTGGCGCCATGCGGCCTGGTCCGGACCGAGATAGCCGCCGAAGGCCTTCTGGCCCCAGGGGCAGCGCATCGGCGCCGCGATCGGCGCGAAGGCCGAGACCGAGCGGAACAGCCCGGGATTGCGCAGCGCCAGCATCAGGGCGCCGTGGCCGCCCATCGAATGGCCGAAGATGCCCACGCGCGCGGGGTCGGCCGGCAGGGTGTCGAGCACCAGCTGGCGCAGCTCGAGGATGTGGCTGTACATCCGGTAGTGACGCGACCAGGGCTCCTGGAGCGCGTCGACGTAGAAGCCGGCGCCGGCGCCGAAGTCCCAGTTGTCGGCCTCGCCCGGCACGCCGGCGCCGCGCGGGCTGGTGTCGGGGGCGACCAGGATGATTCCTTCCTGCGCCGCCACGCGCTGGGCGCCGGCCTTGGTCATGAAGGTCTCTTCGGTGCAGGTCAGGCCGGCGAGGTAGAACAGGACCGGCAGGGGCTTGTCGCCGGCGCCGGGCGGCAGGTAGACCGCATAGCGCATCGGCAGGCCGACGGCCTCGGAGGGGAAGGAGTAGAAGCGTTGCACGCCGCCGAAGCAGGCGTGTTCGTTGAGCAGTTCGGGCATGGTTGTGCTTGAAATGATGATGTGGAACCTGGGTGGACAATCCCGCCAGTATGCCTTGCGCGGCCGCGCCGTGCCAGTCACACGATGCCGAGTGCGCCGAGCAGGCCGCCGGCGCCGAGCAGCCACAGCAGGTGCAGGCGGGTGCGCCAGACCACCAGGCAGCTGGCGCCGGC
>DAMCRY010000507.1:0-1809 GCA_032115075.1 Massilia sp.
GCAGCGAAGGCGGCCACGTCGGCTTCGCGCCGGTCGACGAGACCGAAATCGCCATCCTCCAGTACGCCTGGCGCGAGTTCGAGCACGTCTCCTGCGAGCGCCTGCTGTCGGGCGCCGGGGTGGAATTGATCTACCGTGCGCTGGCCGAGCGCGCCGGCCGTCCGGGCGAGAGCCTGGCGGCGCCGGAGATCTCGCGCCGCGCCTTGAGCGGCGAATGCGCGCTGTGCGACGAAGTCCTGGAAGCCTTCTGCGGCATGCTCGGCACCGCCGCCGGCAACCTGGCGATCACGCTCGGCGCCCAGGGCGGCGTCTACATCGGCGGCGGCATCGTCCCGCGCCTGGGCGAGCGCTTCGTGCGTTCGTCGTTCCGGCGCCGCTTCGAGCAGAAGGGCCGCTTCAGCGCCTACCTGGCCGGGGTGCCGACCTATGTGATCACGGCCGACTACCCGGCCTTCCTCGGCGTGTCGGCGATTCTGTCGGAAAAACTGTCGGCGTTTTGACCGAGGCTTGACCAAATCGCGCAATTCCGGCCCGACATGCGGCCGCGCCTTGTCCGTTTGCGTGTTTTATCGGTTACAATGGCCGCCAGTTGTCTGAAACGTGGTCGTCCGTTCGCAGCGTGCGCGCCGGCGCAGGCCTCCCGGCCCCGCCGCATCCCAGCCGCGAACCCCCGGATTCCGTTTCTCTGCGAGACCAACAGCTACCGCCCGCCTGGCACGCGGGCAGCCGTGGCGGGCGCCAAGCCCGCCACTTATGTCAGCCCGGCGCATCCAGGCCCGGGCCCCGGATTCCAGCTTTTGCGCAGCACCCTTGCACCGCGACCGGTCGGCCGGCGCCTGGCTCCGCTGGATCGTTTTTGTTTTGATGTTCGTGCATGTGAAGCATCCGCGATATGAATACTGACGAGGCCAAGCGGGTCCTCGAGACCGCCTTGCTGTGCGCGCGCGAGCCCTTGACGATCCACGGCATGAAGAAGCTGTTCGCCGAGGTCGACGCCAATGGCCGCCAGCTCAATGTCGGCGTCGGGAGCGACACGATCAAGATTCTGCTGGAAGAATTGCGCCAGGATTGGCAGGGGCGCGGCATCGAGGTCGTCAGCCTGGCGTCGGGCTGGCGCTTCCAGAGCCGGCCGGAGATGAAGCCTTACCTCGACCGCCTGTCGCCCGAGAAGCCGCCGAAGTATTCGCGCGCGACGCTGGAGACGCTGGCGATCATCGCTTACCGCCAGCCGGTCACGCGCGGCGACATCGAGGAGATCCGCGGGGTGGCCGTGAACTCGCAGACCATCAAGATGCTCGAAGACCGTGGCTGGATCGACGTGGTCGGTCACCGCGAAGTGGTGGGGCGTCCGGCGCTGCTGGGCACCACCAAGGGATTCCTGGACGACCTCGGCCTGGCTTCGCTGTCGCAACTGCCGCCCCTGCAGGCCGTCAGCGAAGGGCCGGACAGCCGCAGTCTCGAGGCGCTGGAAGCGGCGCTGAGCGAGAACTTCGAGCGGGCGGAAGCTGCCTCTTCCGCCAACGATGCAGAAACAGACATAGCAACAGACACCGAGACGGAGCCCCTGCCGGTCGACGTCCCGATTCCAGACCGGAATTTTGACCATGCGTCGGCGGCAGCCGCTGGGCCGGGTCAGCATAATAAAGATACGAACGATGAACCCAACTGAACCGAACGATACCCTGCCCGTGGATGCGGGCGATGGCGCCGCCGCCGTCAAGCCCAAGCGCACCCGCAAGCCCGCGGCCGCCAAGGAGGCCCCTGCCAAGGAAGCTGCCGCCGACGTGCAGCCGGACGCTCCCGCCAAGC
>DAMCRY010000508.1:0-1708 GCA_032115075.1 Massilia sp.
CCAGCGCCAGGCGCGCGTTGGCGGCGCCCTTGAGACGCATCTCGTCGCGCAGGTAGTAGGCTTCGGCGCTCTGGCTCGCATCCGAGCCCAGGCTGCTCACGCGATCCCAGCGGCTCAGGTCGACGCCGGCGACGAACTCGTTCAGGCCGGCCGCGAAGTTCGCGTTGTGGCGCATGCGCGGCGAGAACTGGGTATGGCGGGTGTCGTAGGTCGTGGTGGACGGGAAGCCGCCGAAGACGTAGGTCGCCTCGACCTTGCGCTCGCGGTGCCCCAGCTCGGCCGCGAATTCCACGTTGTCGATGCGCCGCTCGGCGAAGGCGGTGACGCGGTCGCTGGCGTAGCTGCCGAAATCGTTCGGCGTCAGGGTCTGGCGCGGATTGGCTTCGAACTGCTCGACGGTCAGCGAACCCGGGAAACGCATGTCCTGGCGCGCGCTCTCGACGCGCAGGCCGGTGCGAAGGCCGCCCCTGGCCCACTGGAAGCCGCCGCTGAAGGTCTTCTGGCGGAATTCGTTGTTGTCGCGGTAGTTGTCGCTGCCCTGGCGCGCGGCGGCCAGGTCGAACGACAGCGGGCCTTCGCCGTGGCGCACGGAGGCGCGCGCATCGTACTGGTCGAAGCGGCCGCCTTCCAGGGCGATCGAACCGTGGTAGCCGGGGGCGGCGCCGCGCTTGGTGATGATGTTGATCACGCCGCCGGTCGCGCCTTCGCCGTACAGCACGCTGCTGCCGCCGCGCTGGATCTCGATGCGCTCGACGGTATCCACGGGAATCGAGGACAGCACCGGGCCGGCCAGCTCGTTCTCGTTCATGCGCACGCCGTCGACCAGCACCACCATGTTCTGGCTGCTGTTGGAGCCGAAGCCGCGCAGGTCGAGGGCGAAGTCGGGCGAGCCGTCCAGGCTTTGGCGGCCGAACACGCCGCCGATCTTGCGGATCGCGGCATTCACGTCGGCGACGCCGGCGCGGCGGATGTCCTCGGCCGTGATGACGGTGGCGCCGATCGGCGCCAGGCTGGCTTGCGCGGGGAAGCGCGCGCCGGTCACGACGACGTCGGGGATGGTGGAGACGACGCTCTCTTGCGCGAAGGCGTTGGCGGCGAGGATGGACAGGGAAAAGGCGCAGGCCAGCGCGAGCGGCTTGAAGGCCGGCGCGCTGCGCGGTACGGCAGCAAAATTCATGTGGATGTTCTCGGTAAAAGCACCGGCCTGCGTCCCCGCACACCGGAGTCAACGGAAGACGCCCGGCCTGGGCCGATCGGCGCTTCCCCCTGTCCTGGCCGGTATCCGGGCTTGCAAGACCGACCGCTCCACCTTCCTATGCGGGCAAGCACAGTGGTTATCGGAGCAGCCTGCCGCCCTCGACGACGATGCCGGAGGGCGACGCTTGTTGACCGTTGCGGGGGCAGCACACCTCGGCGCCGGCGCGCAGCGCCTTTGCCTCGTGTTTCCCGTTTAACTGCGCATGCGGATCGCATGCGCGGGCACCAGAACCCGGTGATTATAACCTGATTAACCTGACAAGCCCGGGGCCGTCCTGTTGCCCGGTTCCGTGGCTTCATCGCCCATTCCTGCGGTCTATCGCCATTGCATGGCATTTTCTTAACGATATGGCTATAGTCGGGTTCATATAACAACATCCATCAACCCATCCATCACAGGGAGTCCCGCATGCATACCCATGCACGCCGCAAGACCTTGCGCGCCGGGCTG
>DAMCRY010000509.1:0-1662 GCA_032115075.1 Massilia sp.
ATAATATTGCCGGTGCACGCGCCTGTAAGCCCGGCAAGCGCCGCGCCGCCGGGCCGGCGCCGGAGCCGGAAAATGGCGAAGGCGCCTGAGGGGCCGCCGTCGGCATTGCCTCAGTATTACCATTTGGTGATATCCTCGCGGCTGGAATCATAAACTTCGCCCTTCATGCAACAAAAAGCTCCGCGCCGGACCCGCGAACGCATCCTCGAGCTCTCGCTCAGGCTGTTCAACGAGTTCGGCGAGCCGAACATCACGACGACCGTCATCGCCGAGGAGATGAATATCTCGCCCGGCAACCTGTACTATCACTTCCGCAACAAGGACGACATCGTCAATTCGATCTTCGCCCAGTTCGAGACCGAGATCGAGCGCATCCTCACGGTGCCGGCCGGGCGCCGCTCGAACATGGAGGACGTCTGGCTCTACCTGCACCTGATGTTCGAGCTGATCTGGCGCTACCGCTTCTTCTACCGCGACCTCAACGACCTGCTGTCGCGCAACCGCAAGCTCGAGCTGCACTTCAAGGCCATCCTGGCCCACAAGATCAAGGTGGCGCGCCAGCTGTGCGAAGACCTGCGCAGCGAAGGCTCGCTGGAAGCCTCGGACCAGCAGATCGGCGCCATGGCGACCAATATGGTGGTGGTGGCGACCTATTGGCTGTCCTACGAATACGTGCGCAACCCGCGCAAGTACAGCGAGCAGCAGGCCATCGCCGACGCGCTGGCGCGCGGCTGCTACCAGGTGCTGTCGATGCTCGGCCCCTACCTGCGCGGCGACACCCGCCTGCTGTTCGAGAAGCTGTCCGAGGAATACCTCAAGAAGCTGTCCGCCGAGGCCCGCCCCGGCGCCGATTTCCTGTAACGCTCCGTTTCCACACCACATCCCCATGAAAACCCTGGCCGTCTACTGTGGCGCCTCGCACGGCGTCAATCCCCTCTATACCGACGCGGCGCGCGCGCTGGCCGGCGCGCTGGTCGCGCACAACATCGGCCTGGTCTACGGCGGCGGCAAGGTCGGCCTGATGGGCGTGATCGCCGACGAGGTCTTGCGACTGGGCGGCGAAGCCACCGGCGTGATTCCCAAGGCCCTGGTCGAGCGCGAGGTCGGCCATGCCGGCCTGACCCGGTTGTTCGTAGTGAAGGACATGCACGAGCGCAAGGCCATGATGGCCGAGCTGTCGGAAGGCTTCATCGCCATGCCCGGCGGGATGGGCACGCTGGAAGAGCTGTTCGAGATGGTGACCTGGGCCCAGCTCGGGATCCACGCCAAGCCGATCGGCCTGTACAACCCGAACGGCTTCTGGGACGGCCTGACGGCCTTCGTGCAGCACCAGAGCCGCGAAGGCTTCGTGCGGCCCGAGCACCTCGGGCTGATGCAGGTGGACGCCGATCCGGACGCCCTGATCAAGCGCCTGCGCGCCGCCCGCGTCTCGGCCTGAGCCGCTGGCCCGGGGCGGCTCAGCAGAAACCGTGCCGCCCCAGCGCGGCCTTCAGCGCATCCCGGAATTCGCCGTAGTCGAGCGCCTTGTGCACGAACTCGATCGCGCCCAGCGCATCGGCGCGTGCGCGGTCGGCCGCCAGGGCCGAACCGGACAGCACGATGGCCGGCAGCGGCCGGCCGGCGCGCTCGCGCAGGCGCGCCAGCAGTTCGAAACCGTCCACG
>DAMCRY010000510.1:0-1642 GCA_032115075.1 Massilia sp.
TGCGCCGCCTCGGCGCCGGCCGCGGCCGCCGCTTCCGGCAGGACCAGCCGCGACAGGCCTTGCAGGCGGTCGATGCCGGCCACGAAGCGGCTCAGGCTCTCGAAGTTGTCGACGATCAGGCCGACCGCGGCCAGCACGGCGGTGAAGGCGCCGGCGGCCTGGATCGCCCGCCCCATCTCCAGCTGCCCCGACAGGACGCCCTCGGCCAGGATCGCGCCGGGTATCACCAGCGTCAACTGGCTGAACGTGCGCTGGAACATGTTCAGCGCACACTGCTTCCTGATCAGGCTGGAGAAATTGCGGATCGCCTTGTCGAACTGCCCGTCGATGTAGGCGCGTTCGCGGACTTCTCCGCGGTAGAAGGCGATCGATTCGGCGTTCTCGCGCAGGCGCATCAGGCTGAAGCGGAAATCGGCCTCGCAGCGCAGCTGGGCGAAATTGAGCCGGATCAGCGGCTTGCCGAACAAATAGAGAGCGACCACCGTGCCGGCGAGGGCATACGCGAGCAGGACGCCCACGAGCAGGTGCGAGATCGACCACAGCACGGCGCTGAACGCCACCAGCTGCATGAGCGAGCCCAGGAAGATCAACAGGAAGTGGATCGAGCGCCCGGTGAAGGTGTTGATGTCTTCGCAGATGCGCTGGTCGGGGTTGTCGACCGCGCTGGCGGCGTCCAGCGCGTAGTAGTTGCGGTCGCGCAGGTAGCCGTCGAGGAAGCGTCCGGTGAGCCAGCGCCGCCAGCCGTTGGCGAAGCGGTCGCGCATGTAGTAATAGAAGGCATAGACCGGTATCGCGAACGCCAGCACCAGCAGGCAGGCGCGCACCGCCGCCCAGAAACGGTCGCCGTCCCTGCCGGCCAGCGCCGAGGTCATCTCGCCGGCCTGGTCGTTCAGCATGACGGCCAGCTTAGTCTCGACCAGCATCAGTCCGACCAGGAGCAGCAGCAGGGTCCACGCACTGCCGCGCTCGCTTCCCTGCCAGTAGGGCTTGGCCACGGCGAGGAATTGCCGCCATGCGGCGAGGGACAATGGCGCCGCACCACGCCCCGGCGCCGGTGCCTCCCGGGCCTGGTTGGCGGTGGCGGCGGCATCGGAAGTGGCGGTAGGCATGGTCGTTCTCGCTCGGACAATCGCCGGACATCGCGTCGGCGCATGTCTCCACGATACGGCCGGGCACGCCCACGTTCCGTGCGAAAACGGACATAAGGCAGAGCGAAGGCGCGTCAAGCGCTGGACAAGCCGCTGCCCAAACCCAAACCGGGGTCAGGTCTGACATTCGGACACGAGCTCTGCCTTAAGGGCTCGTCAACGCTCGAGCTCGTGTCTAAATGTCAGACCTGACCCTGCTTTGGGCCCAGCTTGGGGGTGTGTTGCCGCACGCCGTCGAGCAGGCGCGCCAGCGCCTCGAAGTCGACCGGCTTGACCAGGTGGTGCGCGAAGCCTGCCGCCAGGGCTTCCTCGCGGTCCTGCTGCTGGCCATAGCCGGTGACGGCCACCAGCACGGCCTGCGCGGTTTCCGGCTGCGCCTTCAGGCGCCGCGCCAGCTCGCGGCCGTCGATCTCGGGCAGGCCGATGTCGAGCAGGCAGACGTCCGGCGCCACGCTGCGCGCCCGGGCCAGCGCGGACAGCGAGTCGTGTTCGAT
>DAMCRY010000511.1:0-1547 GCA_032115075.1 Massilia sp.
GTCCGCTGGTGCAGCCGGAGCCGTAGCGGGTGCCGAGGCCGACCAGCAGGCCGGCCAGCAGGAGCACCGGATAGCCGGCGTCGATCCGGGCGTCCGGGAGCGCCGCGAACAGGCCCCAGGCGAGCGGTGCGCCGACCAGTCCGGCCAGGAAGGCGACGCGCCAGCCGGTCTCGCCGGAATGCGGGCGCAACAGGCCGCCGAGGATGCCGCTGATGCCCGCAATGCGTCCGTTCAGCAGCGCGAACAGCGCGATGCCGGCGCCGATCAGGAGGCCGCCGGCAAGCGAGCGCCATGGCGTGAAATGAATCCAGTCAATCTGCATGGGGAAGTTCCTCCTTCGCGGGACAATATAGTTCGTACAGCAGGTGCAGCACGGCCAGCGCCTCCCGGCTGTCGATGCGGTAGAACACCTGCTTGCCCTCGCGCCGCGTGGCGACCAGGCCCTCCTCGCGCAGCACGGTCAGCTGTTGCGACAGGGTCGGCTGGCGAATGCCGGTCAGGGTCTCGAGCGTGCCGACCGAGAACTCGCCCTGCGACATCTGGCAGAGCAGCAACAGACGGTCGCGGTTGGCAAGGGACTTGAGCAGCTGGGTGGCCTGGGCGGCGGCGGCGTGCAGCCCGGTCAGGTCGTCGTTCGCATGGTGCATGGGTGGGCAGGTGGCGTCATCAATATATAATATTATATAGTGTTTGCCTGGCCGGCGTCAGGGGACCGTCAGCGGAACTTTTTCTTGTTCGACGTATAGGTACGGGTATAGAAGCCGGGAGGCTTCTTCGCCACCCAGTCGACGAAGGCGCGGATGTCCTCGTGGGCACGCAGCGCTTCCCAGGTGTGGTAGGTCTGGAGCAGCTCGCGTTCGGTGAAGGCGGAATGGATCTTGCGGTGGCAGATCTTGTGGATCGGGAACTGTTCCTTC
The DNA here is from genome assembly GCA_032115075.1 of Massilia sp. Lineage (GTDB taxonomy): Bacteria > Pseudomonadota > Gammaproteobacteria > Burkholderiales > Burkholderiaceae_D > Telluria. Next base: position 918 of record DAMCRY010000511.1, read on the forward strand.
CCCTTGAAGGTCTTCGGGATCAGGTGGTGGCGGTCGATGTTGACCGTGCCCAGCACCCGGCCGCACAAGGGGCAGGGCGCGGCGGCCGCCTCGCTGGAGTCGGCCGGGCAGGCGGGAGGAAGCTGGCGCTTGGGCATGTCCTCCAGATGGCGCCGACACCGCGCACTTGCAAGATGTCATATTCATCACGCGCACGGCATGGATCGTCAATTATGTTAAAGAACGCACATTGTAGTAGAATCAAAGCTTACTTAATTGCAAGATCGTGACGTCTGACGACCCATGCCGCAATGATTGACGATCGACCCGACTGCTCTGTTCTCCTCATCGACGACGAGCCCTTCGCGCAGGACATCATCGCGCACGGTTTGCAGGGCTGCGCCGGCCACGCCCTGTGCTACGAATCGAACGCCGCGCGCGCGGTCGAGGTGGCGCGCGAAATCCGCGCCACGGTGGTGCTGGTCGACATGCGCATGCCGGACCTGGACGGCTTCGCCGTCACCGCGCTGCTGCGCGCCAACCCGGACACCGAAGACCTGCCCGTGATCGTCCTGTCTTCCGAAGACGACCCCGATATCAAGGCGCGCGCCTTCGCGGTCGGCGCCAACGACTACCTGGTCAAGTGGCCCG
>DAMCRY010000512.1:0-1447 GCA_032115075.1 Massilia sp.
TGCTGGGGATGATCGCGCGCTACACGACGGCCGACGTGATCGTGGTCGGCCTGATCGGCGAACGGGGCCGCGAGGTCAAGGAATTCATCGAGCAGATCCTGGGCCCGGAGGGCCGCGCGCGCTCGGCCGTGGTGGCGGCGCCGGCCGACGCCCCTCCCCTGATGCGCCTGCAGGGCGCGGCCTACGCCACCGCGATCGCCGAGCACTTCCGCGAGCAGGGCAAGAATGTGCTGTTGATCATGGATTCGCTGACCCGCTATGCGATGGCCCAGCGCGAGATCGCCCTCGCCATCGGCGAGCCGCCGGCGACCAAGGGCTATCCGCCCTCGGTGTTCGCCAAGCTGCCGGTGCTGGTCGAACGCGCCGGCAACGGCGTCGAGGGCGGCGGCTCGATCACCGCCTTCTATACCGTGCTCTCGGAAGGCGACGACCAGCAGGACCCGATCGCCGACGCGGCGCGCGGCATCCTGGACGGGCACATCGTGCTCAACCGCCACTTGGCCGAGGCTGGCCACTATCCGGCGATCGACATCGAGCAATCGATCTCGCGCGCCATGCACGGCATCACCACCCACGAGCACCAGTTGGCGGCGCGCAAGCTGAAACAGTTGTATTCGCGCTACCAGCGCTCGCGCGACCTGATCAGCGTCGGCGCCTATGCCGCCGGCAGCGACCCGGTGCTCGACCAGGCGATCGCCAAGCATGAGCAGATCGAACATTTCCTGTGCCAGGAAATCCACGACAACGCCGGCATGCTGGAGAGCTTGGGGCAATTGACCTCTCTATTCCAAGGTTAAAAAGTGCCGGCGGGCACTATACTTTGCGTATTTAGCGTGACCCTGCATGGCCAAGACTTCCGCCCTCGAGACCCTGATCGACCTTGCGCAGCGCGACTCCGACGCGATCGCCAAGCGCCTTGGCGCGGCGCTCAAGGCCGTCGAGGAGGCCGAGCAGAAGCTGGTGATGCTGGACGGCTACCGCGACGAGTATGTGCGCAAGCTGGACGCCGCGCAGATGGCGGGCATCACGCCGTTTTCCTACCAGAATTTCGTCGCCTTCATCGGCAAGCTGGACAACGCGATCGTCGGCCAGCGCGAAGTGATCAAGCATGCGAAGTACAAGGCGGACGTGGAAAAGAAGGCATGGCAGGAAAGCGAGCGCAAGCGCCTGTCCTACCGCACCCTGAACGAGCGCGCGGCCCTCGAGGCCCTCGCGGTCGAGAACAAGCGCGACCAGAAACTGATGGACGACCACGCGGCCCGTGGCGCCCGTTACAAGCAACAGTGATTACGAGCCGAACAGTGAACACGGGCCGAACCGAGGCAGAACAACCATGACGATGCAGACGACCACCCTCCCGTTCCAGGTCTCCGGCGCCAACGCCGTGCCCCAGCAGGGCCAGCGCAACGCCGCCGCCGGCGTGCAGGCGCCCGAGCCGGGCGGCTTC
>DAMCRY010000513.1:0-1241 GCA_032115075.1 Massilia sp.
CGCGCATCAGGCCGAAGCGCGGACGGCGCTCGTCGCGGAACTTGGTCTGGATGTGGTAGAAGTTGATCGGCAGCTGGCGATAGGACTTCAGCTCGCTGCGCACGACGTCGGTCACGACTTCTTCCGACGTTGGCTGAATGGCAAACTCGCGGCCGTGGCGGTCTTTGACGCGCATCAGTTCCGGGCCCATCTTGTCCCAGCGCCCGGTTTCCTGCCACAGTTCGGCCGGCTGCACGAGCGGCATCAGCAGTTCGATCGCGCCCGCCTTGTTCATCTCTTCGCGGATGATGTTCTCGACCTTGCGGATGATCCGCAGGCCCGTCGGCATATAGGTGTAGATGCCGGAACCAAGCCGCTTGATCATCCCGGCGCGCATCATCAACTGGTGGCTGACGATTTCGGCGTCGGAAGGCGCTTCTTTAAGAGTTGAAATAAAAAATCGTGAGGCGCGCATATCCGTGAATTCTTTTTAAAAAGAGAGGGTTATAATCAACCTAATTTTAAAGGATTAGCTGGCTGATGCGACCAATCTTTCTACAAATGGGTCCGGAACACGCAGAGGAACAGGCAATGCTACCCCGCCGGCGGCATGCCGGCGGGGTAGTCACGCCGATTTGTGGGTAAAAATATAAGGATCGTACGGCCGGCAGAAAGTTTCGAGGTGCACTTATGCTCGATCGTGAAGGGTTTCGCCCCAACGTCGGCATCATCCTGCTGAACGCCAACAACGAGGTGTGGTGGGGCAAGCGGGTGCGCGAGCACTCGTGGCAATTTCCGCAAGGGGGTATCAAATACGGCGAGACGCCGGAACAGGCGATGTACCGCGAGCTCGAGGAGGAAATCGGCCTGCGCCAGGAGCACGTCAAGATCGTGGGCCGCACCCGCGACTGGCTGCGCTATGAGGTGCCCGATCACTTCATCAAGCGCGAGATCCGCGGCCACTACCGTGGCCAGAAGCAGATCTGGTTCCTGCTGCGCATGATCGCGCGCGACAACGACGTCAACCTGCGCCTGACCGACCATCCCGAGTTCGACGCCTGGCGCTGGCACGACTACTGGGTGCCGCTGGACGTGGTCATCGAGTTCAAGCGCGATGTCTACCAGCGGGCGCTGCAGGAGCTGTCGCGCTTCATCACCTGGCCGGCAAAGGGCCAGAACGGCGAGCGCCGCCACAGCGCGCGCTACCTGCGCCAGCCGCACGGCCGCTCGCAGGGCGGTAAGCCAGGCCAGGACATGGTGGC
>DAMCRY010000514.1:0-1074 GCA_032115075.1 Massilia sp.
GCTGCAACCAGTGTGAAAGTAGGTTATCGTCAGGCTAGTTATATGAAAAAGCCCGCTCAGTGATCTGAGCGGGCTTTTTTACGTTTGTACGCAACATCTTGGCTCGTGGACTTAGCGACTCGCGTTTTATATTGCAAACACCACCTTCCGGACTACACTGAATAAGGTGCGCCGTCATCGGAGGCTGCCATGAACGTTCGAAGCGTGTTCGCAATACGGCGCCTTGCCGTCGTCCTGCTGCTGCATGCCAGTCTCGGAGGATGCGCCGTCTACGGCCCACCCTATGCTGCCTATGATTCTTATCCCGCCTATGGCTACCCGACCTACGTCGGCCCTCCCATCTCGCTCGACCTTGGATTTGGCTATTACAGCGGACATCGTTACCGACACCATGGCGGCCACCACCACGGCTGGCGTTCGCACAAGAGCTGGTCCGGACACGGAGGGGGGCACTACCGCAGCGGGAATGGTCATCGCCATGGTCATGGCGGGCACTGAGGGGGCGCAGTCGCACATTTGCCAATCGTCATCTCTTTAAGGGTCGTTCAAGCGCAATATTGCTCTGGTAAATAACCACCGGAGACGCCCATGACCGATTCGACCGAACCCGCCGGCCTGAGCGAAAAGCTCATCGGCCCGGTATCCGCCATCATCGACAAGAAACGGACCGAACTCCTGCCCTTGCTGGGTGGCGGCGTCGGCAACGCGACCCAGACCATGCTGCGCGACGACGAATGCGTCCGCAAAGTCGCGGTCTTCTGCTATCCCTTGCTACCGGGCCTGCTACGGCTGGCGATCAAGGAGCCGGTGTTCGTTAACTTCGTCATGAACAACCGCGAGAAGGTGCTGGGCAGGCTCAGCCAGCAAGCGGTTGCATAGTCCCGCCAAGTACGCCGGCGTCGTGCCCCAGACGCCAGCATATCCTGAGCAATTTCTGGCTGGAACGGACGTTTTTGACGTTTGCTGTTGTGTAAGAGTGTCGATAAATTTTACACCCGCTCAGGCTCAAAATAGAATATTGAATCGACTACGGTTCCCTAGACACTCGCGAGCCGTTCAAAATATCGCTTTTCA